>JANLYO010000003.1:0-3994 GCA_031365665.1 Rhodoferax sp. | reverse complement strand
TTTCAGTGGCGGATTGCTTGTCGATACGCGCACCCGGCAGCGGTGGCGTACCAGCGTCGGCATAACGGCTGATGCCGATGATCAGCGCATGGCGGTTGACGCGCGGTGCCAGGCTGCGCACGCCCAACGTGCTGGGTTGGGCGTGCGCAGCAACCGGCGCCAGCTGAGCGTGAGACAACGGAAGAGGCCCCACACCGGTCAGCAAACCGATCACCCAACACAAACGCCAAACGAGGGCTTTAAGCGATGGTGTGAGCGTGATCATGATTTGATTCACTGCCTGGTGTGCAACGGGTTCCGGGGGCACAACTAGTCCAGGTTGACAATGCGCACGCGACGGTTTTCTGCGGCAAATGGCTGATCGCTGTTGGCCAGGTCCGTCGCACCTTTACCTGCGACGACCAGACGGTCCTGGTCCACACCCCGGGTCTTGAGAAAATCGCGCACGGCTTGGGCGCGCGCCTCGCTGAGTTTCTGGTTGTAGTCCGCATCGCCCTTGGCGTCGGTGTGGCCTTCCACCGCAAATCGGGAATTCATGAGCTCGGATGATTGCAAGGCCTCTGACAGCGTGGCCAGAGATTGTTGACTCTCGGGCCGGACCCGCGCCGAATTGAAGTCAAACTGAATCAACAGCGACAACGAAGGCCGGGGCGTCGCCGCAGCCGCCAGTGCAAACGCCGACGCAGGTGCCAGGCCCCCAGCAGCCTGAGCCGCATCTGTGGCAGCCGGTGCCGCCTCGACCGACAGGTTGCGCAGGCTGCGGGTGCGCGGACCTGTGAGCTGCTGAATCATCTGCTCCGCGCTGGGCGCTGGCGTTTGCGCGCACAGAGGCAGCGTGAGGCTGGCACCCAACAGGCCTATGAAAAACTGAGTGAGAAACTGAACGCGGGTGGTCATAGCGACAATCGATCAGCCGGACTACTTCTTGCGCTGAAGAAAAACAACCTTGTCCACCAGGGTCTCGCCTTTGTCATCCACTTTGAGGATGATTTCCGCATCGTAAGACTGCGCCGCCTTGAACTGCGCCCTGGTCGCCAGTTCCTTGGCCATTTTGGAAGCCGACCAAATGGACGTCGCCGCGCTGATCAACAGAAACGGGCTCTTCGCGGCCACCGTGGATTTCGGCGGCACCACCTTCACGGTACCGCCACCCGCCTCCACCGAGGCCATCCACTGCTGCAACCGTTCTGGCATGGCGCTGGGGGTAATGCGGTCGTAAAAGGCCACATCCACCTTGGGCAAAGGGGCTGACAGTGAGCCAGACAGCTCCCGGTCAAACCCCTGCAAATCGACGAACTGAAGGTCCGCTTTTGGCGCCGCCACGGCAGCCGTGTCTGAGGGCATTGGGCTGGAGCTGCAACCAGTCAATGCGAGCCCACACACCAAGCTCGCTGCCAGGCTGGCGATAAGTTTCAAGGCAGGTTTTGGTGGCATGTCGATATGTCCTTGACGGGTCCATAAAAGCAAACATTAACAGACATACCCCGACTTTGACAACAGCCCATCGGGGTATGGGTTCAAACCATCAAGTGGGCTGGCAAGGCGCTACCAGTGGGTTGGTGGAATAACGGCGCAGCAAGCCCAACTCTTCACCGGGTGCAGCAAAAACCATAAGATCGGCATCCAGTTGAACAAGATAGCGAGGTGCGGTACTGCCGCCTCCCGTTATCGTCACAGCCGAGTTGATAGGCCCGGGTGTCAGCGTTGAAGACAAGGCGTCGCAGGTCGTCGCGGTGGCGCGGCTATTTGCTTTCAACACACTCCCCACGAAATTGACCGCCGCCAAATTGGAGGCTGAAGAGTTGGTGAGAATATTCCGGGCGGTAATGCTCCAGGCTCCAACCAGGCTCGACGGATTGATGGCGGTGCTGCCCACACGGGACGCGTAAACAGCGCCGGTGCGGTTGGTTATGCCCACCCCGGTCAAAAGGACATCACCCGTCATCGAAACTCCTGCTGCACCAAACTTGCGGGGGACGAAGAGCCCATTGACACCATTGGCCGCACCAGCAGCGATAGACTGCGACTGCGTGGCCGCCGTAACAATGCGAATCAGGTTGCGGCTGTTCGGGTCATCAAACGTGGCCAGCACGTCCATGCCATTGGCACAGGTCGCGCTGTAGACAAACCCGTCACAGATTCTTCCGCTACCGTTGGCGTTCAAATTGAGTATGCCGCCACTGACGCTGGGGGCGGCCCCGGTGGTCACATTGGCCGTCAGGCTGGCAAAACCGTATTGCCCGGCAAATTCCGACATGTCGGTGGCGGTGCTTTTAGCATCGTTGAACCGGATGCCATTGAACAGCGTGTCTTTCACGGCACCACTGATGCCAACAGCCAGTGGCAACGTGCCGGTCAATTGCCCCGATGTCGACACAAAGAAATTGCCTTGTGTTGCCCGAACCGCCGTTGCCACGCCATTTACACCCACCACTTTGTAACCACCCACGCCGGTCGTGTCTCTTTGAATATTCAAAGTGCCTGTTGAGTTGGCAATGCCGAACTGCGAGCGTAGAACGGTCCAGGTCAATGTACCGGCAGACGACGTAGCGGACGGAAACTTCATGCTGACTTTGACAAACTCGCCATCGCCGGCGGCACCGCCGCCATCCGCCGAACCGCCATCAGCACCGACGTCACCCGACCAGAGACCTGTACCACTGCCCAGCAATGTGCCGGTGAACGTATCGGCCAAACTGAGTGCCAGCACGTTTGAAGCCGGTGTTGTCGGCGTTGTGGGGGCCGGGGTCGTTGTAGCCGTGCCACTGCCACCGCCACCGCATGCGGTAAGCCCGGAAACCAGCGCAACCACCAGGGCAGATGCGTATTTTGAGTTAACTGACATTGACTGTTTCTCTCCGTGTTTATAAAAAATGGACCTGAGCGTGCAGGACGGCATCATTCAGGTACCTTGCCAGCCTGTCTGGCAGGTCAGTTATCGCAGGGCTTGTGCAAATGACACCAACTCCTGCCGTTCGTTTTGTTCGTAGCGGCCATTGCGCAGACGAACCTTGATCTCATGGGCGACATCCGCCGCTATGCCGGGAGCAACCCAAATATTGCGCTCCAGGGCCGCACCAAGCTCCATGTTGAAGCCGCGGGCTTCAATCTTGAAAGCGTTAAAAGTACCTGCGGGCACGGTAACGCGCTCCAGACCAACAACCTTCAAATCGTATTGAAAGGTGTAGCTGACGCCACCGGCACGCGACTGCTTGAAGCGAGTTTGCCATTTCTTCCCAACAAAAAGGTCGGCAGGGTAAAACTGCCGTGGCGTGCTGAATGCCCCACGCAGATTGGTCGTGGTGTTGCCCATCAAATCGCTGGCAAATTCACCGTTGTTGTAAATCACTCGCTCGGCTTCGCTGTCAACCTGTGTGACCTTCATGACCAATTGCTTCTCAGACTGATTGAATTGATCAACAACGCGGATATTGAACTCGTCGCCCACGCTGAATTTGCGTTGGTGCTCGGCGTACCCCTTGGAAAACGGTGTGGGCGGCAACACAAGTGGCACAGGAGCAGGAGCAGGCGCGGCAGCCACAAGCAGCGCCTGCTTTTCAGCGGTGATGCGCGCAATCTCCATTTGTTGAGCGGTCGCCGCCCGAGCAAGTTCAATGCGAGTCTGCTCGGCCTTCAACGCAAGGGCGCGTTCCGCGACTTCCCTTTCCTGTTGCTGGGCCTGCAAACGCTGCACCTCGGCCAGCGCGGCCTGGGCCTTTTTCGCACTTTGTTGGATGGCCTCCACCTGCGCAGCGGTCTCTGCGGCTTTTCTAGCCAACGCGACCAGGGCAGCGGCCTCCTCGGAAGCCTTCTGTCGACGCGCCTCCTGTTGTGCCTCTTCGACCCGGACCAGGCGCATACGCTCCGCCTCAGCACGTTGAGCCATCAGTTGCTTTTCCTCGATCTGCGCCGCCAGTCGGTGGGCGGCCTCATCACGGGCAGCCATTTCTCCGGCGGTTTTTGTCGCAGTTTGCATTGCCAGCGACATGCGCTG
>JANLYO010000288.1:0-3963 GCA_031365665.1 Rhodoferax sp. | reverse complement strand
GATGAAAATGGAAAATGTGCTGTTCGCCGCTGCCGACGGGGTGGTGGGCAAAGTTTTGGCACACAAAGGGGAATCTCTCACGGTGGATCAGGCTATCGTTGAATTTGCATAAACTCGGGACGCAATATTTAGGAAAGGCACACGATGACACGCACTGAATTTGAAGCAGAAGCCAACCAGGGCGCCTATGCGACACCTGTGGAAATTAGTAAACCATTGGGTTACAACATGGATGGGCACGACCATCCGTTTGACGCCTTCGCCTACATCACGGCGGGCCACATTGACATTGGTGTGGGCGGTGCGGTGACGCGTTACGGGGTGGGTGATGTGTTTCGCGTGCCACGGGGTGCTTGGCACACCGAAAGTGCGATCAGCGAAGGTGTCACCTATCTGGCAGCGCGTCGCCAGCCGCAAGCGGCATGAGCAGCGCCAAGGTGCCGCGTCCTTTCAAGGTTCTGGGCATCCAGCAGATTGCGATTGGCGGCACCAGCAAAGCCAAAATGCGCGAATTATGGGTTGACATGTTGGGCCTGGAGGTGACGGGCCATTTTGTGAGCGAGCGCGAAAACGTGGACGAAGACATCTGCACCATGGGCGCAGGCGCATTCAAAGTCGAAGTTGACCTGATGCAACCTGTGGACGCCGAAAAAAAGCCCGCCGTCCACACCACGCCCTTGAACCATGTCGGTTTGTGGATCGACGACTTGCCCGCGGCCGTGTCCTGGCTCACGGCGCAAGGTGTGCGGTTTGCGCCGGGTGGTATTCGCCCGGGCGCGGCCGGTTTTGACATTTGTTTTTTGCACCCCAAGGCCAACCAAGAATTTCCGATTGCCGGGGAGGGTGTGTTGATCGAACTGGTGCAAGCGCCGCCTGAAGTGGTTTCGGCTTTTCGAAAAACGGCCGCGTAAAAGAATCCGCAAATCACGCTGTTTTCTTGGCAAATTGACACAAAAGCGACACTTTTCGGGATTCACCCGAGGGTGGTGCATGGCAGGCGTCGATAGACTGTTTGTACCCTAGCGTTACAGAATATACCTAGAAGTATCAAGGAGACAGTTTTGCTTCCAACCGATATCGCCAATCCGACCTATTTCCACAAGGTCGTTGATTGTCAATACGCCTGCCCGGCACACACCCCCGTTCCCGAATACATCCGTCTGATTGGTCAAGGTCGCTACAGCGACGCTTACATGATCAATTGGGCCTCCAACGTTTTTCCCGGCATCCTCGGTCGCACTTGCGACCGCCCCTGTGAGCCTGCGTGTCGGCGTGGCCGGGTGGAGGACAGTGAGACAGCGACACCTGAACCGGTGGCCATTTGCCGACTCAAACGTGTCGCTGCAGACATGAAGAGCGATGTCTCCAAACGCATGCCTAAAATCGCGCCCAAAAATGGCAAACGCATCGCCTGTGTCGGGGCCGGGCCTGCCTCGCTGACGGTGGCGAGGGATCTGGCGCCTTTGGGTTACGACATCACAGTTTTTGATGGAGAAGCCAAGGCCGGTGGTTTCATGTGGTCGCAAATACCGCGCTTTCGCCTGCCGGAGACGGTGATTGACGAAGAGACAGGTTACATCCTGGACATGGGCGTGCATTTCAAAAACAAGCAAGCGGTCGACTCGATGAAAGCGCTGCTGGCCGAGAACTACGACGCGGTGTTTGTGGGCTGCGGCGCACCACGCGGGCGTGACCTGCAGATTCCGGGACGCATGGAGATCAAAGACAACATCCATATCGGTATTGATTGGTTGGCCTCGGTGTCTTTTGGACATGTCACCCGCATTGGCAAACGCGTGATTGTGCTGGGAGGCGGCAACACCGCGATGGACTGCTGCCGCTCCGCGCGGCGGCTGGGCGGCTCTGACGTGAAAGTGATTGTGCGCAGTGGCTTCGAAGAGATGAAAGCCTCACCCTGGGAGAAAGAGGATGCGCAACACGAAGGCATCCCGATCATCAACTTCCACGTGCCCAAGACTTTTGAGCACGCCAACGGCGTGCTCACCGGCATGACCTTTGAAGCCGTCAAGGCGATCTACAACGACAAAGGCGAGCGCAGCCTGGTGCCGACCGGTGCAGCCGACGTGTTGGTGCCGTGTGACGCGGTGCTGATTGCCGTGGGCCAAGAAAACGCTTTTCCGTGGATTGAAAAAGACTGCGGCATTGAGTTTGACAAATGGGGTTTGCCCAAGTTGGACAAAGAGAGCCTTCAAGCCAGCCTTCCCCATGTTTTTTTCGGCGGCGACTCCGCCTTTGGCCCCAAAAACATCATCACTGCGGTGGCGCATGGGCATGACGCCGCCGTCTCAATTGACCTGCTGCTCAACGGAGCCGACATCAAGCGCCGCCCGGATCCGATGACGAATTTGACGTCCGCAAAAATGGGCATCCATGAGTGGGCCTACGACAACGATACGTCCAACGATTTGCGTTACAAGGTGCCATGGGCCAAGGCGGAGATGGCATTGGCCAGCATCAAGGTCGAAGTGGAGCTAGGCTTCGACGCTGCCACCGCCTTTAAGGAGGCGCAGCGCTGCCTCAACTGCGATGTGCAAACCGTGTTCACCCAAGACACTTGCATCGAGTGCGACGCCTGTGTCGACATTTGCCCGATGGACTGCATCACCTTCACGGCGGACGGTGATGAAGCTGACCTGCGCACCCGGCTGAAGGCGCCGGCTACCAATTTGAGGCAAGACCTGTACGTCTCCGGCGTCATGAAAACCGGCAATGTGATGGTCAAAGATGAAGACGTTTGCCTGCACTGCGGGCTGTGTGCCGAACGTTGCCCGACGGGTGCCTGGGACATGCAGAAGTTTCTGCTGGTCACGCCCAAGGCCACGCCATTTGACATTGCGGGCAGGATGATCCAGAAGGCGGCGGCCAATGCAAGTTCCGCCACGGCGCAAGGAGTTGCCGCATGAAAAAAATCGAAGCTGTCAACGACTTCGTCATCAAATTTGCGAATGTGAATGGCTCTGGCTCTGCGTCGGCCAACGAACTGTTTGCCAAAGCCATATTGCGGATGGGTGTGCCGGTAAGCCCGCGCAATATCTTCCCGAGCAACATCCAGGGTTTGCCCACCTGGTATGAAGCGCGCGTGAGCGAAAAAGGCTACCTCGGGCGGCGCGGCGGCATCGACATGATGGTCGCGATGAACCCGCAAACCTGGGACGCGGATGTGGCAGAAATCGAGCCGGGAGGTTACCTGTTTTACGACAGCACGAAGCCCTTGCCTCCATCAAAGTTCCGCGACGACGTGCACGTCATCGGCATGCCGCTGACGGAAATCTCCAACGCGGTGTACCCCGATCCACGGCAACGCCAGCTGTTTAAAAACATCATCTATGTTGGCGCATTGAGTGTGCTGCTGGAGGTCGAAGCCGAGGTGATTGAGAAGTTGTTTGCCGAGCAATACAAAGGCAAAGAGAAACTGCTGGATTCCAACATCCGAGCCTTGCATCTCGGTCGGGACTTTGCCATTGAGCATCTGAACGGCCCGCTGGGTATCCGCGTGAAACGCGCCGACAAAGTGGGCGACCTGATTTTTGTTGAGGGCAACGCCGCCGCCGCGCTGGGATGCGTCTACGGCGGTGCCACAGTTGCGGCTTGGTACCCAATTACCCCCTCAAGCTCAGTGGCTGAGGCTTTTCAGCGGTATTGCGCCAAGTTTCGCGTCGATTCCAATACCGGGCAAAACAACTACGCGATTGTGCAGGCCGAGGATGAAATTGCGTCGATCGGCATGGTGGTGGGCGCGGGATGGAACGGCGCGCGGGCTTTCACTGCGACCTCTGGCCCCGGCGTTTCTCTGATGACGGAGTTCATCGGCTTGGCTTATTTTGCAGAGATTCCTGTCACCATCATCAACGTGCAACGCGGCGGGCCATCCACTGGCATGCCCACACGCACCCAGCAGGCTGACATCATTGCCTGCGCCTACGCTTCGCATGGCGACACCAA
>JANLYO010000264.1:0-20688 GCA_031365665.1 Rhodoferax sp. | reverse complement strand
TTCGAACCTCCGACCCCAGCAGTGTGAATGCTGTGCTCTACCCCTGAGCTAACCGCCCTGCCGCTGACCACAATATTGAATCAAAATACCTGTCAGGATAGCCTTCCATTATGCCATATTCACAAAATAGATTGAGGAGCGGATTTTGATGTCTCCCGCCATTCGATACGTGCCCGGCAATGCGCCACTGGTGCTGGACTCGCCCCATAGCGGCGTGAACTATCCCGAGGACTTCGGGTTCAGCAGCGACTTTGCGGCATTGCGCAGGGCGGAAGATACCCATGTCGAAAAGCTCTATGACTTTGCGCCCGCCATGGGCGTGGGTTGGATCGAAGCGTTTTTCCCCCGCAGTTATCTGGACGCCAACCGCAGTCTCAGCGAGTTTGACCTCTCAATGATCGACGGTGAATGGATTGAAGCGGTCGCCACAGAGGGCGTTTTTCTGGCCAAAGTCAAATTGGGCAAAGGTTTGGTCTGGCGCACCACCGACGATGGCGCGCCGATCTACCAGCGCCGGTTGTCTGTCGCTGAAGTGCAAGCCCGCATCGACAATTGCTGGCGTCCGTACCATGACGCTGTGGCCGCCGCGATCGACCGGGCCTGGCAAACTCATGGCTACAGCATCCACGTCAATTGCCATTCCATGCCGGCCGTGGCACAGGCCCAGGCCACCGACTCTCCCGGTGAGGCGCATGCTGATTTCGTCATTGGCGACCGCGACGGAACCACCGCGCATGTGGCCCTGTCGAGCCTGGTATGCCAACACCTTGAAAGCAAAGGTTACAGCGTCGCTTACAACCACCCCTACAAGGGGGTCGAACTGGTGCGGCGTTACAGCAATCCGGCCCAACATCGCCATAGTATCCAGCTGGAAATCAACCGCAAGTTGTATATGAACGAATTGGATCGCGAGTTGATTCCAAACCACACGGCCTTGCGGCGTGATCTGCGCTCCTTGGTCGAACTGCTGCTCGCGATCGACCCACGCAAACTCTAGTCACCGAGCCAGATATCCTGCCTACGCAGATGGAGCAAGTTGATTGTGTCGTCATTGGCGCGGGCGTGGTCGGCCTGGCGGTCGCGCGCGCGCTGTGCCTAGCCGGGCGGGAAGTTTTGGTTTTGGAGGCAGAGCCTGGCATCGGCACCGGCATCAGCTCGCGCAACAGCGAGGTCATCCACGCCGGCATTTACTACACGGCAGGGTCGCTCAAGGCACGTTTCTGTGTGAAGGGCCGTCAGCTTTTGTACGACTACTGTGAGGCGCGTCATATTGAGCACCGGCGCTGCGGCAAACTGTTGGTCGCCACTGATGCGGCTCAGTTGCCGCAGCTTCAGGGCATCATCGCCAAAGCGGCTGCCAACGGGGTGTATGACCTGAGGCTGCTCTCCCGTGCAGAGGCAAACGTGTTGGAGCCTGCGCTTCACTGCGTCGCGGCCATCCATTCGCCCTCGACGGGCATTGTGGACAGCCACGCTTTCATGATTGCCTTGCAAGGCGATTTGGAGAACGCTGGTGGCATGGTGGCCTTCAATTCACCCTTGGCAGAGGGGGCATGTGAGCCTGGCGTGATTCAGTTGACCACCTCAGACGGCACCCGGTTACGCGCCAAAACAGTTGTCAACTCGGCCGGTTTGAACGCCGTCCCCCTTGCGCGCAGGTTCACGGGCTTAACGGATGCGGTAGTGCCATCGGCTTACTTTTGCAAGGGGAACTACTTCACGTTGACAGGCCGTTCACCGTTTTCCAGTCTGATTTACCCGGTGCCGCAGGCGGCTGGGTTGGGCGTTCATTTGACACTGGATATGGGTGGTCAAGCGAAATTTGGCCCCGATGTGCAGTGGGTCGATTCCCCTGATGATTTGACCGTGGACACTGCGCGCAGTGAGGCGTTTTACGAAGCCGTGCGCCAATACTGGCCCGATTTGAAAGACGGCACGCTGATTCCCGGTTATTGCGGCATCCGCCCCAAAATCAACGCGCCACATGAAGCCGCACGGGACTTCATGATCCAAGGGCCAGACGAGCACGGCATTGCGGGCCTGGTCAACCTGTTCGGCATCGAATCCCCTGGACTCACCAGTGCCCTGGCGATTGGCGACTACGTCCGCGACCTGGTTCAGGCAAGGTGATTGGCGTTAAAGGGGTGCCAGCGCAGGCGTTGCAACGCCCTATCGCGCCAGTTTGGCGCGAATCAAAACTTGCCGTTGACCAGGTACATCGCTATCCAGGGTTGCCAAATAATGATGGCGAGGCAGGCCATCATCAGCAGGATGAAAGGCACTGCAGACTTCACCAGCACGCCAAAATTCTGCTTGAACGCCGACATGGCGACGATCAGGTTGAGCCCCACCGGCGGCGTGAGGTAACCAATCTCCAGGTTCAGGATCATGATGATGCCGAAGGTGATCTTGTCGTAGCCATAGGCCTGCGCCATCGGTGCGAGCAAAGGCGCGAGGATCAAAATGGCTTCACCGGTCGTCATCAGGCAGCCGACGATTAGCAGCAAAATATTGACCAGCAACATGAACATCAGCGGGCTGTCGATATAACCCTGCATGATTTGCACCAGTGCAGTGGGCACGCGGTGTTCGATCAGGATGATGTTGAGCGACAGCGCCACAGCCAGTACCGGAAAGAGCGAGCCACCGAGTTTGGCGGCCTCTAGCACCACGTTGTAGAAATCAATCAACTTCAGCTCTTTGTGGATCTTGATTTCCACAAAAAGCGCATAGACCAGCGCCACTGCCGCAGCTTCCGTGGCGGTGAAATAGCCGCTGTAGATGCCGCCCAGCAGGATCACCGGCATCATCACCGCCCACAAACCTTCACGGCAGGCCGTTATGAATTCAGAGAAGCTGAATTTTTCCCGGGGCATTTTTCGGTTGAACCACAGGGCGTAAATGGAGAACACTACCAGAATAAAGATGCCGGGGCCGACGCCCGCCTTGAAAAGATCCGTGACCGACGCTTCCGTCACCAGGCCATAAATGATCATCGGGATGGACGGCGGGATGATGATGCCCAGCGTGCCCCCCGACATGATCGTGCCCAGTGCGAACTTGTTGTCATAACCACCGGCCTTGAGGGCTGGGTACATCACGGTGCCAATGGCCAGCATGGTGACGACAGACGAGCCGGATATGGCGGCGAAAATGCCGCAGCTCAAAATCACCGCAATGGCCAGGCCGCCGGGTAGAGGCCTGGTGAGCGCCGCCATGATGCCGATCAGCCGTTTGGCGGTGGAGCCTTGCGTCATCACGTTGCCGCACAGGATGAACAACGGGATCGACAGGATGAGTTCCTTGTCCAGGCCTACCCACATGTCTTCGATGATGTAGTCGAGCTGCCCCTTGCCCCACACGATCTGCACATAGGCGCAGGCGCCCAGCAGAATCACAATCAGCGGCTGTCGGAGCAGCAGCGCAAGCAGCACAAAACCCAGCAATAGCAGTCCGGTGGTCATGCTGCTTATTCCTGAAACTCGGGCGGCAAAGGCCGAAGCGCTGGCCAGGCCGCGTACATGAAGTAGCGCACCGCTGCTGAGAGAAATCCCAGCGGAATGGCCACTTGAAACGGCCATACGGGCACGTTGAACGCCTGGGCACGAAGGCCTGTGGAGAATGCCGACGACACGAACACGTAGCCGTAATACGCCACGCCCAGCATAAACAGACCGGTCAATACATCCGCCACGCGGTCCATGGTGGCGCCCCAGGCGCTGGGTATCCAGCTAAAACCGACACGCGGCACCAGATGGCTGGCCGTCGCAGTGGCAATGCCGATGCCACAAAAACTGGCCAACACCAAAGCATAGACCGAGGCCTTCTGGGCTCCGTAAATGCCGGAGGAAGACTTGATGTCAAACAGCTTGTAGACCGGGCCCAGCAGTTCGCGGCCCGCCACGTCGAGCACCAGAAGCGTGGCGATGATGCCGTAGGCGGTGACCGCCACGAGGCATTCAGTGCGGTGCCAGCCTGCGCTGAGTTTTTTTGCCCATCCAGGCGCCTGCGCTTCCACCGCTGCGGCTGGCGCGGAACGTGCGTCCGTCATGTTTGCCTATTTTTGGCAGGCCTTGGCACCCGATTCCATAGCGGCGAAGATCTTGTCCGAATCACCACCGATTTCTTTGACGATCTGGGGGTACACCGACTCCAGCGACTTGCGCCACACAGCGCGCTGTTCTGGGGTAAGCGTCACAGCCTGGCCACCCGCTTTTTCATGCATGCCAAACAGCACGTTTTCAAATCCGCGCACTTCACCGCGCATCTTTTCGGCAGGATTGCGTGCAGCTGCGCGCAGTAGAGCTTCCTGGTGGGGTTTGGACAATTTGTCAAAGACAGCCTTGTTCATCAGGGTCAAGCCGGGGGAGTCGTAAAAACCGCGCGTGGCAACCGTGGCCACTTTTGACAATCCCATGGGCAATGCCGACGTGATGGTGGTGAAAACGACTTCTGCAAGGCCGGTTTGGAACGCCGGAATCCACTCAGGCAGGCCCAAAGGATTCGGATTGGCACCATTGGTGGAATAGAACAACTGCTGCGTCTTGTTGGGGTAGATCGCCGCCTTGGCGCCTTGCAGGTCTTTGGGCGAGAGGTAGGGTTTTTTGCCCCACAGGTCAATGTTGCCGACTTCGCTCCAGCCCATGAACTGAACGCCTTTTTTCGCAAACAGTTCTTGCAGCGGTTTGAGCAGGTGGCCGTCAAGCACGCAATCAAACTCGCTGGCGCTGCGCCAGAACATCGGCATGACGATCAGCGCGAGCTCGGGCACGATCTGGGCGGCTGCACCGCTGGAGTAGCCGCCCATGTCGATGCGGCCGCGTGCAACTTGCGAAACAGTGTCCTGTTCGCTGCCCAACTGCGAGTTGAGAAAGGGTTGCAGCTTAAGTTCGCCCTTGCTTTCCTCGTCGATGTCCTTGGCTAGGCGTGTGATCTGCATCACCCACGGGTTGCCGGTAGGCGGAGCGCCCGAGCTGTAGCGCAGTTCAATCGGCTTTTTTTCCTGCGCCTGGGCGCTGGTGGCGACTGCGCCCAAGGCAAGGGCAGTCAAAACGGCTGAAACAAGGATAGTTTTTTTCATGGTGTGTCTCCAGTTGTTGGATTCGACCGAATGTTGAGTGGCCAAACGATATGTTGGATTTATAGCAGTTCAGCGGCAAAGCCACGTCATGGTTTACGCGCATGGCGGGCGCAAACCCAGGGCGATTTGGAACCTCAGCGACAACGCGTCTTGATCAAAGCCGCACACTGGCTGACGAGGTCCGGCCCTTTGTAAATCAAGCCCGTATAAATCTGCACGAGATTGGCGCCTGCGGTGATTTTGCCTACGGCGTCGCTGGCGCTCAAAATGCCGCCCACGCCGATAATCGGGAATTTTTTGCCCAACTCGGCGCGCAGTTGGTGGATCACTTGGTTGCTCATCTCCAATACCGGCGCGCCGCTCAAGCCACCAGCCTCGTCGGCGTGTTGGAGGCCCAGGACGGCACTGCGGCTTAAGGTGGTGTTGGTGGCGATCACGCCATCCATGGCATGGCGTTTGAGTGTTGCCGCAATCAGTTTGATTTGCCCTTCATCAAGATCCGGCGCGATTTTCACAAACACCGGAACCCGCTTCCCGTGTTCCGCGGCGAGTTGTTCACGCCGCTGGGCGATGGTGCCGAGAAGCCTATCCAGGGCCTCGTCGTTTTGCAGCGCGCGCAGGTTTTTGGTGTTGGGGCTGGAGATGTTGACGGTGACGTAATCAGCATGCGGGTAAACGCCTTCAAGCCCAGTCAAATAGTCCTCATTGGCCCGCGCCATGGGCGTTGCCGCGTTTTTGCCGATGTTCAGCCCCACGAGCGGCCCGCCACTTTTTTTACGAAGCCTGGAGCGCTGCACGTTGGCGACGAAGGTTTTTAGGCCATCATTGTTGAAGCCCAAGCGATTGATCAGCGCGTTGGCTTCTTTAAGGCGGAACATGCGCGGTTTGGGGTTGCCCGTTTGCGCCAGCGGCGTGACGGTGCCGACTTCAATGAAACCAAAACCCATCGCGGCCAGGCCGTCTATGCAGCGCGCGTTTTTGTCGAGGCCGGCGGCCAGGCCAACGCGGTTCGGAAAGCTGAGTCCTGCCAGCGTGACCGGGTCGTCAACCCGGGCGTTGCAATAGGCGAGTTCGAGCGGTGTGCCCTGCGCGGCGGCCAAACCGCGCAGCGTGACTTCATGGGCGGTTTCGGGATCGAGACCAAATAAAAATGGGCGGACGAGGGCGTAGGGCAGGAGCGACATCGGATAATTTGAAGTTCAGCCCATGATTGTCGCAAAAGAAGGATGCAGAAGTGACGCAAAGATTAGTGACGCAAGATGAAATGAAAACCGCCGTGGGCCAGGCCGCGTTGAAATACGTGGTGAAAGGTGAAATTGTGGGGGTGGGCACGGGTTCAACGGTGAACAAATTCATTGATGCGCTGGCGTCGATCAGGGGCGAGATCAAAGGCACGGTGTCGAGTTCTGAGGCCAGCACCCTGCGGCTCAAAGCGCTGGGCATCGAGGTTTTCGATGCGAACGATGTCGGTGAGCTGGCGGTTTATATCGACGGGGCCGATGAAATTGATGCGCAGGGCCACATGGTCAAAGGAGGTGGCGCGGCACTGACACGCGAGAAAATCGTGGCCGCGCAATCCCGCCAGTTTGTGTGCATCGCAGACGTGTCAAAACTCGTGCAGACCCTGGGCAAATTCCCCCTGCCGGTGGAGGTGGTGCCGATGGCCACGCAACGCATCGCCAGACAATTTGCAGCCATGGGCGCTGCGCAAGGGGGCAGCCCCGTGCACGCCCAGCTGCGGATGGCGGGCGGCCAGGCGCTGGTGACGGACAACGGCCAGCACATTTTGGATGTCACCGGTTTGCACATCGAAGACCCGTTGGCTTTCGAGACAGAAGTGAGCCAATGGCCGGGTGTGGTGACGGTCGGTGTGTTTGCGCATCAACGCGCGCAGGTGTGTTTGCTGGGTACGCCCGAAGGGGTTAAAACGCTCAACTTCGCTGCACGCCGCAAAGTCTGAACTGGGTTGACGTCAAAGCGCCTGCTATATTTTATATAGCTACAAATCTATATAGAACGTGACTTAGAAGGCAAAGATTTATAAATTTTCGCTAACGGAGCTGTTTTTCAAGTTTTCATACCCAATTTGGGTATGAATTAGAAGCGAATGCCTGCGGGGTTCGGTGGCGGAGGCGCTTCAGCAGGGGTGGCGCTGGCGGTCTGGCCCGCGTTGGGCTTGGGCGCTGCGGCTGCTGCCGCAGTTGCCGCGTCAGACGGCCTTTGAACCGCGACCAGCGGAGCCGCCGCAGGGTTGCGGTAATGGCCCGGCAGTTTGGAGGTGGCCGGGTAACCGGCTGCATCTAAAAACTGCGTCCATTCGATTTCAGAAAACCCTTTGATCTTTTGGCCGCCGACCGTCAGAAACGGCAAGGCCTGTTCGCCGCTGATGCGAGCCAAGGCCTCGGCGTCTTCGTTGGTGGTGACCGTGCGTTCGCTGAAGGGCACGCCGCGCGACACCAACACGCTGCGGCCGGTGGCGCAGGGCGCGCAGTCGGGGCGGGTGTAGATCGTCACCGGGTATTTCGTTGTTACTTGGCGCAGCTCAAATGGCAGGCTGTTGCCGCTCACATCGAGCGCGCGGCCGCTGCGGTCGGTGGCCGTGACTTTGTCCTGCGCTTTGTCGGTGCTCACCGGGGGTTTGTCAGAAAACGTCACGCGGCCATCGGCGCCGACGATGCGGTAGACAGTTTGCGCCTGGACGGCGCTGGACAAAAGCAAGGCCGCCAGCAAGGCCGCCAGCACGGTCACCAGCATGGATCCCGTGCCAGAAATCAAATGTGAAACTCGCATCCCAATCTTTGCCATGTTGTTTTCCTCCAGCCAATTTTCACCCAAACCGGGCCTTTCGCTTCAGGCGTTGGACATGCCTTGATGCCGCAGCAAGGCGTCCAGCGTCGGCTCGCGTCCGCGAAACGCTTTGAACGATTCCATCGCCGGGCGGCTGCCGCCCGCTTCCAGAATCGCCTGACGGTATTTTCGCCCAGTTTCCAGATTTGGCAATCCGTCCTTACCTGCTGTTTCTTCAAAGGCGGCGTAGGCGTCGGCGCTCAACACCTCGGCCCACTTGTAGCTGTAATAGCCGGCAGCGTAACCGCCCGAAAAAATGTGGCTGAAGGTGTGCGGCGTGCGGCTCCAGGCCGGGGGTTGCACCACGGCGACTTCGGCGCGCACCTGGGCCAGCAAGGACATCACATCCACGCTGCCGGGCGCACTGGGGCCGCCGTGCAGCAACATGTCAAAAAGCGAGAACTCGATCTGCCGCAGGGTTTGCAAACCGCTCTGGAAATTCTTGGCGGCGGTCATTTTGTCAAAGAGCGCGCGCGGCAGGGCAGCGCCCGTGCCGACATGCGCCGTCATGTGTTTGAGCACGTCCCATTCCCAGCAGAAATTCTCCATGAATTGGCTGGGCAGCTCCACCGCATCCCACTCCACGCCGCTGATGCCCGAGACATCACGCTCGTTGACCTGCGTGAGCAAATGGTGCAGGCCGTGCCCGAATTCGTGGAAGAGTGTGGTCACGTCGTCGTGTGTCAAAAGCGCTGGTTTTTTGACGCCGCCGGCTTCGCTGCCTTCGGCGAAGTTGCACACCAGATGCGCCACCGGTGTTTGCAGTTGGCCGTTGTCCGGACGCAGCCAGCGCGCGCGCACGTCGTCCATCCAGGCGCCGCCTCGTTTGCCGGTGCGGGCGGCTGGGTCGAGATAAAACTGGCCGACCAAGCTGGTTTTGCTGCTGCCGTCGGGCTGGTGGGTTTGGCGGTCAATGCGGTAAAACACCACGTTCGGGTGCCAGACGGGCGCTGTCGCGGGCGAGATGGCGATGTCAAACAGGGTCTCGGCGATTTTGAACAAACCGGCCAGCACTTTGGGCAGCGGGAAATATTTCTTGACCTCTTGTTCGCTGAAGCTGTAACGCGCTTCTTTGAGCTTTTCACTTAAGTAGGGCAGATCCCAGGCATTCAGCGCAGCGGAAGGTGATGCTGAGTCCGCCGATGCGAATTCACGCAGGTCGGCCAGATCCTTTTGCGCAAACGGCTTGGCCTTGGCGGCCAAATCGCGCAGGAAACGGGTCACCTGTGCGGGCGACGTGGCCATTTTGGGCACCAGCGAGACCTCGGCAAAATTGGCGTAGCCCAGGAGTTGCGCCTCTTCCTGGCGCAGCGCCAAAATCTCGTTGATGAGTGCCGTGTTGTCGAATTTCAAGGCTTCGGGCGGCGCTTGGTCGGACGCCCGCGTGACATAGGCGCGGTAGAGCGTTTCGCGCAGTTTGCCGTTGGTCGCGAACTGCATCACCGGCAGGTAACACGGCATTTTCAACGTGAGTTTGAAACCTGCTTTGCCGTCTTTTTCAGCGACTGCGCGGGCGGCGAGTTTGATGTCATCCGGCACGCCGTCCAGCTCGTCTTCAGCGGCGAAATAGGCAAACGCGTCCGTGGCATCGAGTGCGTTTTCGCTGAATTTCTGGCTCAACTGCGCCTGGCGTTCCTGGATGGCGGCGAAGCGTTCGCGTGCTGCGCCTTGCAGTTCGGCGCCGCCCAAGACAAAGTTGCGCACGGCGTTGCGGTGCGCCTGTTTTTGCTCGGCATTGAGGCTCGCCGCGTCGATGGCTTTGTATTTGGCGTAGAGGCGTTCGTCGGCGCCCAAGCGGGTATAGAACTCGGTGACGCGGGGCAGGGCCTCGTTGTAGGCGGCGCGCAGCTCGGGCGAATCCGCCACCGCATTGAGGTGGCTCACCGCGCCCCAGGCCCGCCCGAGGCGCTCGGTCGCGACGTCCAACACTTGGGCGATGCCGCGCCATTGCGCGGGGAAAGCCGCCGCTGTGACGGTTTCCAGCGCGGCGTTGGCGTCAGTCAAAAGCGCTTCGATGGCAGGTGCCACGTGTTCGGGCGTAATGCGGTCAAACAGCGGCAAATCGGAGAAGTCGAGCAGGGGGTTTTGCATGGCAAGGTTTGAAAAAATTATTAATGAGTTATCTTACAAAAAATTTTGGCAAATAGGCCACGTAAAATAAGGTTTTATTGCTATTTAAATTAATATTAAAAATGTTAAATAAATAAACAGATATTTAATAAAAATCTAATTTAAACTGAATATTTTCACATTTTGAACTACGTCTTTGCGGCGTTATCAGGTCTCCATGACGCCGCCATGAGGTCTCATGTGGCATCAACGGCGCCCGCTTCAAGTGCCCAGCGCCCGTTCGGCTGATTCAAGTGTGTTGGCCAGCAACATCGTGATCGTCATCGGCCCGACGCCGCCGGGCACCGGGGTGATCCACCCCGCCACTTCTTTGACGGCGTCAAAATCCACATCGCCGCAGAGTTTGCCCGCGCCAAGTTCACCAATTGGAACGCGGTTCATGCCGACGTCGATCACGATGGCGTCGGGTTTGACCATGTCCGCCGTGACGGTGTTGCGTTTGCCCACTGCGGCAACGATCACGTCGGCCTGCAGCGTGTGTTGCTTCAGGTTGGCGGTGGCGCTGTGGCAGACGGTGACAGTCGCGTTGTTTTGCAAAAGCATCAGCGCCATCGGTTTGCCCACGTTGTTGCTGCGGCCAATCACCACCGCGTGCAGCCCTTTAAGGGCGACGCCGGTGCTTTCGATCAACTTGATGCAGCCGTAGGGTGTGCAAGACCAGAAACCCGGCAGGCCGGTCATCAAGGCGCCCGCGCTGGCGACGTGAAAACCGTCGACGTCTTTGGCCGGTGAAATCGCTTCGATCACGCGCTGTGCGTCAATGTGTTTGGGCAACGGCAGTTGCACCAAGATGCCGTGGATGGCTGGGTCTTGGTTGAGCGCCGCCACGCGGGCCAAGAGCGCGGCCTCGGTCAGGCTGGCGGGGTATTTTTCAAGCACGGAGAAGACGCCGGTGTCCTGGCAGGCCTGCACCTTGTTGCGCACATAGACCTGGCTGGCAGGGTCGTCACCGACCAGCACTACCGCCAAGCCGGGCGTGACGCCGCGGGCAGCGAGCTGGCCCACCCGCGCAGCAATGTCGGCGCGCATCCTGGCCGCCAGTGCTTTGCCGTCGATCAGTTTCGCTTGCATTCAAAGAGTTCCAAATAAAAACGCCCGCTGAGTCACGTCAAGCGGGCGTTGAAAGCTACGATTTGCAGGGCTTCTAAAGTGCTTTCAGGCCGGCTTCAAGACCCAAGTTCAAGACCCAAGTTTAAGACTTCTGGCCGCTTTGCCCCAAGGCGATTTTCAACAGGTCGGCGACCGTGTTGGCGTTGAGCTTTTCCATGATGTTGGCGCGGTGCGCCTCCACCGTTTTGATGCTGATGCCCAGGTCGTCGGCAATTTGTTTGTTGAGGCGGCCCGCCACGATGCGCTCCAACACCTGCGACTCGCGCAGCGTGAGTTTGGAGAGCAGGGCGTCGCGGCTGGCGGACTGCTGGTGTTCGGTAAACGTGGTTTTGGCATGCTCCAGCATACGTTCAACCAGGCTCACCAACTGTTCTTCTTTAAAAGGTTTCTGGATGAAATCCATCGCGCCTTTTTTCATCGTGTCGACCGCCATGGGCACGTCGCCGTGGCCGGTGATGAAGACGATGGGCAGCGGCGATTTGGCCTCGATCAGACGGGTTTGCAGCTCCAGGCCGGTCATGCCCGCCATGCGGATGTCCACAATCAGGCAGGCGACTTCGCGCTGGTCGTAGCGGCTCAAAAACGATTCGGCTGAATCAAAACAACGCACCCGGTAGTCTTTGCCTTCGAGCAGCCATTGCAGGGAGTCGCGCACCGCCTCGTCGTCGTCAACGACGTAAACCGTACCTTTTTTTGGAATCAAGCTCATGCACGTGCCTTAAGAAAAATCAACCGGCTGTTTTGACGGTTTTTCGCGGGGCAGCGGCCACGGGTGGCCCTGCGTCGTTCACGGGCAACCAGAAAGAGAAGCAACAACCCGTGATTTCGCTGCCATTGTAGAGGTTCTCGGCCTTCATCCGGCCCTGGTGCGACTCGACGATCGAGCGGCAAAGCGACAGGCCAATGCCCATGCCTTCGGCCTTGGTCGAGAAGAAAGCTTCGTACAGGCGCGCCATGACTTCAGGGGCCAGGCCTTTGCCGGAGTCTTGCACGGTGAATTCGACCACGGCTTTGTCGTCCACCCGCTTGGGTACGACCCGCAGCACCACACTGCGCCTTGATGCCGGGCGCTCAGCGGCGTCGACCGACTCGGCGGCGTTTTTCAGCAGGTTGACCAGCACCTGCTCGATCAAGATCGGATCCACCAGCAGTTTGGGCAGGCGCGCGCCGACGTAATGCGTCAAACGCACATTGCGCCGCCGCACTTCGATGTCGGCCAGCTCCACTGCTTCACCGACCATGTCGGCCACTTCAGACAAGGTGCGGTTGGGCTCGCTGCGTTTCACAAACGAGCGGATACGCTGGATGATCTGCCCGGCGCGCTGCGCCTGCCGGGCGGTCTTTTCAAGCGCACCGAGCAAATCCGGCTCGGTGATCTGCTGCGCCTTGATGCGCGAGACCATGCCGTTGCAGTAGTTGTTGATGGCCGTCAGCGGCTGGTTGAGTTCGTGGGCCACGCTGGAGGCCATCTCGCCCATGGTGATCAGGCGGCTGGCGTTTTGTGAGCGTTCAGCCTGCCGCGCCGATTGCTCTTCGGCCAAGCGCCGGGCGGTGATGTCGGTGGCAATCACCATCTGCGCCAAGCGGCCATCGACCCAACTGAGGTAACGCGTGCGCACTTCGAGCCATTTGCCCAGGTCGCTGGCAAACAGCTCGGCGCTTTCGGGCTCGATGTCCACCACCTCGTGGGCCGGCAAACCCGCGAAGGAATCGACAGAATCCGTCGCTTCGTCGTTCAGCGGTTTGGCCGGCACGCCGGCTTGCGTCACCAACAAAAGGTGACCGCCGGCTTGGGCGCCAAACCACTGGCGGTACAACTTGTTGGCAAACAGCATCTCGTCGCTGCCCAGCGGCGCGACGGAAATCGAGGCATCAAGCGCCTCCAGCACGGTGGTGAAACGCTCATACGACGCGGAGAGTTGCTCGCGCACCCGGTTGGGCTCGGTGATGTCGGTCATCGACGTCATCCAACCGGTCTGCGCGCCGCGCGAGTCGATCAGGGGCGAGACATAGAGGCGCGCGTCAAACAGCGTTCCGTCGCGCCGCTTGACGCGCATCTGGATGCCGCCGGGCGCGGTGCGGCCATTGAGTTCATCGTCCAGACGTGATTTGAGAATGTCATGGTCGCCCTCAGGCCAATAAGCGAAAGGCGCCGACTTGCCTACCAAGTCGGATTCGCCCCAACCGGTCATCTGGCAAAAAGCGGCGTTCACGTAGGTGATCTGGCCTTGCAGATCCATCGCCCGCATGCCGGTGGCCATGGAGTTTTCCATGGCGCGGCGGAAGTTGGTTTCCGACAACAAGGCCTGCTGCGCCTGCAAACGCCTGCGCATATGCCGCCAATTGGCAATCAACATCCAGGCGGTCAGGCCCGACAGCACAATCACCAGCCAAAAGAGGCCGCTTCCGATGACGCCCAGCGAGGTCCGGTAGGCCTGTGCCTTGATGATCAGCCCGTTGCCCACCGGAGACACCGGCACCTCGTGCGAATGTTGGGGCGAGGCCCAGGGCAGCAACGTGGCGGCCGGGTTGCGTGGCGGCATCGACGTGCCGGCCAAACGCACACCTTTGGCGTCAAGGAACGAGACCGCATAACGCGCCGAGACCTCGGTGGGCACGCCGTAACGGTAGAGGCCGTCCACGGAGTATTCAGCCAGCACCACGCCGGCGAATTTGGCTTTGTCGTTAAAAGGGATGTGCAGTTGCAACACCGAGGGCCCATCGGCCACCGTGCGCTGGAAATACAGCGGCTGCTTGAGGTCTCTGACCAACTGGAAATTGGTTTCGGTTTCACCCGGCCGCAAAAAGCTGCCGACGGAGCGGGTTTGAGTCCCCGAGAGGCTGGCTGTCGAAAAACTTGCGCGAACGCGTTTTTTGTCGTCGATCCAGCTGAGGGTTTCCAGCTCGGGATACTGGTTGATGAGGGATTCGGCGCGGTCGCGGAAGTCGTCTGCGTCGATGTCACGGTTGGCGGCATCGCGCGCCAGCCGCATCAGTTGCTCCTGGCGCTCCAAAAGGCGAAGCCGCAAGCGCTGCTGGGTGTATTCCACGTCGCGTTTGACAGCTTCGAGTTCGCGGTCCATCTCTTCGAGCCGCAAATAGCCAAATGCGGCGATGATGGCGGCGAGAAACAGGATGACAGCGGCCAAAGGCGCCAACACCGAGAAGCGGTCTTGCCGCTGCGGCGTCAGCTTGCGCCACCAGCTGCGCACCCGCGCCCGCAACTGCGTGGGGCCTAAGGTTCCGGCGCTTGGGCGAGTCGTCTGGGTTGACATGTTCCGAGTGTAGGGCCGCTGTACCGCGCCAGGCCTTTTGGGGCCAAAAATCGCCTAAATAAGGGGCAATTAGCGGGCAAATAGGCGGCAAATTGGCGGACAAAGCCGTACGTAATATTTCATATTATGAATAACATAAGCATATATTGAAATTTGAAAAAAAATGTGAGAGAATTCGACTACCCTACAAAATTGCAGTCAACGACTCTGGAGACCACCATGTCAGCAGTACCTGTTAACCCTTTTGGCCCTGCCGCAAACGACGGCGATGCCATCGAAACACGCGAGTGGATGGACGCCCTGAGCGCCGTCATTGAAGCCGAAGGCCCCGAGCGCGCGCACTTTCTCCTGGAGCAATTGCTCGAACACGCGCGGCAAAAAAGCATCGACATGCCGTTTTCGGCCAACACCGGTTATGTGAACACGATTGAGCCGTCCCAGGAAGAGCGCTCCCCCGGCAATCTTGAAATCGAAGAGCGCCTGCGCGCGTACATGCGCTGGAACGCCATGGCGATGGTGGTCAAGGCCAACCGCCATCATCCGGTGGATGGCGGCGACTTGGGTGGCCACATCGGTTCGTTTGCCTCATTGGCCAGCCTGTTTGGCGCGGGATTCAACCATTTTTGGCATGCGGAAAGTGAAAACCATGGTGGCGACTGCCTGTACATCCAAGGCCATGTGTCGCCGGGCGTCTATGCGCGGGCCTACCTGGAGGGCCGCCTGACAGAAGAGCAGTTGCTTAATTTCCGCCAGGAAGTCGATGGCAAAGGCCTCTCCAGCTACCCACACCCCAAGCTGATGCCCGAGTTCTGGCAATTCCCCACCGTGTCGATGGGGCTTGGCCCCCTGATGGCGATCTACCAGGCGCGCTTCCTCAAGTATCTGCACGCCCGTGGCATTGCCAACACCGAAAACCGCAAGGTCTGGGTGTTCTGCGGTGACGGCGAAATGGACGAAGTTGAGTCATTGGGTGCCATCGGCCTGGCTGCCCGTGAAAAACTCGACAACCTGGTGTTTGTCATCAATTGCAACCTGCAGCGCCTGGACGGCCCGGTGCGCGGCAATGGCAAGATCATCCAGGAGCTCGAAGGCGAATTCCGCGGCGCGGGCTGGAACGTCATCAAGCTGATCTGGGGTTCTGGCTGGGATCCGCTTTTGGCGCGCGACAAAGACGGCGCTTTGCGCAAAATCATGATGGACACCCTGGATGGCGACTACCAGGCCATGAAGGCCAATGACGGCGCTTACGTGCGCAAACACTTCTTCGGCAAAGACCCGCGCACTGCCGAGATGGTGTCCAAGATTAGCGACGAAGAAATTTTCGACCTGCGCCGGGGCGGGCATGATTCGAAGAAAGTCTATGCCGCGTTCCATTCGGCGGTGAACCACAAGGGCCAGCCGACCGTGCTCCTGATCAAAACCGTCAAAGGTTTTGGCATGGGCAAATCGGGCGAAGGCAAAAACAATGTGCACCAGACCAAGAAGCTGACCGACGAAGACATCAAGGCTTTCCGCGACCGCTTCAATATTCCGGTTCCCGACAGCGAGCTGGCCGCGATTCCGTTTTACAAACCCGCCGATGACACGCCCGAGATGAAATACCTGCACGAGCGCCGCAAGGCCCTGGGCGGCTATTTGCCGCACCGGCGCGTCAAGGCTGACGAGCAGTTCACGGTGCCCGCGCTGGAGACCTTCAAGACGGTGATCGAACCCACCGCCGAGGGGCGCGAAATTTCAACGACTCAGGCCTACGTGCGTTTCCTCACGACGCTGCTGCGTGACCAGGCCTTAGGGCCGCGTGTGGTGCCGATTCTGGTCGATGAAGCGCGCACCTTCGGCATGGAGGGCCTGTTCCGCCAGATCGGCATTTACAACCCGGACGGCCAGCAGTACACACCGGTCGACAAAGACCAGGTGATGTTCTACAAAGAAGACAAAAAAGGCCAAATTTTGCAGGAAGGCATCAATGAGGCTGGTGGCATGAGCAGCTGGATCGCAGCGGCCACGTCGTATTCGACCAACAACCGCATCATGATTCCGTTTTACGTGTATTACTCAATGTTTGGTTTCCAGCGCATTGGCGACCTGGCTTGGGCGGCGGGTGACATGCAGGCGCGCGGCTTTTTGCTCGGCGGCACTTCCGGCCGCACCACCTTGAACGGCGAAGGCTTGCAGCACGAAGACGGCCACAGCCACATCATGGCCGGCACGATTCCCAACTGCATTTCGTACGATCCGACCTTCGCCCATGAAGTCGGCGTGATCCTGCACCATGGCTTGAAACGCATGGTGGAAAAGCAGGACAACGTGTATTACTACCTGACACTGCTGAACGAAAACTACGCCATGCCGGGCCTCACCGCCGGCACTGAAGAGCAGATCATCAAAGGCATGTATTTGTGCAAACCCGGAGTAGTGGCCGCGTCGAAGCCCACCGTGCAATTGCTTGGCTCGGGCACCATCCTGCGCGAATCCATTGCGGCGCAAGCGCTTCTGGAAACTGACTGGGGCATCGCCGCCAATGTATGGAGCTGCCCGAGTTTCAACGAGCTCACCCGTGACGGCCAGGACTGCGAACGTTTCAACCTGCTGCACCCTGCCGCCACGCCGCGCACGCCTTTTGTGTCGCAGCAACTGGTGGCCCACGCCGGCCCAGTGGTCGCGTCCACTGACTACATGAAAAACTACGCGGAGCAAATCCGCTCGTTCATCCCCAAAGGCCGTACCTACAAGGTGCTGGGCACCGACGGTTTTGGGCGCAGCGATTTCCGCTCCAAACTGCGGGAACACTTTGAGGTGAACCGGCATTTCATCGTCATCGCCGCTTTGAAGGCCTTGAGTGAAGACGGCGCAGTGCCCGTCGCCCGTGTGCAGGAGGCGATTGCCAAATACGGGATCGCCGTGGACAAAGTCAACCCGCTTTATGCCTGAGCAAAAGCACGTCACTTAAGCACGAAAAACCTATACCGACGAGGAGATAAAACATGGCGTTGCTGGATATACAGGTTCCCGACATTGGGGATTTTGATGAAGTCACGGTGATCGAGTTGATGGTAAAGCCGGGTGATGCGGTGGTGCAGGACCAATCGCTCATCACGGTCGAGAGCGATAAGGCTTCAATGGAGATTCCTTCGAGCCACGCCGGCGTGGTGAAGTCCGTTTTGGTGAAGCTCGGCGACAAGGTCAAACAGGGGTCTGCGGTGGTGGCCATGGAAGTTGCGGTGGCGGCGGCATCAGCGGCATCAGCGGCACCTGCGTCCGTCGCGGCAGCGGCACCCGCGCTCGCTTCTGTGCCTTCGCCTGCACCGGCGGTCGCGGTCGCAAGCGTCGCCCGAGGCGCGATCGACATCCGTGTTCCCGATATTGGCGATTTCAAAGACGTGGCGGTGATTGAACTGATGGTCAAAGTGGGCGACACGATCAAGGCCGAGCAGTCCTTGGTCACCGTTGAAAGCGACAAGGCCGCGATGGAAATCCCCTCCAGCCACGCCGGTGTGCTCAAGGAGTTGAAAATAAAAATTGGTGACAAAGTCAACGCCGGTGATGTGATCGCGGTGCTGGAAGGCGCTGTAGACGCTGCTGTCGCTGCAACAACCATGCCCGCCGCTGCAAGTTCCTCCATGTCCGTTGCCTCTGGCGCACCTGTGCCCGCACCCGCACCCGCCGGGTCAAGCGCCGCTGCTGCGGCTGCGAGCGGCCCAAGCGCTGCGGTACTGGCCCCAGCGCCCCCGCACGACCCCACGACTGCGCCCGTCGGCTTGCCGCATGCATCACCTTCAGTGCGCAAATTCGCCCGTGAACTTGGCGTGCCTTTGGGCGAAGTCAAGGGCAGCGGGCCCAAAGGCCGCATCACCGAAGCTGACATCCAGGGCTTTACCAAGAGCGTGATGGCCGGTGCGGTGCAAACCCTGGCGGCGCAAGCCAGCCGGCCAAAATCCAACGCTTCGGCTGGTGCTGATGGCGCGGCTTTGGGCTTGCTGCCCTGGCCCAAAGTAGACTTCACCAAATTCGGCGAAGTGGAGCGCAAAGACCTTTCGCGCATCAAGAAAATCAGTGGTGCCAACCTGCATCGCAACTGGGTGATGATTCCCCATGTCACCAACCACGACGACTGCGACATCACCGATCTGGAAGCCTTTCGCGTGCAAATGAACAAGGAAAACGAAAAGTCAGGTGTCAAGTTGACCATGCTGGCCTTCATGATCAAAGCCAGCGTAGCCACGTTGAAGAAATTTCCTGAATTCAACAGCTCGATCGACGGCGACCAGTTGGTCTTCAAACGCTATTTCCACATCGGCTTTGCCGCTGACACGCCCAACGGCCTGATGGTCCCCGTAATCCGCGATTGCGACAAAAAAGGTGTGATGCAAATCTCTGCCGAGATGGGGGAGCTTGCCAAAAAGGCGCGTGACGGCAAATTGAGCCCGGCGGAAATGAGCGGCGCGTGCTTCACCATTTCGAGCCTGGGTGGCATTGGCGGGCGGTATTTCACGCCCATCATCAACGCGCCCGAAGTCGCCATCATGGGTGTTTGTAAAAGCCAGATCGAGCCCAAGTGGGACGGCAAGGCCTTTGCACCCAAGCTGATGCTGCCGCTGTCGCTTTCATGGGACCACCGCGTGATCGACGGTGCGGCGGCGGCGCGTTTCAACGCATTTTTCGGGCAGGTGTTGACTGATTTCCGACGGGTTATCCTGTGATTGCCCCCACGCTTGTCGCTACGCGTACTGCGCTGCCCCCCGGGGGGGCTTGGTCTCCCAGGGGCGGCCCGTCGGAGGCCATGCTGTGACCACTGTCGTTGTCGTCAAGAAGGGTGGCCAGATCGCCATTGCGGCGGACACGCTGGTCACTTTTGGCGACACACGTTTGTCAGACCGGTTTGAATCCAACAGCAAACTCTTCAAGGTCGATACGCCCGCAGGCCCGAGTTACGTGGGGCTGGCCGGGACCGTCGCGCACTTTCCGGCCTTGCGAAAGGCGATGCTCGCGCTGCCCAAGGCCGAATTGCTGCTCTCCAGCAAAGACCAGGTGTTTGACACCTTTACCAAGTTGCACCCGATGCTCAAGGAAACTTTCTTCCTGCAAACCAAGGAGGAAGACAACGACCCCTATGAGTCCAGCCAGTTCAGCTCTGTGATCGCCAACGCCACTGGCATTTATGGTTTGTACAGCTACCGCGAAGTGTTTGAATTCAAGCAGTTCTGGGGCATTGGCTCCGGCCGCAGCTTCGCGCTGGGTGCCATGTATGCGGGTTGGGACAAACTGAAATCCGCGAAGGACATCGCTATGCTGGGCGTCAAGGCTGGCTGTGAGTTTGACAAAAACTCCGGTGGCAAGATTGAAACCTTCACCTTGAAATCAAACCGATAAAGATTCTTTCGAAAGAGACATTCATGGCCGCGATAGACATAAAAGTACCGGATATTGGTGATTTTGATGAAGTCACCGTCATTGAGTTGATGGTCAAGCCTGGCGACACCATTGCCGTCGACCAAAGCCTGATCACGGTGGAGAGCGACAAGGCGTCGATGGAGATTCCATCCAGCCACGCGGGGGTAGTCAAAGGCCTGGCGGTGAAGCTGGGCGACAAGGTGGCCAAGGGCTCGGTTGTGTTAACACTGGAGTTAACAAACTCTGCCGGCGCTGGAATTTCAGATAAAAATATGCCGTTGGGCCACGTAGTTATTGAAAGTATTGCTCCTAAAAATGTAGTGACCTCCGTCGCACTTCAAGCAGAAAAATTCGCAGGCGCCGCCGATTTGGATTGCGACTTGCTGGTGCTGGGTGCAGGCCCTGGCGGCTACAGCGCTGCTTTCCGAGCCGCCGACCTGGGCCTCAAAGTCATCCTGGTTGAGCGTTACGTCACGCTGGGTGGCGTCTGCCTCAACGTTGGCTGCATCCCGTCCAAGGCCTTGCTGCACGTGGCGGCCGTGATGGACGAGGTCAGCCACCTGGGCGCGCTGGGCATCGAGTTTGGCGCGCCCAAAGTCAATATCGACACCCTGCGTGGCCACAAGGACAAGGTCATTGGCAAGCTCACCAGCGGTCTGGCGGCGATGGCCAAAATGCGCAAGGTGACAGTGGTGCGCGGACTGGGACAGTTTGTCGGTTCCCATCACTTGCAGGTCGATGAAACAGCCGGCGACGCGCAGGAAAAATCCGGCAAGACGCAGACCATCGCTTTCAAGAACTGCATCATTGCCGCCGGTTCGCAAGCCGTGCGCCTGCCTTTTATGCCGGTCGATC
>JANLYO010000243.1:0-14263 GCA_031365665.1 Rhodoferax sp. | reverse complement strand
CTGATTCCGTTTGACCTGATCCCGCGCATCATTCCGGCCGCCGAATGGGAAATGCTGCAACGCGGCCTGATTCAACGCGTGCGGGCGCTCAACCTGCTGGTGCACGATGTTTACCACGGCCAGCGAATCATCAAGTCCGGTGTGATTCCGCCCGAGCAGATCTACCTCAACGCTCAATACCGCCCACAGATGCAAGGCGTCAAGGTGACGCTTGACAACTACTGCCACATCGCTGGCGTGGACATCGTGCGCGCCGGCCAAGGCGAGTTTTACGTGCTGGAAGACAACCTGCGGGTGCCCTCGGGCGTGTCGTACATGATGGAAGGGCGCAAGATGATGATGCGCCTGTTTCCGGAGGCGTTCAGCCAGATGCCGATTGCGCCCATCGAACATTACCCCGATTTGCTGCTCGAAACCCTTCGTGCCAGCGCCCCCTTGGGTGTGGACGAGCCCAATGTGGTGGTGATGACGCCCGGCATGTACAACTCCGCCTATTTCGAACACGCCTTTTTGGCGCAGCAAATGGGCGTAGAGTTGATTGAAGGCAAAGACCTGTTTGTGGACGACGGCCTGCTCTATATGCGCACCACGCAGGGGCCGCAACGGGTCGACGTGATTTACCGCCGCATTGACGACGATTTCCTTGACCCGCTGGTGTTCCGGGCAGATTCAAGCCTGGGTGTGCCGGGATTGATGTCGGTCTATGCGACCGGGCGCGTCACGATTGCCAACGCGGTAGGCACCGGCGTCGCAGACGACAAATCGACCTATCCGTTCATTCCCGAGGTGATCAAATATTACCTGGGTGAAGAGCCAATTCTCAACAACGTGCCCACCTACCAGTGCCGCAAGCCCGCCGATCTGTCGTACGTGCTGGCGAATATGGCCAAGCTGGTGGTGAAGGAAGTCCATGGCGCGGGCGGTTACGGCATGTTGGTGGGGCCTGCCGCGACGACTGCGCAAATTGAAGACTTCCGAGCGCGTGTGTTGGCAAAACCGGCGGGTTACATCGCACAGCCCACGTTGGCGCTTTCCACTTGCCCGACCTATGTCGATGCCGGCATTGCCCCCCGGCACATCGATTTGCGGCCTTATGTGCTCAGTGGCAGAGAGATCAAACTTGTGCCGGGCGGGCTGTGCCGCGTGGCCTTGCAGGCTGGATCGCTGGTCGTCAATTCTTCCCAGGGCGGCGGCACCAAAGACACCTGGGTTTTGGACGGACAGGGGACACCATGCTGAGTTCCACTGCCGACCACCTCGTGTGGCTTGCCCGGTATACCGAGCGCGCCGAGAATACCGCGCGCATGCTCGACATCCACTTGCAAAGCAGTTTGCTGGCGGGCGGGCGCAGCGACGCGCAACGCGGTGAAGCTGCCCGCGCCGTGCTGGCGATTTCTGAGCTGGAGCCGGCCTTTGACCAGCACAATGCCAGTGTCACCAGCGAAGCCGTGCTGCGTTTCATGGTGGCCGACGCCGACAACGGCTCCAGCATCCACCGGGCCTTGTACGCTGCGCGGGAAAACGCGAGGGCCGTGCGCGGCGCCATCACCACCGAGCTGTGGGAGACCATCAACATCACGTGGCTGGAGCTGCAGGCGCGCCTTGAAAACGATGCCTGGGCCCAAGACATGCCGGCCTTCTTCGAATGGGTCAAGCACCGGGCGCATCTGATGCGCGGCGTCACCTCGGGAACCATGCCGAGAGACGACGCCTACCGCTTCGTGGCGCTTGGCGAGGCGCTGGAGCGCGCTGACAACGTCGCGCGCCTGCTGGACGTCAAATTTTTTGAAGGCGCCGACGCGGAACTGCGGGATTGGGATGCCAAGGGCGAGTATTACCACTGGGCGGCGATTTTGCGCAGCGTCTCAGGATTTGAAATCTACCGCAAAACCTTCCGCGACACCATCACCCCAGCCCGCGTGGCTGAACTCCTGATTTTGCGCCCGGACATGCCCCGCTCATTGATGGCGGCCATGAACAGGCTCTGTTACCAACTTGGCAAACTCACCAATAAACGCAGCGCCCAGACCCAACGGCTGGCCGGGCTGTTGCAGGCTCAAATCCAGTTTGCTGACATCGACAGCATCCTGAGCCAAGGACTGCATGCGTTCCTCACGCAGTTTTTAGACCGCATCAATGCCATTGGCAAGGGCATCAGCCAGGATTTTCTGGTAGCTTGAAGGATGCCCACCATGCGCCTCATCATCCATCACAAAACACGTTATCGTTACGACCACGCGCCACGGCATTTGATCCAGTTGCTGCGGTTGACGCCCCGCACGGAGGCGCATCAACGCGTGATCGAGTGGCGCATTTCGACGCCTGGCAAACAAACCCGGTTTGAAGATGCCTTCGGTAACCCGAGCCATAGCCACGTCGTCGCGTCGCCGAAACAGGAGCTTGAATTGATTGTCCAGGGCACCGTCGATGTGAGCGCATTGCCTGGCGGCGCCTTGGCCGGTGACGTCAGCTCACGCGCTGTGCCGACCATCGCCTACTTGGTGCCGACTGCGTTGACGCAGGGTTTTGAGGCGGTGGACCGGTTGGCCCACAAAGCGCTTCCGGGCGGCCTCAAGACCGAATGGGACGCGCTGGCCTTGGCGCAAGCGGTCAGCGATGCTTTGCCCTACACCCCCGGCAACACTGATGCCACCAGCACCGCGCAACAAGCCTTTGAAACGGCCAGTGGCGTCTGCCAGGACCATGCCCATGTGATGATTGCCGCCTGCCGCAGCCTGGGTGTGAGTGCGCGTTACGTGAGTGGGTATGTCGATCCAGGCAACAGCCGCTCGGCGGCCAGCCACGCGTGGGTCGACATTTGGCTGGGCGAGCGCTGGGTGAGCATTGACGTTACCAACGGCGTTTTTGCCAGTGAGTTCCACTGCCGCCTCGCCATTGGCCGTGACTATCTGGATGCCTGCCCGGTACGCGGCATGCGCGAGGGTGGCCATTCCGAGCAACTTGACGTGACCGTCACTGTCCAGTCCCTGCAGCAATAAGCGACACACCTTTTAGAATTTATAGAATTTATAGTAGCGGACATGACGTATTGCATTGCCATCAAATTGAACGCCGGTCTGGTCATGTTGTCCGACAGCCGCACCAACGCGGGGGTTGATCACATCAGCACCTTCCGCAAAATGGCGATTTATGAAAAGCCGGGCGACCGAGTCTTGACACTTCTGTCCTCCGGTAACCTGGCCATCAGCCAGGCGGTGCGGCAACGCCTGGCCCTTGGTTTCGGCGGCAAAACCATCTGGTCGGCAGCCAACATGTTTGATGTTGCGCAGTTGGTCGGTGATGCCATCCGCTCAGTTGCCAAACGTGAAGAAGCGGCGCTCACGGCGTCGGGGGTTGATTTCAACGTCAGCCTTATTTTGGGCGGCCAAATCAAGGGTGAAGAGCCGCGCCTGTTCCACGTGTATTCAGCCGGCAATTTCATTGAGGCGACCGACGAAAACTGCTACTTCCAGATTGGCGAATCCAAATACGGCAAACCCATCATTGACCGTGTCGTGGCGCCCAGCACGTCGCTGGACGAAGCCGCCAAATGTGCGCTGATTTCGATGGACAGCACACTCAAATCCAACCTGTCCGTCGGCTTGCCGCTTGATTTGCTGGTCTATCACGCAGACACTCTGGCGGTCACCCATGTCTCGCATATCGACGAAAAAAACGCCTATTTCCAGATGATCCGCAGCACCTGGGGAAGCCGCCTCAAACAGGTGTTTACTGAAATCGACGCACCTCGGTGGGCGGTCCGCTCAGAGCAACTCAAACTATATAAACCGGTTCGCGACGACAACCCGGCACAAGCGGGTGTCGACAACACACCCACGCCGCCCCAACTGTCTTTGGGCGCATGAACTGGGCGCATTGATTGGCGCAGCCTGCAACTATTTGGTTTGGCCCAAACCCACCCGGAATGCCTCAAGTTTCTTTTCATAGTCTGCAGCGTCGCCGTAGGCCAGGAACTTTTTGTAGCGGGCGTGGGTGCCAATCACTTTGTGGGCGTGTTTGATCGGGCAGAAATATTCTTCGGTGCGCGCCAGGATTTCGACCATGTAGGCCATCAAGCCGTTGCCATATTCACAGTAGGTGCAATGAAACTTTTCGATGAAGTTCAAATACCCCAGTTGGTGGCGGTCAAACACAAAAAAGCGGGCACGTGAAACACGGGCAATGCCATAAACAGGAAAACAAATCCACTGGTACAAGGTGACCAAGAGGTCAATCAGGGCCATCGGGATCAGCATGCCATAAATGATCGGCCCGGTGATCAGGTTTTGCGGCCGGTTGGTCACCAACCAACTGAAAAAATTCTTTTTGAGTTGGCGATGGGCATCCCGCACGGAACGCTCAAATTCCACCCGTTTGCCTTTGATCTGGAAAAAGATGCGACTTTCCTGCTGGTGCAGGGCCGTGAGCAACTCATCTTCCAGAGCCGCCATCTGGGCCATCAACTGTTCAATTCGCTCGTTCACGGCTGCATCTCCTGCCAGTGCAGCTCACCGGCAGGGGCCCGCAATACTTCACCAGAGCGCATTGTGCGCCCGAGGGCTCAAGCCCGCTTCAAACTGTGGTTCTTCAGCGGCAAATCGCGGATGCGTTTGCCCGTTGCCGCAAAAATGGCATTCAACACAGCCGGCGCCGCGACGGCAATCGTGGGTTCACCTACGCCACCCCAAAAGCCGCCTGACGGCATCACGATGGACTCCACAGCCGGCATCTCCGACATGCGGATGGCGTCGTAGGTGCTGAAGTTCTCCTGCTCCATTTTCCCGTCCTTCACCGTGCACTCTTGGTGAAAAGCGCCGGACAGGCCGTACGCAAACGACCCCTCAATCTGCGCTTCAATCTGCTGCGGGTTGACGGCATGGCCGGAGTCGGTCGCGGCGACGATCCGGTGCACCTTCACGACACCGTCGTTGCTGACAGAAACCTCTGCGCAGGCAGCCACATAACTTCCAAATCCGTGGGTCTGAGCCAGTCCACGGAAGACGCCCGGCGCAGCCGGTTTGCCCCAGCCTGCCTTGTCAGCCACGGCGTTGAGCACCGCCAGCGCCTTGGGCATGTTGGTCAACAGCTTGCGGCGCAGGGCCAGCGGGTCTTGCTTGGTCTCAAAGGCGATTTCGTCGATGAAACTCTCGACATAAATCGTGTTCTGGTTCAGGTTCACGCCGCGCCAAAAACCCACTGGAACATTCGGGTTGCGGATGGCATGGTCAATCAGCAGGTTGGGAATGGTGTAGGTGAACTGCGCTTCGGGGCTCGGCGGGTTCAGGCCCTGGAACGCCACCGGGTCTTTGAAGTTGACGATGTTTTGCGGCGCCACCTGCGACAGTATGGACTGCCCCGCGACGCGCATATGCAGCGCAGTGAGGTTGCCTTGGGCATCCAGCCCGGCAGTCATCTTGCACTGCGATGTGGGGTGGAATCGGCCATGCAACATGTCTTCTTCGCGCGACCAGATCAGCTTGACCGGTACGCCTGGCATTTCCTTGGCGATGGTGACGGCCTGGCGCACGTAGTCGGTCATGCCGCGGCGGCCAAAACCGCCGCCCAGATGCAGCTTGTAGACGTCGCACTGGCTCTGTGGCAAACCGGCTACTTCGGCTGCCGCTGCCAGCGCCGCTTCCCCATTTTGCGTAGGTGCCCAGACTTCGCAGCGCTGCGGCGTATAACGGGCTGTGGCGTTCATGGTCTCCATGCAGGCGTGGTTTTGGTGCGGGTAGCTGTAAACGGCCTCAATCTTCCGGGCTGCACCTGCCAACGCAGTTTTGACGTCGCCATTCTGGTTGCCCATGGCGGCTTCGGAGGCGTCCAGCGCTGCGCGCAGCACTTTGGCGAAGTCGGCGCTATTGGCTTTGGTGTGGTCGCCGTTGTCCCACTCAATGGGCAGGGCTTGCAGCGCGGTTTGGGCGCGCCACCAGGTGTCGGCAATCACCGCCACCGCCGTGTCACCCACCTTCACCACTTTTTTTACCCCAGGCCGGTTGGCAATGGCTGCCGCATTGAAGGATTTCACTTTGCCGCCAAACACCGGGCTGTCTTTGATGGCGGCGTTCAGCATGCCGGGCAACTGCAAATCCATGCCGTAAATCTGCGCCCCGGTGGTTTTGTCCACCGTGTCCAGGCGTGCCAGGCGTTTGCCTGCAATCTTCCAGTCTTTGGGGTCTTTCAAGGCCACGTCAGCCGGTGCTGGCGCCGTCAGCTTGCCAGCGGCTTCGGCAACTTTTCCGTAGGTGACAGTGCGCCCGGTGGGCACATGGGTCACCACACTGCTGGCCGCGCGGCATTCCGCTGCTGGCACTTTCCATTCATTGGCAGCCGCTTGCACAAGCATGATGCGCGCCGCTGCGCCGCCCTTGCGCACGTAGTCGTTGGATTGGCGGATGCCCTGGCTGCCGCCGGTGCCAAAGTTGCCCCAGACGCGGTTGCGCGCCAGGTTGGTGGCGGGTGTCGGGTATTCGGTGCTGACTTTGGCCCAATTCGCATCCAGCTCTTCGGCCACCAGTTGGGCCAGGCCCGTCAAAGTGCCCTGGCCCATTTCAGAGCGGGCGATACGGATGACGATGCTGTCGTCGGGCTTGACGACCACCCAGGCGTTGACCTCGGTCGGCAGGGTTTGCGCCACAGCCTCCCCCGCCAGCGGAATATGGAAGGCGACCACCAGCCCGCCGGTGGCGACAGCTGAAGTGCCCAGAAACGCGCGGCGGCTCAGGCCTGAAGACTTGCGCGCCGGGTGGCCCGTTGCAGCATCCCGGACTTTTGCGCCAGATGCTTTTGATGTGGTGGCGGTGTTCATGCGATGCTCCCGTCAGCGTGTTGAATGGCAAGGCCAGCGGTTTTGGCATCGCCGCCGTTGGCGACTACTTTGATCGCCGCACGAATCCGGTTGTAAGTGCCGCAGCGGCAGATGTTGGTGATGGCCGCGTCGATATCGGCGTCGGTGGGTTTCGGTTTGTCCTTGAGCAGGGCGACGGTGGCCATGATCATGCCGCTTTGGCAAAAGCCGCATTGGGGCACGTCCAGCGCCGCCCAGGCCTTTTGCACGGGGTGCAGGCCGTTCAGTCCCAGGCCTTCAATGGTGACGATTTTTTCTTTCAGCTCTACCGTGGAGACGGGCCGCACGCAGGAGCGTGTCGGTACGCCATCGATATGCACCGTGCAGACGCCGCAGGCGGCGATGCCACAGCCGTATTTCGAGCCTGTCAGACCCAATTGCTCCCGCAACACCCACAAAAGCGGCGTGTCGCCCTCTGCCTCAAACGTGCGCGTGGCACCGTTGACGTTCAGTTGTGCCATGTCTGGAATCCTCAGTGTTTGGAATGCATGAACCGGAAATTCGAAGCTTATGTTACGCGCAATGCCAGCACTTTGCATTCGGCGTCCCGCACGCGGTCGCCGCGTGCGGTAAGCTTGCCATCTGCCTGCGAAAATTCAGCCGGCAAAGCAGCCTCAACCAGAAATAAAACATGTCTTTGCCGTCCACGCCACCGGCACTCGCCCAGACCCCCGCGTCCGGGTATTACGCCGTCATATTTTCTTCAACCCGCACCGAGGGTGACAAGGGTTACGCCGCCATGGCCGACCGTATGATGGCGCTGGCCGCACAGCAGCCAGGCTACCTTGGTGTCGAAAGCGCGCGCGGTGACGACGGCTTGGGCATCACCGTGTCTTATTGGGAGACGGAAGACGCGATTCGGCACTGGAAACAAAATACCGAGCACCTGGTGGCGCAGGAAAAGGGGCAAAAGACCTGGTACCAGCACTACCAACTCCGGGTTGCCAAAGTCGAGCGAAGCTACGGCAAATAAGTTTCAATCCACCGTTGTCTACAAAGAGGTATTTTCACCATGGCAATTTACGAAAAACGCAGCTACTCGGTGGTCGTTGGCCAAATGGCAGAGGTCTCGCGCCTGTACAGCACGGAGGGGTTTCCGGCGCTGGAGGCGGGCGGTTTCAGTAAAAACCTGGTGGGTTATTTCATCAGCGACACGGGTGAATTGCACCAGCTGCTCCACCTGTGGAAGTTTGAAGACGACGCCGAGCGGCGTGCCTTCTGGGCGCGCCTGTTTGCCAACCAGCCCTTCATGGCCTTTGCCAAACAACTGCGCCCGCTGCTGAAAACCCAAAACAACCAGCTTCTGCTGCCTGCGCCCTGGGGGCCGCACCCTTAATCCACTTCCTTGGCGGGCGTCAGCGCCCCGCAGTCAGTCTGCTGCCGCCTGCCGTGCCGGTTCGACCCGGCGAGCGCCGTCAAAGCGCTGGTTCCAGTAGGTTTTTTGCATGTCCTCCACGCGCACAGCGGTGCCCGAGCGCGGGGAGTGGATGAACTTGCCGTCGCCCACGTAAATGCCGACATGGCTGAAGGTGCGTTTGAGGGTATTGAAAAAAACCAGATCACCCGGTTGCAGATCGGCTTTGTCGATTTGTGTGGTGGCGGCGGCTTGTTGCTCGGCTTTGCGCGGCAACAGCAGGCCAGCGGTTTGCTCGTACATCGCGCGCACGAAACCGCTGCAGTCAAAACCGGTCTCAAAACTGCCGCCACCGCGTTTGTAGGGCACGCCCAAGAACCCCATGGCGGTGACGACCAGCTCGCCGGCCTTCTCGGTCACGCTGCGGGCGACCCGCTGCGTCACACTTTGGCCCGCTTCGGTGATCTGCGAGAGCAGGCCTTTTTCGGCCAAAAAATTGTCCAACTCGTCCGCCGAAGCACTCGGCGCGGCATGCAGCAAGGTCTGTCCGCCAAGGCTGGATGCCAATACCAGCACACCCAACAGGCGACCGACGCGGTGGGCTCGGGTCAGGACGGGTATATTTGCACGCAACATGGCGTCAAGGATAACCGGATTTTGAGCCCTCGGTCAAGTTAATGTTGCTTATCCGGTATTCACCATAAGCTGTTGATTTTATTAATGTAAAAGGTAAAAAATGGTGTTTAAAGCAGTTCAACTCAGCAATGCTGAAGGTTTTCGTGCCGAGGTTTCACAGTTGGATGACGCGGCCCTGCCGCCAGATGGCGACGGCGAAGTCACCGTCAGCGTTACCTATTCCACACTCAATTTCAAGGACGGCCTGGCCATCACCAACAAAAGCCCGGTGGTGCGGGCGTGGCCGATGGTGGCCGGCATTGACGGCGCGGGCACGGTGCTGGCTTCCAAACACCCGGCCTGGAAAGCGGGCGACAAATTCATCCACAACGGCTGGGGCGTGGGCGAAACACGCTGGGGCTGCCTGGCCGAGCGGGCGCGTTTGAAAGGCGACTGGCTGGTCAAATTGCCGGCCAACTTCACCGAGCGCCAAGCCATGGCCGTCGGCACGGCAGGTTATACGGCGATGCTTTGCGTGTTGGCGCTGGAAGACGGTGGTGTGAAACCGGGTTCTGGCGAAGTGCTGGTCACGGGCGCGACCGGCGGCGTCGGCGGCGTCGCCATCGCGATTCTGGGCAAGCTCGGCTACAACGTGGTGGCGGCCACCGGCAAATTGACCGAAGAGGCTTATCTGAACGGTTTGGGCGCCACATCCGTCATCGACCGCGCCAGCCTGAGTGCACCGGGCAAACCGTTCCAAAAAGAGCGCTGGGCCGGCGTGGTCGATGCGGTAGGTTCCCATACCTTGGCCAACGCACTGGCGCAGACCCGCTATGGCGGGGTTGTGGCCGCCTGCGGGCTGGCGCAGGGCATGGACTTGGCCACCACCGTCATGCCCTTCATCCTGCGCAGTGTCACGTTGACAGGTGTCGATTCTGTGATGGCTCCCCTGGCCAAACGGCAACGCGCCTGGGACCGCCTGGCCCGCGACCTGGACCCGGCGCTGCTCGAATCCATGATCGACGAAGTGCCGCTGGAACGAGCGATTGCCAAAGCGCAGCAACTGATGGACGGCAAGGTGCGCGGGCGGGTGGTGGTGCGGGTGGCGTAAATTTCTGGAGCACAACATGATTGATCACACGGGCGTTTCGGTGAGTGACTTTGCACGCAGCAAGGCGTTTTATGTGCAGGCGCTGTCGGCCATTGGGTACGGGCTGCTGATGGAGATCCCCAAGTCGGTGACAGGCCGCGCCGATGTCGCCGGTTTTGGCGAGCCGCCCAAGCCGGACTTCTGGATCACTAGCGGCACGCCAAACGAGCCGCCGATCCACATCGCTTTTCGTGTGTCCAGCCGGGCGGTGGTCGACGCGTTTTACAAGGCGGCCCTGGCTGCGGGCGGGCGCGACAACGGCGGCCCGGGCCTGCGCCCGCATTACCACCCCGGCTACTACGGCGCTTTTGTACTGGACCCAGACGGCCACAACATCGAGGCGGTTTGCCATACGGCAGGGTAGCGGCAGACTAAACCAGCCATGCCCCAATCCGCCTTCATCGTCCAAGTCCCGCAGGCTGAAACGTGCGTAGCCGGTTTGCGCGCGCGCTTTGATGCGTCAAGCGGGCTGGGTGTGCCCGCGCACCTGTCGATTCTGGTGCCGTTCATGGTGCCGGAGCTGATCACTGCGGAGGTGCTGGCTCGGGCACAGGCGGCGCTGGATCAACTCGGACGGTTTGCGTTTTCACTGTCGCAGGTGGGCCGTTTTGAGGCGACAGCCTACCTGGCACCCGAGCCTGCGGCGCCTTTTATGGCGCTGACAGATGCTCTGGTGCGGGCGTTTCCGGGATTTTTACCTTTTGGTGGCGCGCATACGTCGATCATTCCGCATCTCACCGTCGCGCACGGCGATGCGGCAGACGCTGAAATCGCGGCCACGGAGCTGGCGGCGCGCTTGGCGCAGAGTGGGCCGATCTTCTGCGGGTGTGATGCTGTCACGCTGCTTGAAAACACAACGGGGCGCTGGCGGGCGATACATGTTTTTGAATTGCCAGTGGCCGCACCCTGACGATCCACCCGGAAGCTCAACTCAATGGAAGCCCAATGACGCAATCGACAGACCAAACGTTGGCTCAAAAAGTGGCCCTGGTGACCGGGTCTTCGCGCGGCATCGGCGCTGCCATTGCGAAGCGCCTGGCTGCCGACGGGGCAGCGGTTATCGTGCATTTCAGCACGGGCCGCCAGCGGGCGCAGGCATTGGTGGATGAAATTCGGGCCGCAGGCCACGAGGCGGACATGGTCGGCGCCGACCTCAGCGCGCAGGACGGGCCAGCCGGTTTGATCTCGTCCCTGACGCAAACATTTGGCGGGCGTTTTGCCGGCCATCTGGACATCCTCGTCAACAACGCAGGCACGTTTGACTACGCGCCACTTCCGGACGCCACGGATGACTCGTTCGACAGGCTCTTCAACCTCAACGTGCGTTCGGTTTTTCAGCTGTCGCGCCACGCGGCCCGTTTGATGGCGAAGTCGGGCTGGGGCCGAGTCATCAATATCGGCTCGGTTTTTGGCGAAGCCGCACCCGCTGCTGGCATGGGTGTGTATTGCGCCAGCAAATTTGCCATTCAGGGCTTCACACGGGCCTGGTCGCGTGATCTCGGAGCACACGGCGTGACGGTCAACAACATCCAGCCTGCGCTGATCCAGGCCGAGCCAGTTCCCACGTCTGGCCCGACGTTTGAGGCAATGAAACGTTTCACCAGCGTGGGCCGGTTTGGCAAGGCCTCAGAGGTCGCGGAAATGGCGGCTTTCCTCGCCAGCCCGAAGGCGGCGTTCATCAATGGCGAGAGCTTTTGCGTGGATGGCGGCTGGAGCGCCTGATGTGCCGGGATGGGTTTGACGGCGGTCGCACAAGCGTTGTTCCGTTTTCAACGCATGGTTTTTACTATAAAATATATAGCAAACTATCTATATTTAACGTAACTTAATGGCCAAAAAAGTTTAAAAATGTGTTTGGAGCGGCAGAAAGCACTCAATAATTAACAACCATGTTAACAAAAATCGCGCTGGCTCTACTGGCCCATGCGCGCAGGCAGGCGGCGTTTTGTGAAGAGTTCCTCTACCTCTTTCAGGCTCAGGTAACGGCCCGTTTTGCCTTTTTTGCCCATCACCTTCAGCAATATCGGCCATTCGCCGTTCATCAACTGCCGGTCTACCAGGCGCCTGCGGCCTGCGGCGCGGGTGAAGTTGGCGTCCATGTAGGCGCGCAGTTCGGGCAGTGCCAGGCCCGGCTCGGACCTGCCTTTGGCGTCCAGCTTGTCATTGGCAAATTCGCCCAGGCGGGCCAGTTCTTTTTTGTCGACTTTGCCCTGGCTGTCCAGGATGCCGGAGCCCACACCATGTTTGTCCAGAGGGCCGTCGCGCAGCGCATTGAGCTTCAAACCACCGAGATTGGCATTGAGCACCGAGAACGGGCCGACGCCGTTGGCGATCATCGCAACGCCGTAGATGGCGGCTGCGGGCAATGCAGGGCTGCCGTCACCGCCTTTGGCCACCTCGACGATGACGGAGGCAACTTTTGACAGCGGTTCGGTGTCGTCTGCCAGTTGGCCTTGCGCGACCAAAGCACGCAGGAACGGGCAGGGGTTGTTAGGGGAAACCGGGTGGGATGCGTCTGATTTTGTGGCCATGGGAGATCCCTAAACAATGCGGCTTTTCTTGTCCCCCCAATACCGATCCCGCAGCGGCTTTTTGTAGAGCTTGCCGGTAGGCAGGCGCGGCAGCGCGGCGTCAAAGTCGATGCTTTTGGGGCACTTGAGTTTGGCCAGATGCTGCTGGCAGTAGGCGATGAGTTCGGCCTCCAGCGCGGGGCCGGTGGCCACGCCGGGCGCGGCCTGCACCACAGCCTTCACCTCTTCGCCCAGGTCTTCGTTGGGGATGCCAAACACCGCCGCGTCCATCACCTTGGGGTGCACGATCAGCAGGTTTTCGCACTCCTGCGGGTAGATGTTCACGCCGCCGCTGATGATCATGAAAGTGGAGCGGTCGGTGAGGTACAGAAAGCCGTCGTCGTCCACATAACCTACGTCGCCCACCGTGCTCATTTCACCGTCAGCGGAGCGGGTTTGCGCGGTGCGTTCGGGGTCGTTGAAGTAGACAAAGGGCGTGGCCGTCTTGAACCAGATCTCGCCCGGCACGCCTTTGGCGGCAGGCTGCATTTGTTCATCCAGAATGTGCAAGTCGCCAATCATCACTTTGCCGACTGTGCCCTTGTGCGCCAGCCACTCGGCGCTGTTGCAGGCAGTGAAGCCCAGGCCTTCGGTGGCGCCGTAATACTCGTCGATGATCGGGCCCCACCAGGAAATCATTTGTTCTTTCACCTGCACCGGGCAGGGCGCTGCGGCATGGATGGCCACTTCGAGCGTGGAAAGATCGTATTTTTTGCGCGCCGCTTCGGGCAGCTTGAGCAGGCGGCTGAACATGGTCGGCACAAGCTGGGAGTGTGTCACCTTGTGTTTTTCAATCAAGGCAAGGTAGTTTTCCGGGTCGAAGTGCTCCATGATGACCACGGTGGCGCCGTTGTGAACGGCCAGCGACACCGCCGCCTGCGGGGCCGAGTGATAGAGCGGTGCGGGCGAGAGGTAAGTCATGCCGGACCGGTACTTCCACAACTTGTTCAAAAACTGGAAAACCGGTAGCTGAAAGTTGCCTGGCTCCTCGGGCAGAGGCCGCAAGATGCCTTTGGGCCGGCCAGTGGTGCCCGAGGAATACAACATGGCGGTGCCGAGCATTTCGTCGGCAAGGGGCGTGTCTGGGAAAGCAGCAGTGGCGGTCGCCAGATCAACAAAAGGTGCATCGGCATCGGTGCCGTCGCAGATCAGCGCCAGGCGCACTTTCGGGCAGAGTTTGAGCGCTTGCGCTGCCACGTCGCGTTTGGCGCGCGAGGTGATCAGCACTTTGGATTCACTGTTGTTCAAAATGTAGGCCAGCTCTTCGGCGGTGAGGTAATGGTTCACGCACGTGTAATACAAGCCAGCGCGCACCCCCGCCGCGCAGGCTTCCAGGTAGCGGTTGTTGTTCTCCATGAACATGGCATAGTGGTCCAGTCGCTGCAGGCCATTGGCCCGCAGCAGGTGCGCAAGGCGGTTGCTGCGCTTGTCCAGCTCGGCATAACTGACCGTTTCGCCGGTGCTGGCCATGATGAAGGCCGGGTGGTCGGGCTGGCTCTTGGCGTGAAGGCCTGGATACATGGGGCGTGTCTCCTCGTGGTTTAGCGCCAATTTACCACCTCACAGAACCCCTGCGCTACTTGGCTCCGGCTGACTCCAACAGTTTCACCATGTCAAGGTAGGAACGTGAGCGGGCCAGTTGCAAGGGCGTTTGGCCCGTGCGGTCTTTGAGTTGCAGGTTGGCGCCGGCGTCGATCAGCGCCTTCAAGCTTGCCTGGTGGCGCTTG
>JANLYO010000227.1:0-2329 GCA_031365665.1 Rhodoferax sp. | reverse complement strand
CTTGACCCAGCCCGGCTCGCGTTTGGGCAGGTCGCCGCGCATGGGGAAGGGGGTGTCGGGCAGGTTCAGGGTGCTGCGGTAGTCGGTTTTTGCAACCGGGGGGCTGGCGGCTTGTTCAGTCATGGAGAAACTCACATCGTCAATACGGAATCAGCAAACGAATCATCGGCGGCGGGCCGGATTCGGGCGGGGGAAACAGGGGAAAAACGCGGTGAAACGGGGTGACACGGGGGCAAGGTGTGTCGGGCAGGCCCTGTCAAATTCGTGTGGCGCTTAATGGGGCGTTCAGCCGTCCAGCAGGATCTACGTCTGGGCGAATGTCAGTGCCATGTCGGGCAAACCAGGCGCGTGCGTCGTCACAGTCTTTGGCGATGCCATTGGTGAGCGCATCGAGACCGTCGTATTTAAGTTCGCCGTGTAGTTTGTGCAGGAGTTCCACCCGGATGATTTTACCGTAGGCCTCTGTACCACCTTCACTCTCTGCCAGGCCGGCCGGCCAATCCAGGCAGTGGGTCTCCAGCAGCACCCGCCCGCCGTTCACGTCGCTGGGGTCCAGCGAAGGCCGGATGCCCAGATTGGCAACCCCCTGCACCGGCTGCTCGGCCAAGCCAAACACCCGCACCACAAAGATGCCGCTGGCGGCGGGCTTCCAGTGTTTGAAGCGCAGGTTCAGGGTGCGAAAACCGAGCGGGCGTGAGGCATCGCGCCCCAGGGTGCGCCCCAATTTGCGCCCGTGAACCACGTGGCCTGAGATGCGGTAGGGCCGCCCCAGCAGGCGCGCCGCGTCGTCAAGGCGGCCTTCTGCCAGGGCCAGGCGCACGGCGGAGCTGGAGACGCGCAGATTGTGAACCTCGTAACTGTTCATGCGGGCGACATCGAAACCGGCTGCCACACCGGCAGCGTCGAGTTGGGCATAGTCGCCGGCACGATGGGTGCCATAACGAAAATCGTCACCCACCAGCACATACCGCGTGCCGAGCCCCTTGACCAAAACATCGTCCACAAAAGCCTGCGCCGATTGCGCGGCCAGCGCGGCGTTGAAGGGCAAGACCACGACCTGGTCCACACCACATTGGGCCAGGTCAATCAGTTTGTCGCGCAATGTGCCGATGCGCGCCGGTGCCAGCTCAGGTTTGCCACCGGTTTTGGCAAAATAATCACGCGGATGGGGTTCAAACGTCAACACGCAGCTGCGCACGCCGCGCTGCTGCGCTTCGCCGCGAAGCAGTGCCAACATGGCCTGATGGCCCCGGTGCACGCCGTCAAAATTGCCGATCGTCAAAGCGCAGGCGTCGGCCAAGCCCGCCCTCGGCAGACCACGAAATACCTTCATTCAAAACCCTCTGCAAAACCGTGGATTGTCAGGTTCATGACGCAGTATTGATTTGATAGCAGCACGCGCCCTTCAATAAAGCCCTGCAAGTCAAACTGTCATGAAAACAGGGTATATTGTGGCCCAGCGGCGCACAGGATTTGTTTTGGCGCGCTGCGAGCGACTTTTTTGCTGATCTCGGTAGTTGTTTGACTGTTGAATGGAGGCAAGTTTTGAAGGTCTTGAAGCTGTCTGCGCAGGGGTTGCCGCAATCCTGGATATCGCTCGAACAAGCGGTGATCCACTACGCGGCTGAAGAAGTGCGCTGGGAATCCGGTGGCGAAGTCGCGGTGTTCCACGGCGGGCACAACGCCGCCACGGGCAAACAGTCGGTCATCGCCGTCAACAGCATCATCGGCACCAAGGGCGTGCCCAATATCAACCCCTTCAACCTGCGCCCCAGCCTGACCAACAGCAAACTCTTCGTGCGCGACCGCAACGTGTGCGCCTATTGCGGCGCGGTGCACGATGAAGAAGAACTCACACGCGAGCACATCATCCCCTTCGCCCAAAACGGCCGCGACCACTGGATGAACGTCGTCACCGCTTGCCGCGCCTGCAACCATCGCAAAAGCAGCCGCACGCCCGAGCAGGCCAAAATGCCCCTTTTATACGCGCCCTACGTGCCCAGCCTGTGGGAAGACTTCATCCTGCGCAACCGCCGCATCCTGGCCGACCAGATGGAGTTTTTGATGGCACACGTGCCGAAAAGCTCTAGATTACTTATTTGATATTTAATTCAATAAGAATATCTGCCATTAAGTCTCGTTAATTGGCTATTGAACTCTATTAAATAAGAAGCATTTTTGAGTAATTTTAGACCAAATATTTCTTTAAATTAATCTTCGCAGGGTTTGTGGCGTTTGGGTGGGAGTCCCTCAGCCAACCCAGGGCGGGGGCCGCCGGGTGGACCCCCCCCCAAAAAATAAAACAAACGGGTAAAAGCCCAGCGCGCGG
>JANLYO010000211.1:0-10106 GCA_031365665.1 Rhodoferax sp. | reverse complement strand
GTGCCGCCAGCTCGCGGGCGGCCAGGTGATCGGGATGGGCATAGACGGCATGCTTCATGACCTCGGCCACCCAGCGGAACTCGCCGCGCCGCATGTCCAGCCGCGCGCGCTGCACCAGGGCCTCGATGCCGCCCATGTAGTCCACATACTTGCGCGCCGCCGGCACCGGCGGCAGGCTGTGCAGATTGGCCGGGTGGGCGTCGTACCAGCTCAGGTAGCGCTGGTACACGGCCTTCACGTTGTGCGACAGGGTGCCGTAATAACCGCGCGCATGCCAGCGCTGCGTCAGGCCTGCGGGCAGCGTCATGCCTTCGGCAATTTCGGCGGGCTTGAGGCCATGGCACATCAAGCGCACGGTCTGGTCGTGCATCATGCGGTACAGGTCGCGCTGCTCGCTCAAAAACTCACAGACGCGCTCATTGCCCCAGGTGGGCCAATGGTGCTGCGCCAGGATCACGTCGCTGCGCGGGCCGTAACGCTTCAGCGCCACATGCAGGTATTTAGACCATGCCAGCGAATCACGCACCGCTGCGCCGCGCAGCGGGCACAGGTTGTGCATGGTGTGTGTGGCGTTTTCGGCCAGGTTCAGCGCCCGCTCGCCCGGAAAGTAGAAGTGCATCTCGCTCGGCGCTTCGGTTTCCGGGGTGAGCTGGAATTCGATCTCGATGCCGTCGATCACATGTGTTTCGTGTTCGGCTTCGATGCTGAGCGTGGGTGCAAACAGGCTGGGGCGGCCCAGCGGCACGGTTTTGCCAAGGCCCGCATCGACTTGCCCTGTCGGCCCCTTTGCCAGCGTGGGGCCAAACTGGAACTGCGCCCGGCGCCCCATCGCTACGCCGCCGATCACGTTTTCGGCCACGGCGTGGTGCATGAAACCTGCGGGCGCGATGATGCAGACCTCGCCCGAATCCACCTGCGCCTGCGTGCACAGGCCGGCCACACCGCCAAAATGGTCGGCATGGCTGTGGCTGTACATGATGGTATGCAGCTTGCGTCGGCCGTCCGGGTCGCGCAACTTGCGGTAGAGCGCCAGGCAGGCCGCTGCCGTGGCCGGTGTGGAATTGGCGTCAAGCGCGATCAGCCCGGTGTCGCCCTCGATGAAGGTGATGTTGGCAATGTCGTAGCCGCGCGCCTGGAAGATGCGCGGCGTGACTTCAAACAGCCCATGGATGCGGTTCAGCCGCGCTTGCCGCCACAGGCTGGGGTTGACGGTATCGGCCGGCTTGTCGTCATCCAGAAAGCCGTAACCCGTCAGGCTCCAGATCACGCGGCCCTCTTCGGTTTTGACCTCGGTGCTCTCAATAGTGCCGACCAGCCCGCGCCGCGCGTCGGCCCAGTCTTGGCCATCTTCGGGGGGCATACCTTGGGCGATCAGGCGGTGAAAGTCGATGGTGGGTTGGTAGGCGGGCATGGCGGTCTCCAATTTTTGTTTTGACCAGGTTTTTGAGTTTCGGACGCTGCTGCGGACATTCTATAAACGCCAGTTGCCGCGTGCTGAATTTGCGCGACACCTGGTTTGCGGGATGGAATTGGCATTTTTAAATCGTACCTATATTGGGTATGATTGAGTCGAAATTGAGGCGTAAAGCGATGTTTAAGAATAAACTTGGTTAGTAAGCCACGTATATATTTAATGTATAGCTATTAAAAATATAGCAATTAAATTTGCCCAATTCCCCGGTAAAGTGCCTCTCATGACGGCCCGTTTTAAGCATGGCAACAAATCCTATCGCAGCATCTGAAAGCGCCACGCCGCCAGACGACGACTGGCTGGGCTATGGCGCGTACGCGGATGCCCTGTGGAGCCGCGTTGGACGCGCACTCAACAAAGACCAGAACGGCAAACCGCTGGGCGACGACCCGCTGGTCATCGGCATCTTTGGCGAATGGGGCGCGGGGAAGTCGCATTTGCTCAAGTTGCTGAACAAGAAGGCTGAGGGCGAACTGGCAGCGCAAATCGCCGCCCGCGCTTCAGACCCCGGATTCAACCTGACCGTGCCCGTGTGGTTCCAACCGTGGAAGTACGAGCATGAAGAGCACCTGCACGTGCCGATCATCATTCACGTGCTCAACGCGTTGAAGGACGCCTTGAAGCAAGACCCCACGGTGATTCAATCCCTGGTGGGGTTTGGCACGCAGGCTGTGGCGCTGACGGATAGAGCCGCTCCGGTGGTCGCTGCCACGGCCAAAGCCGCCAAGGTGGCCAAATCAATATTTCCTGTGGTGCAGAAGATTTTCAAAAGTGTGTCGGTGCTGGGCGTCAGCATCGATTTGCCTGACGACATCGAGGATTGGCTGGAGGTCATTGCCTCTGGAGAAAAAGACAAAAAGGAGAAAGAGAAAAAAGACGATGCCACGGCGGGTTCAACGACCCAAAAGAAGAAGTCTGGCCTCGACCATGCGGTGCGCCACGTGGAAGACGGCACCTATTTCTACCGCATCCACGAATTGCTCCAGGAGTTGACGCGGCCGGGTACCTACAAAGACAAAAGCACGCTACTGGCCAACGCAGACCTCACCGCGACCACCCGCATCAACTTCGTCATCTTCATCGACGACCTGGACCGCTGTCTGCCCGAGAAAGCTGTGCAGACGCTAGAGTTGATCAAAACCATTCTCAACGCCGAGAGTTTCGCCTTCGTGCTCGCGCTGGACGATGAGGTGATCGAACGCGGCATTGGCCACCGCTATAAAGACTATGAGCTGCAAAACAAGAAGCCCTCCATGCCGATCACCGGGTTTGAATACCTGGAGAAGATCGTGCATCTGCCCTTCAAGCTGCCCGCGCTCACACGCACGCAGGCGAGGGCGTTTGTGGAGAAACTCGAAGAACAGATCGCGGGTAAAGATGTGGCCAAACACTGGTTTCGTCCGATAGACGATCAAAACCCGCAGGCCGAATTCAGGCGAACGGATCTGCTGCACAGCAAAGTCGTGGCGACTGAGGGCAGCGGAAAAACCCGCAGTGAACCCTTCAGCGGCACGAACCCACGCGATTCCGCCAGTTGGGGCCTGGAGGTTTTTGACCTGATGGCCCTCGCGCTCGCTGGCTTCGACGCTTTCGTGCCCCGCAAGCTCTCGCGCATGGGCGAGTTGTGGCACGCCTCTGTCGAAGTCGCGCAGTTGCGCCACGAAGGCGATGAGCGCAAAGAACTGCTTGCGCCCAGCACCGCCGCGCAGGTGGACGTGCGCATCGCCTTCACCTTGATGATGATTCAGCTTTTCCACCCTGACTTGTACCGCGTGTTGCGCCGCCATGAAGAGACTTTCAAAGCCCTGTATGTTGGCTTTGACGGCACCGGCGAGAACCTGTCGCCGAATAAGTCAGATATCGACCTTTGGCATTGGGCGGCGTACGGTGAAAAGGTGCCGAAACGTCCCACCACATTCGACGAAACCCTGGCAGTGATTTCTGTTTTGTCCGATGACAAGCGCTACGACGCCCAGCAAAAGCGCCTGCCCCTGGTGGACTGCATCGTGGCGCACCGCAAAGTACAGCGGCATGTGTTTGACGCACTCAAACTATTGGGCGCTTTGAAGCAACAGATGCCTTCGCTACCCGCCGGGTTCGTCATTGCCCAGTACTTCAGCATGCTGGCGCAGTATGACGAAACCTTGACGCCGCCACGGCCCGCTGCCGATGCATCTTCATCGGATCAAAAAACGTATGACGCCGCGGGCGAGGTTTCACCCGGCAGATTTACGCCGCTTGACCCGCAGCAGCTTTACCTGAGCCTGATCGCCGCTGACGAAGGCACTCAGGAAGCCATCGCTAAAAACGCTCTGCTGGAAGAGGGAAAACACCTCACTAAAGAAGCCGTAGGCCAATTGGCCGAACGTGTCAACAAATGGCTGGACGAGGTGGCGCACACCACACCCGAGCGCCGCAAAAGGCGGGTGCAATTGCTGCGTGGCCTGCGGCATTTGGCCCCTTTCATCGCCTACGGCGAAGCTGAACCGCTGTGGGCGTTGAGCGAAAAAAGTGTCGACCTGGCCAATGAGGAAGACCCGAAACTTCGTCCGCTTTGGGGCGACGTGCGTGCCGCGCTGGGCTGTGACCCAAGGTTTGAAGCCGGTCGCCTGTGCCTGGCGGTAAAAAACGTAGAAGACAAACCAACAAACTTCAGTACGATCAATGACGAAATGCCCGGTTTTGCCAAAATCGACGCGCGAAACAAGCCGTTTTGGTTGGGTGATGATGGCGCGGGTTCTGGCAAGGCGGTCATGCCGCCGGGCCTGGACAAAGTGTTTTACATCGCGCGGACGTTGACTACGGTTGCCCAATATAAGGCTTTTGTCGATTTTGAAAATTATGCGGCTTCGTTTCAAGGGGACGGCCAAAAGTGGCTGACAGGAACCTACGACAGCAAAATAACAAACAAACCAGTCAAGGAATGGCTTGAACGCAGGCCTGCAGCACAACGCACCCAGCCCCACGATTGGCAAAGCCAACTCAAAAACCCTTTACGCCCTGTGGTGAACCTGAGTTGGTTTGAAGCTGAGACCTACGCGCGTTGGCTTGAAACGCAATTGCCGGTTTTTGGTTACCAGAATTGGCGTGTGAGTTTGCCCACCGAGTTGCAGTGGGAATGTGCGGCAAGGTATGGTATGCCGACGAAGGAGCAACCCAGTCCCTACCCATGGTCTGGCGGCCCCGGCCCGACATCTGAGGTCAAAGACTTTGCACAACACGCGAACCTGGGGCAGTTGGTTGATGCCCCCACCACGGTGGGGATTTACCCCAAAGGGCATTCGTATGAACGGCTGGCCGACATGGCAGGCAATGTGTGGGAGTGGTCCCAAGACGCTTATATTCCAGAGCTAGACCCGATCAAGGCAATGGGGGGGCAAAAATCAACGGATCTGACCACGCTGCGCGGCGGGTCGTGGATCTACGATCCCGACTCCGCGCGTTGTTCGGGCCGTGGCAGGGATAACCCTGACGACTGTAGCAGCGACGTCGGGCTTCGTGTGGTGTTTTCCCTGGCCGATTGAGATTTCTGAGTCCTGAGTTCTGAGGTAATTTGGATGTTCGGTTCGGGTATTTGATTTCAAGGGCGGCGCGCAGCGCCTCGAATTTTTTTTGAGACGTGTCGTAGAAAAGCAGTTTGACTATCTTTTCGAAGAAATCAGCAGCTTCCAAAACCTCTGGACGGCCTGGAATAAGGCCGTCAGCAAGCCGACAGCCAGCAGCGATGCGATGTTATACTACAAAAACTAATTAGGTAGTATAGTGAACCACCACGACGAACTCCCAGCCGCCGCGCAGGCAGCTTTTGCCGGACTGGATACCGCCGCACGCCAGGCAGAACTTGGCCGGTCCATTGCGCATCTGCCCGGCGGCTTTGCCAAAAAACGCGTCGTGGGGCGGGACTACTGGTACTACCAGGTCAAGATGCCCGGTGGCCAGGCGCAGCAAGTGTATGTGGGGCCAGACGACGCAGCCACGCGGGCCTTGATGGCCGAGCACGCCAACCCTGCCATGCGCGCTGAGCAATCCGCGCTCACACGCATGGCGCGCGCCGCGATTGCCTATGGCTGCGCCGAGATTCCGCTCAAACACGCGCGGGTGATTGAGCGCCTGAATGCCTACGGTTTTTTTGCCGCCGGTGGCATTTTGGTGGGTACCCACGCGTTTCTGGCTTACCAAAACCATTTTGGCGTGCGCTGGAACACCGGGGCGTTCACACTGGATTTGGACTTTGCACATGCCGGACGGAATCTGTCGGTGGCGCTGCCCTCCAACCTGACCCTCGATGCCCGCGCAGCGATTGATTCCCTGGGGCTGGGTTTCATACCCGTGCAAAGCAATACGACCTTCAAGAAGCCTGACGAACCTGACTTTGACCTCGACTTTCTGACCAGTGTGGGTAGAAAGGGCGACGAACCGGTGTATTTGCCCGCCTTGAATCTGACGCTGCAACCGCTCAAGTTCATGGAGCTGTCGCTGGAAGACCCGATGCGCGCCACTCTGTTGGCGCGAAACGGCCCCATCGTCGTCAACGTGCCACAGCCGCATCGGTTTGCGTTGCACAAGCTCATCGTGTTTGGCGAGCGCCCATTGGCCCAACGCGTGAAAGCCAACAAAGACTTGGCACAGGCTGGAGCCTTGATTGACTATCTGCTGGCCAACGATGGTGAGGGTTTGATTGGCACTTGGGAGGATGTGGTTTCACGTGGCCCTGGCTGGGCGCGCAGGCTTCTGGTGGGCTGGCGCGCGCTGGAGGCAGCGCAACCTGCTCTCGGCTTTACGGAGCGTTTGGGCTTGGCGTTGCAGGCAAGAGATGAAAACAGGTTGCAGAGTTGATTTTTTGAATCACGATCAGCGCCTTTTGCGCAGTCTATGCTGCGGTTGCGGCGTCCCGGCGCTGGTGCTTCCTCAAATGCCAAACCGCCAAAAATAGCGACGCCACCTGCAACACCGCGCAAAAATAAAACGGCGCGCCGATGCGCCAGTCGCCTTGGGGCAGGTGCGAGACGAGCGCCAAGAGGGGGGCGGCGATGAGCGGGGCGATGACCGCCATCAGGCTATTGAGGCTGCTCACCGCGCCCAGCGTGCTGCCCTGGTTTTTGGCGTCTGCCGCGCTGCTGATCATGCTGTTGACGGCGGCCGTAACGGTGTTGGCCAAAAAGTTCACCCCAATCACGGCGAACATCACCCAGCCCGTCCACGCCAGGCCCCACATCAGGTACGAGACCGCGCTGGAGATGAGGCCCACCACGGCCAGGCTTTGCGGCGAAAACCGTTTGAGCAATTTACCGAGCAAAAAGCCCTGCACGATCACGCTGACCACGCCTACCGCAGCCAGGCTCCAGCCGTTCTCCAGCGGGCCCCAGCCAAATTTGAAAGTGGTGTACAGCACCCAACTGGTGTAGAGCATATATTGCGCCAGACCATTAAATGCGACCACCCCAACGAGTGAGCCTACGCCGCGCAACTGTGCCAGGGTTTTGAGCGCGTTCCACGGGTTAGCGGTCTGCCAGCGGAAGGCTTTGCGTTTGTCCTGCGGCAGCGACTCGGGCAAGATGAAGTAGCCGTAGATCAAATTGACCGATGCCAACACGCCTGCGACGAGAAACGGCAAATGCAGGTTGACGGCCCCCAGCAGCCCGCCCATCACCGGCCCCACAATGAAACCCAGGCCCTGCATGGCGCCCAGCATGCCAAAGCGTTTGGCGCGCTGCTCGGGCGGCGTGAAGTCGGCCACATAGGCGTTGCAGATCGAGATGTTGGCCTGCATGGCGCCGCTCAGAATGCGCACGGCAATCAACATGCCCATGGCCGTGGCCAAAGCCGTGCCATAAAAACTGATGCACAGGCCCAAAAAACCCAAGAGCAGAATCGGTCTGCGGCCATGCTGGTCTGAGAGCGCACCGAGGATCGGCGACGAGATGAAATTGGCCAGGCCAAAGGTGAACGTCACCACGCCGTACCAGTAAGCCTGGTCAGCCTGCGAGCCGGTGAAGCTGCCCACCATGGCGGGCAACACCGGGATGATCAGCCCGATGGCCAACATGTCGATCAACATGGTGACCATGATGAAAGGCATGGCGGCTTCGCGTCGGCCGGCAGGCTGGGTCTCTTGGCTTGTCTGCAGGTTGGGTGGCGGGCTCAGTGGGGTAGGGGGCGGCGCTGACATGCTGCATTATCTGGCGTGGCAAGTTTTGGGGTGCACGATGTGGTGGAGAATGTGCGTCAATTGTTTTGCACCAATTTGACAAGCCCCGTTCATGACACGACTCCCAAAAAAAGACCCTGCCGCGCCGCCAGCCCGGCTCAACCGCGACGACTGGCTGGACGCCGCCTTCAACGCCGTGGTGGAAGGCGGTTTTGATGCCGCACGTGTGTTGCTGCTGGCGCAGGCCTTGGATGTGACGCGCGGCAGCTTTTATTGGCACTTCACTGACCACGCAGAGCTGATCAGCGCGCTTTTGGCACGTTGGCACACGCGCGAGCTGGCCTCCACGCGCAGCTTGGCGATTGAACCTTTGAATGCTCAAGCCGCCGCCACAGCCGAGGCGGAGCTCGGTCGGGTGCTGGACTTCGCCTTGGCCCACGCCGGGGTGGATTTGGAAAACATGCGCTTTGAGCTGGCTTTGCGCGGCCTGGGCCGCCGCGACGCGAGCGTGGCCGCGATGTTGGCCGAGGTGGATCAGGCGCGGCTCGCGCTCTTTGAGCGCAAGTTTGAGCGGCTCACCGGCAACCCCAAAACGGCGGCGGAGTTGGCGGCCTTGTTTTACCTGGCCATCGTCGGCAGTTTTCAGGCGCTGGCTCGCCCCGGCAACCCGCCGCAGCTAGAGAGCTACCTGAAGGGTGTGATCAGCAAATACCTGATTCAGGCGCAGCTTGTTCGGGAAGCGGATCAAGCCGCCGAATAAAAACCTCAGGGCGTCAGAGCCTCAGGTTCTCAGGCGTATCCGACGCCCTGGGTATTCACATACAGCGAATACAGCGACGTGGTCGCCGCCATAAAGAGCCGGTTGCGGTGCAGGCCGCCGAAGCAGACATTGGCGCAACGTTCGGGCAGGTCGATGCGGCCGATGCGTTGGCCTTCTGGGTTGAACACGTGCACGCCGTCCAATCCTGCTTCACCCATGCCCCAGCCGCACCAGAGGTTCCCGTCGATGTCGAGCCTGAAGCCGTCAGGTGTGCCTTTGGGGCCTGCGTCGATGAAGTCGCGCCGGTTGGCCAGGGTTTTGCCGCCCACGACGTCGCAGGCCAGGATTTTGCGCGGCGTTGAGCGGGATTCGACGATGTAGAGGATCGATTCGTCCGGCGAGAAGGCCAGGCCGTTGGGCTGGTTGATGCCTTCTGCCACGACGGTGATGCCGCGGTCTGCGCCGCTTGCATTCGGGTCAATTCGGTAGACGTTGGTGGGCAACTGCGGCTCGTCCTTGTCGCCCTCATAGTTGCCCATGATGCCGAAAGACGGGTCGGTGAACCACACCGAGCCATCAGACTTCACCACGATGTCGTTGGGTGAGTTGAGGCGTTTGCCTTTGAACGACTCCGCCAGCACGGTGATGCGGCCGTCAATCTCCGTGCGCGTGACGCGCCGCGCCAAGTGCTCGCAGGTGAGCAGCCGCCCTTGCCGGTCCCGCGTGTTGCCATTGCCCATGTTGCTGGGTTTGCGAAACGTCGATGTGGCGCCGGTTTCTTCATCCCATTTGTACATGCAGTTGCCCGGCACATCGCTCCACACCAGTTGGCGCACGTCGCCCAGCCACACCGGCCCTTCGGACCATCGCATGCCGTGCGCCAGGCGCTCTACTTTTGCGAGCGCCAAGCGGTATTTGTCGAAGGATGGATCCAGGCTGACGATGGCCGGGTCTGGCACGCGCAGCGAGGGGGTGAAGGGGGTGGCGTCAGTCATGGGCTGGTTTTTCTGAAGTAATGTATGGTTTCAGCGTTCCGCATTTAAGCATCGAATGGATTGACCACTTGCACGCCGCACCCCAAAAAATCACGCTGGTTGCGCGTGGCCACAATCAATTGATGTTCTTGCGCAGTCGCGGCGATCAACATGTCAGGCGCGCTACGCACGATGCCCTGCGCCTGGAATTGGCCGCGCAGAATGCCAGCCCGTCGCGCAATCGACTCCGTCACCGGGTAGACGGCGTGAAATTGTTGAATCAAGGCATTGAACAGTGCAAGTTTGCGTGCGTTGGGTTGCCAAGCCAGGCCAAAATGCGCTTCTTCGATGGTGACCGCAGACACGCCCAGCAAGGTCGCTTGCTGCAGCCAAAGCATCACTTGGGTGTGGGGAGTTTTTTTGACGAACTCGCTGACGACGTTGGTGTCTGCCAGGAATATGGTTTGTGGCATGCGCTTGCCTTGCCATCAATCGGAGCTGATAAACGTGTTCGCGCGTTTCCAGGACGCTGGCCGCCTGGTTTTGGCCGACCCTTTGAGCTCCAGGCCGGTGTTGTCCGCAGGGGCGTAGGTTTCGCGCAATTGGTTCAGCCGGGCTAAAAAAGCCTCCGCCACAGGTTTGGCGGCCGCTTCGCTTCGCTAAAAGTAGGTGGCGGAAAACAGCACCGCCACCGGCGTGTTGCGGTTGGTGTTTATCTGGGGAGTTTTGTGGGCCGCCAATAAAAATGAAGAA
>JANLYO010000169.1:0-4876 GCA_031365665.1 Rhodoferax sp. | reverse complement strand
CAGCCAGAACCTGCCCCTGTGGCAATTGCTGGGGGGCGCACAAACACGCGTGCCGGTCTACACCACCGAAGGCGGCTGGCTGCATTTGAGTGCTGATGAACTGGTCGACCAAACCCTGGCCGCCAGGGCCGAAGGCTTCCGGGGCGCAAAGATCAAGGTTGGGCGGCCACATGTGAGCGAAGACGTGGACAGGCTCGCGCAAGTGCGCGCCGCAGTGGGGCCGGGGTTCGAGATCATGACCGACGCGAACCAGGGCTTCAACCGCCCAGAAGTAGTGCGCCGTGCCAGCGCCTTTGCGGGCCTGGACCTGGCCTGGCTCGAAGAGCCCTTGCCCGCCGAAGATGTGGCCGGCCACCGGCAACTGCGCGAACACACGGCCATCCCCGTCGCCGTGGGTGAATCGATGTACCACCTGAGCCAGTTCCGCGAATACCTGGAGCAGGGCGCGTGCAGCATCGTCCAGCCTGACGTGGCGCGCATTGGCGGCATCACGCCCTGGGTCAAGGTGGCGCATCTGGCGGAGGGCTTTGATGTGCCGGTCTGCCCGCATTTTTTGATGGAGTTGCATGTGAGCCTGTGCGCTGGCGTGCCCAATGCAGCGTGGGTGGAGTACATCCCGCAACTCGACGACATCACCACCAGCCGCATCCGCGTAGAGGGCGGTTATGCCTACCCGCCGCAGACGTCGGGCCTGGGCATTGAATGGGATTGGCCGGTGATTGAAAAACGCCAAATCGCAGATGTGAAAATAGACCGCTGATAGACCGTTCACCCTGAGCCTGTCGAAGGGGCCTTCGACAGGCTTCCTTCGACAAGCTCAGGACGAACGGGGCCGATTCTCAAATGAAACAAGGAAAACCATGAGACTTCAAGGAAAAAAAGTGCTGGTCACCGCCGCCGGCCAGGGCATTGGCCGCGCCAGCGTGCTGGCGATGGCAGCAGAAGGCGCGCAGGTGCTGGCCACCGATGTCAACGCCAAGTTGCTGGAAACTTATGCCAATGTGGCCAATGTCACAACCCAAAAGCTCGATGTGCTAGACAAGGCGGCCATCCAGACCTTGATCGACGCGCACCCGGCGTTTGACGTTCTCTTCAACTGCGCCGGCACGGTGCACGTCAACACGATTTTGCAGGCGAGCGACGACGACTGGAGCCTGGCCTTCAACCTCAATGTGCGCGCCCAGTTCTGGATGATCCAGGCGGCGCTGCCGAAGATGTTGGCCAATGGCGGTGCCAGCATCATCAACATGGCCAGCGTGTGCAGCAGCCTGAAGGGTTTGCCAAACCGTTTTGTTTATGGCGCCAGCAAGGCGGCCGTGGTCGGACTGACCAAGTCGGTGGCCGCGGATTTTGTCGGACAGGGCATACGCTGCAACTGCATTGCACCGGGCACGGTGGACACGCCCTCGCTGGGTGACCGCATCAACGCCTTTGACGACCCGGCCGAGGCGCGCAAAGCCTTCGTGGCGCGCCAGCCCATGGGGCGCCTCGCACAGGCCGACGAAATTGCGCCCATCATTGTTTACCTGGCGGGTGATGAGTCCAAATTCGCCACCGGGCAGATTTTTGCGGTCGATGGCGGCATGACCATATAAAGAAAAGCAGCATGAACCAACTGGACCTGAAAGGCCGCCATGCGGTCATCACCGGTGGCGCCTCCGGCATCGGTTTTGCGATTGCCGAGCGGGTGCTGGCTTCGGGCGGCAGCGTCACGCTGTGGGACCGCAATGAGGCGGCCTTGCAGACCGCCACCGCCGCTCTGGGAGCTTCCGCGAAAGGCGTAGCGGTCGATGTCACCGCCCAGGCCAGCGTGCAGTCGGCTGTGCAGCAGACCCTGAAGCACGGCGCGATAGACATCCTGGTCAACAGCGCCGGCATCACCGGCCCCAACATGAAGGTGTGGGACTACCCGCCAGCCGACTGGCAGGACGTGATGAACGTCAACGTCAACGGCCTGTTCCTGTGCTGCCGTGAAGTGGTGCCGCACATGCGCGGCAAGAACTACGGCCGCATCGTCAACATCGCCTCGGTGGCCGGCAAGGAAGGCAACCCCAATGCCAGCGCCTACAGTGCCAGCAAGGCTGCGGTGATTGCCCTGACCAAGTCGCTTGGCAAGGAGCTGGCCGACACCGGCGTGCGGGTGAACTGCGTCACTCCGGCCGCCGTCAAGACCGCCATGTTTGACCAGATGTCGCAAAGCCATATCGACTTCATGCTCTCCAAAATCCCGATGGCAAGGTTTGGCACCGTCGATGAGATTGCCGCCATGGTGGCTTGGCTGTGCACCGAAGATTGCTCGTTTTCGACAGGCGCCGTGTTTGATCTCTCGGGCGGGCGTTCGACTTACTGAGACTTTGCGGCACAGACCGCAGCCACACTATAAGATTCACCCTATTTCAACCCAGAAAGGCAAACATGAAACTCGTTCGTTATGGCAACCCCGGCAAGGAAAAACCCGGTCTGGTTGACGCCAAGGGCCAGTTGCGCGACCTGTCCAAACATGTCAAGGACTTTGACGGCACGGCCATCGGTGCCGCCACGCTGGCCAAGATCGCCAAGCTCAAGACCGACAGCCTGCCAGCCGTCAGGGGCAAGCCGCGCATGGGTTGCCCGGTGGCCAATGTCGGCAAATACGTGGCCATCGGCCTGAACTACCGCGACCACGCGGCCGAGTCGGGCATGCCCATCCCCAAAGAGCCCATCATCTTCATGAAGGCCACCAGCTGCATCCAGGGCCCCAACGACGACGTGATGTTGCCCAAGGGCTCGGTCAAGGGCGACTGGGAAATCGAGATCGGCATCGTCATCGGCACCCGTGCGCGTTATGTCTCGCAGAAGAACGCGCTCCAGCACGTGGCCGGCTACACGCTGTGCAATGACGTGAGCGAGCGCGAGTTCCAGATCGAGCGCGGCCCGCAGTGGGACAAGGGCAAGGGTTGCGACACCTTCGGCCCCATCGGCCCCTGGCTCGTGACCACAGACGAAATCCCCAACCCGCAGAAGCTGGCGATGTGGCTGGACGTGAACGGTGTGCGCCGACAGACCGGCAACACCAAAACCATGATCTTCAGTTGCGCCAAGATCGTCAGCTATGTCAGCCAGTTCATGACGCTCAACCCCGGCGACGTGATCTGCACCGGCACCCCCCCCGGCGTAGGCCTGGGCATGAAGCCACCGCAGTTCCTGAAAAAGGGCGACGTGATGACCCTGGGCATTGAAGGCCTGGGCGAGCAACGCCAGAAGGTTGTACCGTTCAAGCTGTAATTAAGCCGGTCTCTGTGGCGCTGTCGGCCTGAACCCCCGCAGCGCCGCTGACGCTCGGAGTCGCTGGCCCTTCGGGCGACCATCTGCAGTACGCAACGACGGGGCCGCCGCACAACTCGCTGTGCTCGGACAGGTGCGGCCCGCTTACTGCCCCCAGACCCCGTCGTTTTTCGTGCTTAGAGGCAGCGACAGACGAGCGCCAGCGGCGCTGCGGGGGTTCAGCTACCGCTCTCAAGTCACACACCTGCGCAAAAGTGCCGCGTCTCACACTATCAGATCGCTTTTACTGAATATCAAGATTGAGGAGAAACGACTTCGCGGATTACCGCCCGGAAACGTGTTAAAAATCATTGACATGCAAAACGCTCTATCACGGCAAGCTGAAATCAAGTCGTGTTGCATGACAAATTTGACTTCGATATCACGTTAGGCGTGAATAGCTTGATCAGCCGCAACCACTATGAAGAAATTTTCCGAACGTCTCGGCTTCATCGAATCACCGCGATTTCTTCAAATAGAGGGAATGTCCGATGCTCTTAAAAATTCACTGTGGAATTTTGTCGTCTCGATGTTCGATGCAAAAGACGGGGAGTGGTTGTCTGCGGCCAGTTGGATAGCACAGTTCTTCCGGAAAGTTCCCGTGGACGAATTGCCACACTACGACGTCAGATGCCGGGAATGGACTAAGGCATACTTTTTCAGCCTTCACTGGTATGAAATCTACGACTTTATCGAATTCGTAGCTGACTCATACAAGAATATCCTCCGTTACGGATCACTGAACCGGGAGAAGATTCACGCGGTGTGCAACAAGCTCTTTGAGCAGGAGTATTCCGGCTACAGGTTCGTTGCCGGTGTATTGGTTCCAATCTCGAACCCAGCAGAAACCTCCGAGATCAGCACTGCTATTGAAATTACCTCCCGGGCTGGCTTGGATGGTGCCCACGCTCACATACAGACTGCGCTTCAGCTATTGGCTCAACGCCCCGAGCCGGACTATCGTAACTCCGTCAAAGAAGCGATCAGCGCCGTCGAGTCTATGGTTAAACAACTTTCATCTAGCAATGCACAGGGTTTGGCGGGTGCACTAGACGAGTTGTCAAAGCAGCTACCTTTGCATGGGGCGCTTCGAGCAGCCTTTGTTAAGCTTTATGGCTATGCGAGCGACGAGAGTGGAATTCGCCACGCCATTCTTGACGAACCCAATGTTGGGTTTGACGAAGCTAAATACATGGTAGTCGTCTGCTCGGCCTTCGTTAACTTCCTAGCGTCCAAAGCCCAAGTTGTTGGCCTCCTCAAATAACTCAAGCCAACCAGTCAATCCATTGGAGCTGCACTAAAAGAGGCGCGACTCCCGAGTCCAACGTTAACTCCCCAGCCTGAACCCCCGCAGCGCCGCTGGCGCTCGCCTGTCGCTGCCTCGAAGCACGTAAAACGACGGGGTCTGGGGGCAGTAAGCGGGCCGCGCAGAGGCCAAATTGGGGTCAGCAACTGTCTTAGAAGTCAAGCGTTTTGATGGACTAAGCCATGCAATGCGTTGTTGAACGGGAGGCTATCGCGCACCATGGCATTGAGGATGGTCAGCAGTTTTCGCATGCAGGCCGTCAGCGCC
>JANLYO010000165.1:0-24249 GCA_031365665.1 Rhodoferax sp. | reverse complement strand
GTTCATCGCGAAGGCGTCGGCCGCCAGCAGCATGCGGGCGATGTTTTCCGGCCCCGGCGTGCAGGTGGTGGCAAAAGTGCCGGTGGCCGGGCCGGTGCCACCGCCCAGCATGGTGGTGACGCCGCTGGCCAGGGCCTCGTCAATCTGCTGCGGGCAGATGAAGTGGATGTGCGAGTCGATGCCGCCTGCCGTGACGATCATGCCTTCGCAACTGATGATTTCAGTGCCAGGGCCGATGATGATGTCCACGCCGGGTTGCACGTCCGGGTTGCCGGCTTTGCCGATGGCCACAATGCGTCCGCCCTTGAGGCCGATGTCTGCCTTGACGACACCCCAATGATCCAGAATCAAGGCGTTGGTCATCACGCAGTCCACCGCGCCCTCGCTTCGCATGCGTTGCGACTGGGCCATGCCGTCGCGGATGGTTTTGCCACCGCCGAATTTGACTTCTTCACCATAACTGCCAGCGCGCAGGGTGTAATCTGCCTCGACTTCCACCAAGAGGCCGGTGTCAGCGAGCCGCACACGATCCCCCACAGTGGGGCCAAAAATCTCCGCATAGGCGCGGCGGCCGATGGTGGCCATATTCAAAGCACTCCCTGAGTCAGGCCGCGAAACCCGTAGACGGTGCGTGCGCCTGAAAAATCGACCAGCTCGACGGTGCGTTGTTGCCCCGGCTCGAAGCGCACCGCCAGGCCGGAGGCGATGTTCAGCCGCATGCCGCGCGCGGCAGTTCGGTCAAACGACAGCGCTGCGTTGGTCTCGGCAAAGTGGTAATGTGAGCCGACTTGTATCGGGCGGTCTGCCGTGTTTTGCACCACCAGCGTGAGGCTGCGCCTGCCGGTGTTCAGCGCGTGGTCGGGGCCTTCGGACGGAATGATTTCGCCAGGTGCCATGGCCATCACCTGCCACCGCGAGACAGCCAGATCGCCGCAACGATGGCCACCCCCAGTGCAACAAACCCCCCCACATCGGTGGCATGCCAATGCGCGCCATCGAGCCCATGTCCGTTGTGGGAAAATGAGGTTGTAGCCCAGGTAAATGCCGCGCAAGCCGCTATAAATTTAGAAGTAGTTGGTTTCATATGTAAATGAGTGAAAGCGCGGTCAAAGTGCTTGCTGCGGCATTTAAACAATCGGTTGGTGCACCGTCACCAGCTTGGTGCCATCGGGAAACGTGGCCTCGACCTGGATATCGGGAATCATCTCGGCAATGCCGTCCATCACCTCGTGGCGCGTCAAGATGGTGCGCCCTTCGCTCATCAATTGCGCCACGGTTTTGCCGTCGCGGGCACCTTCCATCACCGCCGCGCTGATGAAGGCGATAGCCTCCGGATAATTGAGCTTCAGCCCGCGCGCTTTGCGCCGTTCAGCCAGCAGCGCTGCGGTGAACAACAGCAGTTTGTCTTTTTCGCGGGGTGTGAGTTCCATGGTTGTTTGGCATCCTGTGACAGCACGATTGTGATGCAATTGCTGTGCCCGCGCCCAAACCGCCCCGGCCAGAAGGGTGCACGGTATTGCAGCATGAGGAGAGCGTCAAACTGGTGCGTTTTCGCCTTAGCGCACTGTTTTGGCGCAAATAGGGCAGGCTGCGGCGGGTGAGCCACAGTGGTGAATGGTTGGCACGGCCCTTGCAACACCGTCAGTGGATCCGCGTTGGATCAGTCCACCCACTCATTTTGGAGAATGCTCATGAATCGTCGAGGTACATTGAAGTCGCTCACCGCGTCCATCGCGCTGGGTTTCGGTTTGGCGGGCGTCAGTTCGGTGTACGCGCAAGCCGGCGGCACCATCAAGGTCGGCATTTTGCACAGCCTGTCTGGCACGATGGCCATTTCGGAAACCGTGTTGAAAGACACCGTGTTGATGGCGATTGACGAGATCAACGCCAAAGGCGGCGTGATGGGCAAGAAGCTCGAGCCCGTGATCGTGGATCCGGCCTCCAACTGGCCGCTGTTCGCTGAAAAGACCAAGCAGTTGCTCGGCCAAGACAAAGTCTCTGTGATTTTCGGCTGCTGGACTTCTGTGTCACGCAAATCGGTGTTGCCGGTGGTTGAAGAAATGAACGGCCTTCTGTTTTACCCCGTGCAGTACGAGGGTGAAGAGCTGTCCAAAAACGTGTTCTACACGGGTGCTGCGCCTAACCAGCAGGCCATCCCCGCTGTGGACTATTTAATGAGCAAAGAAGGCGGCGGCGCCAAGCGCTGGGTGCTTTTGGGCACGGACTACGTGTACCCCCGCACCACCAACAAAATCTTGCGCGCTTACCTGATCAAAAAGGGCGTGAAAGAGACGGACATCGACGAAAAATACACGCCCTTCGGCCACTCCGATTACCAAACCATCGTGGCTGACGTGAAGAAATTCTCCGCCGGTGGCAAGACGGCTGTGGTCTCCACCATCAATGGCGACTCCAACGTGCCGTTTTACAAAGAACTCGGCAATGCCGGCTTGAAGGCCAAAGATGTGCCCGTGGTGGCCTTCTCGGTGGGCGAAGAAGAGCTGCGCGGCGTGGACACCAAGCCTTTGGTGGGCCACCTGGCCGCCTGGAATTACTTCCAGTCGATCAAAAACCCGACCAACGAAGCGTTCATTAAAAAATGGTCGGCCTACGCCAAGGCCAAAGGCATCGCGGGCCACAAAGACAAAGCCCTGACCAACGACCCGATGGAAGCCACCTATATCGGCATCAACATGTGGAAACAGGCCGTTGAAAAAGCCAAATCCACCGACACTGACAAAGTCATCGCCGCCATGGCTGGGCAAACCTTTACGGCGCCGTCTGGCATCACCAGCAAGATGGACGAAAAGAACCACCACCTGCACAAGTCGGTGTTCATCGGCGAAATCAAGGCCGACGGCCAGTTCAACGTGGTCTGGAAGACACCCGGCCCAGTGAAAGCCAAGCCTTGGAGCCCGTATATCGAAGGCAACGACAAGAAGCCTGATGAGCCGGAAAAAATGGCCAAGAAGTAAGGCCGGATGAACGTGTGTGGGGCCACGAGGCTCTGCACGCTGGTTTTCTCATAGGCCCGTGCTGGGCAGATTGGCAGTCAGCACGGGCATTTCTTTTTGTGTTTTTTTTGTTCAGTGGGGGCGTTCAGGTCATGGTGCGAAAGTTGCTGCTGATGTTGCTGGTTTTGATCGCTGCCCAGGCGCACGCCCTGACGGCGTTGGAGGCGCGCAACCTGGCCGTGGGCGAAACCGACGCGCGGGTTGAGGCCCTGAACAAAGCGTTGACCAGCGCTGACGACAAGACAGCAAGCTACCTTCAAGCCATGCTGGACGACGCGGTCAAGAAGGCGGGCGACAAGGTGTTTGTCGTCAAGGACGGCAAAGGCTACGACCCGGTGTCGGGCTCAGAGCTCATTTTGCCCGCCGACGCGGAGGACGTGATCAACAATAACCTGATGCGTGGTGAACTCGAAGCTGCTGTGGCCGGCTTCAAGCTGTTTTCGCCGGACGACAAAACCCGCCGCGAAGGCATCAAGGCCCTGCAAACCGAAAGTGATGAATCCAAGCTGGGGCTGATCGAAAAAGCCTTTGCTGCGGAAAAAAACCAGGAACTCAAAGACCAGCTTGGCCTGATCCGTGCTGCGGTGCTGCTCAACAGCGCCGATAAATCCAAACGCCTGATCGCCGCCACCTTGCTGGCCCAAAGCGGCCAGGCCAGCACCAAAACTGTGCTTCTGGAGCGCCTCAAGGTAGAAACCGAGCCTGACGTGAAGGCCGCGTTAACCGCGACCCTGAAAACGGTGGAAGGCGCTCTGGCATGGGGCGACAAACTCGGCGCGATGTTCAGCGGCATCAGCCTGGGCTCCATCTTGCTGCTGGTAGCGCTGGGTCTGGCCATCACCTATGGGCTGATGGGCGTCATCAACATGGCGCACGGCGAGTTGATGATGATTGGCGCCTACGCCACTTACGTGGTGCAGGGCTTGTTCCAGAAATATCTGCCTGCCTATTTTGACTGGTACCTGCTGGCTTCGGTGCCAGTGGCTTTCATGGCCTCGGCCCTGATGGGCGCCGCGCTCGAACGCAGTGTCATCCGTTTTCTTTACGGTCGCCCGCTGGAGACCCTGCTGGCCACCTGGGGCATCAGCCTGATGCTGATGCAACTGGTGCGCAGCGTCTTTGGCGCGCAAAACGTCGGCGTGGAAAACCCCTCGTGGATGAGCGGCGGCGTACAGGTCTTGGGCAATCTCTCGTTGCCCTACAACCGGCTGGTCATCATCGGGTTCGCGCTCGCGGTGCTGGGCGGCGTGGCATGGTTGATCAGCAAAACGCGGCTTGGGCTTTTCGTGCGCGGCGTCACGCAAAACCGGCCCATCGCCTCGTGCATGGGCGTGAACACCGCGCGGGTGGACACCTACGCCTTTGCGCTGGGCAGCGGTATCGCTGGGCTGGCCGGTTGCGCGCTGAGCCAGGTCGGCAATGTGGGGCCGGACCTGGGCCAGGGCTACATCGTGGACTCCTTCTTGGTCGTCGTACTGGGCGGCGTCGGGCAACTGGCGGGCACGGTCTACGCGGCGCTCGGCCTGGGCGTGCTGAACAAATTCCTCGAAGGCTGGGCCGGCGCGGTGCTGGCCAAGATCGCCGTGCTGGTGTTCATCATCATCTTCATCCAGAAACGTCCGCAAGGTATTTTTGCGATGAAAGGCCGGGAAGTATGAACACCCCCCGGCTTGCCCACTGCGTGTGGCCGCTTTCCCCCTTGCAGGGGGCAACACCTACAGCCCGGCGAAGCCGGTTCTGTGGTGTCACTCGAAGCTGCGGCCCGCTTCGCTGCCGCTGGCGGGCGTCGCCCGATTCCGCAATTTGACGGACGGAACTGTCATGACCGCCAATATCGAAAATTCAGCAGTTCGCTTGCCCTTAAAGAGACCGCTGCTCTCGGGCATGGGCTGGAGCGCTTTCATCATCGCGCTGATCGTGGTGTGCGCCGTCGCGCCCTTGTTGAACCTGGCCATTCCCAAAGACAGCCTCTTCCACATGAGCGACTACGCGGTGGCGCTTATCGGCAAGATCATGTGTTTTGCCATCTGTGCGCTGGCGATGGACTTGATCTGGGGTTACACCGGCATTTTGTCGCTCGGCCATGGCCTGTTCTTTGCGCTGGGTGGTTACGTGATGGGCATGTATTTGATGCGCCAGATTGGCCGCGACGGCAATTACAAAAGCGACCTGCCGGACTTCATGGTGTTCCTCGACTGGAAAACTCTGCCGTGGCACTGGACGTTTTCAGACAGTTTCATCGCCACGCTGATCTTGATCGTCGCGGTGCCTGGCCTGGTCGCCTTCGTATTCGGTTTCTTCGCCTTCAGGAGCCGTATCAAAGGCGTGTATTTTTCGATCATCACGCAGGCGATGACCTTCGCCGCCATGCTTTTGTTCTTTCGCAACGAAACCGGCTTTGGCGGCAACAACGGCTTTACCGATTTCAAACGCATCCTGAATATCCCTGTGGCCACGCCCTCCATGCGCATGACACTGTTTGTGCTGACGGGCCTCACGCTGCTCGCGTTCTTCCTGTTCGCCAAATGGCTGGTCGGCAGCAAATACGGCCGCGTGTTGCAGGCCATCCGCGACGCCGAGAGCCGTGTGATGTTTTCGGGCTATTCGCCGCTGGGCTACAAACTCAGCATCTGGGTCATTTCGGCCATCATGTGCGGCGTGGCCGGGGCTTTGTATGTGCCGCAGGTGGGCATCATCAACCCCGGCGAGATGAGCCCCGCGAATTCGATTGAAATCGCCATCTGGGCGGCGGTGGGTGGCCGCGCCACCTTGATCGGCCCCATCGTCGGCGCCTTCATCGTGAATGGCGCCAAAAGCTGGCTCACCGTGGCTTACCCCGAGTTCTGGCTGTACTTTCTGGGCCTGCTCTTCATTGCGGTGACCTTGTATTTGCCCAACGGCGTGGTGGGTTTGGTGAAAAAATTGAAAGAGATCGCCGCCGCGCCGGGCCGTCCCAAGCAAGGCACGGCCCCCTCGGGGGGCAGCGCAGTACACGAAGTGACAAGCGCGGGGGCGAGTAAATGACCCCCGAACTGATGGAAGCGGGCGCACGCCGTCTCGAGGTCCTCAAACAGAAAGTCGAAGAGGGCAAAACCGAATCCGGTGGCCGCACTGCGGGCATTGGCCGCCTCATCACCTCGCCGGAAGTGGATCTGACGCACGGCCGCATTCTTTACCTCGAAGACGTCAACGTGAGTTTTGACGGGTTCAAAGCCATCAACAATCTCTCGCTCGACATCGCCCCCGGGGAGCTGCGTTGCATCATCGGCCCCAACGGCGCTGGCAAGACGACGATGATGGACATCATCACCGGCAAAACCCGGCCCGATTCGGGCAAGGTTTTTTTCGGCAGCACGATCGACCTGCTGCGTTACAACGAGCCGCAGATCGCCCAGCTCGGCATTGGCCGAAAATTCCAAAAACCCACGGTGTTTGAACAACTGACGGTGTTTGAAAACCTCGAACTCGCCCTGAAGACCGACAAAGGCGTCAAGTCGTCGATGCAGTTCAAATTGGATTCGACGCAGGGTGACCGCCTGTCTGAAATTCTGCAAACCATCCATCTGGCCGCTGATGTGGCGCGCCAGGCCGGCAACTTGAGCCACGGCCAAAAGCAGTGGCTGGAAATCGGCATGTTGCTGATGCAAGACCCCAAGTTGCTGCTGCTGGACGAGCCGGTCGCCGGCATGACCGACAGCGAGACCGAACGCACCGCCGAGCTGTTTTTGAGCCTCAAAGGCAAACACTCACTGATGGTGGTCGAGCACGACATGGGTTTCATCAACACCATCAGCGACATCGTCACCGTGTTGTGCGACGGCGCGGTGCTGGCGCAGGGCACGCTGGCCCAGGTGCAGGCCGATGAGCGGGTGATCGAGGTGTATCTTGGCCGCTAGTTTTCAAATGCTGGGCAGGCTCAGCCGCATCAGGCTGCCTTTGCGGTTGTTAACATGGGAGTTAACAAATTGGCTCAAGTCGCCGTTCGACTGTAAATTTCAAGGTTTTTTGGCCTCTAGTCCACGTATTATATGGACATTTAGCTATAATAAATATAGCATCCAATCTGCTGCATTTTCGCAAGGAGCCAGGCCGTGCTGAGCGTCAAAAACATCAACCAGTTTTACGGCGGCTCCCACATCCTGCGCGACGTGAGCCTGGCCGCCACGCAGGGCAAAGTCACTGTGGTGCTGGGCCGGAACGGCGTGGGCAAAACCACTTTGCTTAAAAGCTTGATGGGCCTGGTGGCCATCAAATCCGGCAGCATTGAATTCGAAGGCAAGCCCATTCGGGCCCACACGCCCTACGTGCGGGCCCGCGCGGGCATCGGTTTTGTGCCGCAGGGGCGTGAAATTTTTGCGCGGCTCACGGTCGAAGAAAACCTGCGCATGGGCCTGGCCTACAAAAGCGCGCGCACGGCGATTCCGCCCGAGCTGTTTGAGCTGTTCCCGGTGTTGAAGCAGATGTTGGGGCGCCGGGGCGGTGACCTCTCGGGCGGGCAGCAGCAGCAGTTGGCGATTGCCCGGGCGCTGGCCGCCAAACCCAAGCTGATCATTCTGGACGAGCCCACCGAAGGCATCCAGCCCAACATCATCAAAGACATCGGCCGCGTCATCCGCATGCTGGCCGACCAAGGCCTGGACGGCCAAAAAGTCGCCGTGCTGCTGGTCGAGCAGTATTACGATTTCGCCAAGGATTTGGCCGATGATTACGTGGTGATGGAGCGCGGCGCCGTCATCGCCCAGGGGCTGGGCAGCCAGATGGATGCCAATGGGGTGCGTCAGCTGGTGGCTATTTGACCCATTCTTGCTTGTAACAAAAAGCAAACGATTGTGGTTTCCAAAAACTCAAGCTAGGATGCGCGCTGGCGTCGCTCAGAAACTGAGCCAATTTGTCGGCAAATTGATGCAAAACGGCACAAAAGGGGAAGGGTCATGCTGCCCGGAGTCCAGGTCAACCAAGGAATTTGTAACAAATTCACCATCACAGTAGTATGGTTGGCGTGCGCCATTGGGGCTCCTGTGACGGTTTGTGCGGCAGACAATGACATTGAAGAACTCAAGCGCGCCATCCAGCAGTTGCAGTCCCAAAACCAGGAGTTGACGCGGCGCATTCGGTCGCTGGAATCGTCGGTCGATTCCGCCCAGGGCGCCCGGGCAGCCTCCAGCCTCGTGAATGAGCCCTCGAGCGCCCAGTTGATGCAGCGCGTTCGCGAGCTGGAAATTGGCAAAGCGGCGAACGAGCAGGCGACTCGGCAGATCATCCAGGACTCGTTGGCCAAAACCGGCTCCAAAATCAACGACGCAGTGTCGCTGGGCGGCACGATTGACATGCTGGTCGGCCGCAATACCGATTTTTCCAACACCAGCACCGATGCGCTCAAGCTCAACGCAGCTGAGATCGACCTGGAAATCCAGGTCAACCCCTGGACCGTGGGCAGTTTTGCCCTCCAATACGTCGACGGCACAGGCGTGCGGGCGGGTTCCGGCGCAGCATCGGCAGCAGTGCAAAGCGGCGCAATTGACCGCATCAACCTGGACCGTGCCTACTTCACGCTGGGCGACGTCCAGCGTTTTCCGCTGTATGTGCGTTTGGGGCGCCAGCCGTTGCCGTTTGGCACGTCCACGGGCGTGCACCGCTCTGACGTGTTGTCGATCGATTCGCCGCTCACCGTCGAAGCTTTCGAGATGAAGAAGAATGCCGTTGGGCTGGGTTTTGGCCTGCCCACACCCGTGCCCACCCGCGCCGGTCCTCCCGTGTTCGCACCCCTGGTCAAACCGCTGCTGTTCAGCCCGCTGATTAACCGCTCCGCCGAGGGGCTGGGATACCGGCCTCCCGCCACGAGGCCCAAGCCGCCGAGCGCTATTGCAGCCCAGCCCGAGATGCCGCCGTTTTACGGCAGCGTCTACATCTACGACAGTTCGGGTTCGGGCGCTGCCAGCCGCAGCTTCACTGAAAACATCAGTGCGCGGCTCGGTTACAGAACCAGTGGCCATTGCGGCAAACCGTATTCCGAGCTGGGCCATTCAGGACTCTGCCCGTGGACGCTGGATGTCAACCTGGACTACAACAGTTCGGTGTTCGACAGTAAATTCCTGGTCAGCGAATACAGCGCTTTTGCCAACCAATTTGGCGCCGTCAAAGGCCTGGCGGCCAACGCCAAGTTGACCCTCGGGCGTGTCTCATTGGTGGGCGAGTGGAATGGCGCCACGCAAAAGGCGCAGTTCCTGGATGGGCTGGGTACGCCGGTGTCGATCCAGCCCTCGGCGTGGGCCGTGTCAATGGGCTACCAGTTTGACTGGAACCCTTGGGTCACCAGCATTGGCGGCCAGGGCACCTTTGCCGCCATCGGCTATTCGGAAAGCCGCGACCTCGCCGGCGTGGCGCTCGTGTCGGGCGGCGCCACCAGCCGCGTCGGCTTTTTACCCAAACAGCGGCTCACCATGACGCTGGGTGAATGGCTGGCGGACGGCGTGAAACTGGTTTTCGAATATTCGCTCACGCGTGACTATTCCGCCGCTGAAGGCGGCACAGGCGCGACCGGACGCGGGCTTTCGGCGGTGCTCAGTTACGCCTGGTAGGGGAGCTGTAAAGGACGCTTAAGCTCCCTGGTGGCGGGTTTCTGGCGCTTCCAGCGGACACTTTGCAAGGGGACTTGCCCTTTAACTGCGAATTAGTTCAGTATAAATACGTATCAATTTGTGAGAAAAGTATCAATACGTGTCAATTGATTGACGGTGTCAAACACGACTGTTAGCGTGGCTTGTAAATTGAAGCGAAAAGAAGTGCTGGTTTTGTTGGTCGATTGATCGGCCGGCTTTTGAAGTCCAGGAAATCCCACCGGTTTCCTGATTTCTCCAAAGCGTGATCGCAAAGCCACGATTCAGCAGAGTCAGCCAACCGTCCAGGGAGGATGTCATGTTGCAAAACGTCATCGATTCCAGCGTCCGCCTCCGCGTCCTCATCGTCGCTTTGGCGGCCATGTTGCTGGTGGCCGGTGTCTGGCGGCTCAAGAGCCTGCAGCTGGACGTGATCCCCGAGTTTTCGATGATGGCGCTGAAGGTCAGCACCGAAGCCTTGGGGCTGTCCACCTCCGAAGTCGAGTCACTCATCACCGTCCCGATGGAGGCTGACCTGCTCAATGGCGTGCCGTGGCTGCGCTCGATCGAGTCCGAGTCGATCACCGGCCTGTCGTCGATCGAAATGTTTTTCGCCCCCGGCACCGACCTGCTCAAGGCGCGCCAGATGGTGCAGGAGCGCCTGGTGCAGGCGCACGCTCTGCCCAACGTGTCCAGCCCGCCGATCCTGCTGCAGCCGGTGTCGTCAGGCAGCCGCATTTTGAACATTGGCCTGAGTTCCAAAACCGTCTCGCTGATCGACATGTCGGTGCAGGCGCGCTGGAACATCGTGCCGCGCCTGGTGGGGGTGCCCGGAGTCGCCAACGTTTCGGTGTGGGGCATGCGCAACCGCCAGCTGCAGGTGCTGGTGGATCCGGCGCGGCTGCACGGCAAGGGTGTGACCCTGGAACAGGTGGTGAAAACGGCAGGCGAGTCAGTGTGGGCTTCGCCTCTGACGTTTTTGAACTCCTCCACGCCGGGCTCAGGCGGTTTCATCGACACACCCAACCAGCGTCTGGGCGTGCGCCACATTTCGCCCACCATCTCAGCCGAGAGTTTTGCCAAGGTGCCTGTGTTTGGCACCGCCATTGCGCTGGGTGACGTGACCAAGGTGGTTGAGGACAGCCAGCCCTTGATCGGCGATGCCATCCTCAAAGACGGTCCGGGCCTGATGCTGGTGGTGGAGAAATTCCCCGGCGCCAATACGGTGGAGGTGACGCTCGGCGTTGAGGCGGCGATGGAAGAGCTCAAGCAGGGCATGAAGGGCATCGAAATCGACACCGCCATCTACCGCCCCGCCAGTTTCATCGAGCGGGCCGAGAAGAACCTGGCGCTGGCCACCGCCTGCGCTTACGTCCTCTTGGTGCTGGCCCTGTTTGCCCTCATGGGCAACTGGCGCGCCGCGCTGGTCGCCGCGCTGGTGGTGCCGCTGTCGCTGTTCGCCGCCGGCCTGGTGCTGCACCTGCGCGGCGTCAACGTCAACATGATGGTGATGGCGGGTTTGATGCTGGCCGTCAGCGTCGTGGTGGATGACGCCATCCACGACGCCAGCAACGTGCTGAGGCGCCTGCGCGCGGCGCCTGCCGGGGCCGACACCGCTTCCCGCTTCGGCTTGATCACGGACGCTGTGCTGGAAGTGCGCCGTCCGATGCTGTTCGCAACCCTGATCATCATGCTTGCGGTCGTGCCGTCGTTTTTCATGAGCGGGGCCTCGGCCCCGTTTTTCGAGCCCTTGGCCTGGTCTTACCTGCTGGCGGTTGCGGCGTCCATGGCCATGGCGCTGGTGGCGACGCCCGCGCTTGCGGTGATGCTGATTGGCGGCGCGCCCGTGCTCAGCGAAAACGGGTCGGGCCTGGCCGGCGGCATGCAACGCGCCTGGAACCGTGTCTCTGCCACCATGCCGCGCGCCGCGCTGCCGGCCATGGTGTTGGGGCTGGCGTCGATCCCGGCGGCGTATGCCATCTGGACGCAGATGGAGCGCTCGCTCGTGCCGAGTTTCAAAGAGACCGACGTGTTGATCGAATGGACCAGCGCGGCGGGCACCTCGCTGACGGCGATGAACCGCTCGACTTCTGCGTTGATCCGCGACTTGCGCGGCATCCCAGGGGTGCGCAACGCGGCAGCGCACGTGGGCCGCGCGGTGTTGTCTGACGACGCGGCCGATGTCAATTCCGCCGAAGTGTGGGTCAACATCGACCCCGCTGCCGACTACGACGACACCATGGACGCGATGCGGCTGGCCATCACCCAATACCCCGGCATGCAGGGCGAGCTGACAACCTTCCTCTCCAAGCAGCTGCGCGCCGCCATCACCGGCGGCGAAGACCAGATCACGGTACGCGTCTACGGGCACGACGCCGCCATCATCCGCGCCAAAGCCGAGGAGATCCGGGGCGTCCTGGCGAAAATAGAAGGCATCGAAAACGCGAAGACGGAAATCCCCGAGGACAAAACCACCATCGAAGTCAAAGTGGATCTGGACAAGGCCCGCGCCTACGGCCTCAAACCGGGCGACGTGCGCCGCGCCGCGTCGTCCATGGTGGCGGGCATCACCGTCGGCTCGCTGTTTGAGGATCAAAAAGTGTTCGACGTGGTGATCTGGGGCGTGCCCGAGGTGCGTGCCAATCTGGCCAGCATCCGCGACATGTTGATCGATGTCGAGACGCCCAAGGGCACACAGGTGCGCCTGGCCGACGTCGCCGATGTGCGCACGGTCTCGGCCCCCGGCGTGATCCGCCGCCACGGCGTGTCGCGGCGCATCGACGTTTCAGCCGGCGTCAACGAAGATTTTGATTTGGGCGCGGTTTCGCGCGAGGCGGCCAAACGCATCAAGGAAGTCAACTTCCCGTTCGAGTACCACGCACAGGTGCTGGGCGAGCATTTCTCGCGCCGCGCCACGCTCAAATCGCTGTCAGCTTATGTGGCTGGCGCAGCGCTGGTGTCGTTTCTGATTCTGCAGGCGGCGCTGGGCAGTTGGCGCCTGGCGCTGTTGTCCGTGCTGAGTCTGCCGTTGACGGTGCTGGGCTGCCTCATCGCGGTCGCGATTGGTGGCGGTGAATTTACGTTAGGGTCGCTCCTGGGAATTGCCGCTGCCATGGCGCTGGCAGCCCGCAACGGCATCCTTCTGGTGCGGCATTTCCATCGGCTGGAACATGCTGGCGGTGAGCCTTTCGGCGAATCCATGGTGCTGCGGGGCATGACGGAGCGGTTTTTTCCGGTGGCCACCAGCGCCATCGCGTTGATCCTCTTTTTCCTGCCGTTTGTCGTTTTGGGCAACTCGGCGGGGCTTGAGATCGTCCACCCCTTGGCGGTGGCGGCGATAGGCGGCATATTGGCCTCAGCCGTGATCAGCCTGGTGGCTGTGCCCGCTTTGTATTGCCGTTTCGGCGCAGGCGCGTCATCGGCTGCCAATCTGGATTTGAAACCCGCCAGCGCCTGAATGCGGCGGCCCCAACCGGAGAACAACATATGAACAGGCACATTTGGCAGGCCAGCGCGGGTGCGGCATTCACGCTGGGCGCGGCAGCTCTGCAATTGGCGGGCAGTTTGGCCATGGCTGCGGGGGACGCTGCGCCGTCGGCCAAAAAGGATCGGCCGGCCAAAGTCGAGGCCATCGAAGGCTCCAAGGTCAAACGCGTCACGGTGACCGAAAAAGCTGCCAAACGGCTTGATATCCAAACCGGGGAAGTGGCCAGAGAAGGCAGCACTGAGCTGTCTGCGCCTTACGCCGCCATCTTGTACGATATCGGCGGCGGCACCTGGGTCTACACCATGCCCCAGCCGCTGACGTTTGTCCGGCAAAGTGTGGTGGTCGCCAGCATCAAGGGCAACAAAGTGGTGTTGAAGGAGGGCCCCGCCCCCGGCACCAAGATCGTCACCGTCGGCGTCGCAGAGTTGTACGGCGCGGAAAAAGGCGTGGGCCACTGAGCCCGGTCCACCAGGAGACGGCCATGATGCGTTGGATTGTTGCCTCTAGCCTGCGGTTTCGCTTCGTCTTCGTGGCGATTGGTGTGGTGCTGGTGTACCTGGGCTCACTGCGCTTCCAGCAATTGCCTATCGACGTTTTTCCGGAATTCGCCCCGACCAAGGTTGAAATCCAGACCATTTGCCTGGGCCTGTCCCCTGCGGAAGTGGAGTCCCTCGTCACCGTGCCCCTGGAGAACGCCTTGAGCGGCATTCCCGGCATGGCGCAATTGCGCTCCAAGTCGGTGTCTGACCTCTCGTCGGTGGTCATGATCTTCAAACCCGGCGTAGACGAGCTGCAGGCGCGGCAACTTGTGACGGAGCGGGTGGCAATTGCCACCTCAAGTCTGCCGACTTGGGCAGCCCCCCCGCACATGATGCCACCCTTGTCGTCCACCAGCCGTGTCATGAAAATCGGCGTCACGTCAAAAGATAAGTCGGTGATGGATCTGTCCATGCTGGCCTACTGGACCATCCGCGCCCGTTTGTTGGGGGTTCCGGGCGTGGCGAATATCGCGATCTGGGGCGAACAGTTGAAGATGCTGCAGGTGGTGGTGGATCCGGAAAAGCTGGCCACACTTGGGGTGACGCTGGATGAGGTGCAGGAGGAAGTCTCGGACGCCCTGGACGTGGGCCTCCTGCGTTATTCCAAGGGCGCCCACATCGGCACCGGCGGTTTCATCGACACGCCCAACCAGCGCATGGAGGTGTTGCACACTTCCTCCGGCCAGACGCCCGAGACGCTGGCCTTGGTGCCGATCAAGGTGCGCAATGGCAAACCGTTGCTGTTGGGGGACGTGGCGAAAATTCTGTATGCGCCGCCCGACATGATCGGGGACGCGGTGATCAATGATGGCCCTGGCCTGATGCTCATCGTGGAGAAGTTTCCCTGGGGCAATACGCTGGAAGTCACACGTGGCGTGGAATCGGCGCTGGAGGCGATGAAGCCCGGTCTGCCAGGTGTGGAAATTGACACCAAGATATTCCGCCCTGCCACGTTTATTGAAGATTCGATCACCAATCTTTCCAACGCCCTGCTGCTCGGTTGCCTTCTTGTGATCATCATCCTTGTCGCTTTCCTGTACGACATCCGCGCCGCGCTGATCGCCATTGTGGCGATTCCGCTTTCTTTGCTGGCGGGCGGCTTGGTGATGTTTTTGGCTGGCGCTTCGGTGAACACCATGGTGCTGGCGGGTTTTGTGATCGCTCTGGGCGGGGTCGTGGACGACGCCATCATCGGCATAGAAAACATCATGCGACGTCTGCGCCAGCATCGACGGGAAGGCGGCAGCCAGTCCACCGCAGGTGTGATTTTGGATGCCACGATGGAAGTGCGCACACCGATTCTCTATGCCACCTTGATCATTGTGTTGGCGGTGTTGCCGGTCTTCTTCATGGAAGGCCTCTCGGGCGCGTTCTTCAAGCCGCTGGTGACAGCCTACGTGCTGGCCATGTTGGCCTCAATGCTGGTCGCTGTGACGGTTACGCCCGCTTTGAGCCTGATCATGCTGCGGAATGCCCCGCTCAAAGGCCGGGAGTCGCCGCTCGTCAAATGGCTGGTTTTGGGTTACGGGAAACTGCTGGAAAAGACTACCCGCACGCCACTCCCGTCCTATGTCGCTGTGGCAGTGGTCACGCTGGCGGGTTTTGCCATGTGGCCGCTCCTGGGCCACTCACTCCTGCCCGATTTCAAGGAGCGCGATTTCCTGATGCACTGGGTCACGGAACCGAGCACCTCGCACCCGGAGATGTTGCGCATCACCACACGCGCCAGCAAAGAGCTGCGCGCCATCCCCGGCGTGCGCAACTTTGGCGCGCACATCGGGCAGGCCTTCCTGGCGGACGAGGTCTACGGCGTTTATTTCGGCGAGAACTGGATCAGCGTGGATCCGAAGGTCAATTATGAAAAAGCTGTGGCCGACGTGGGTGCGATGGTGGATGGTTATCCAGGGCTGTACCGCGACCTGCAGACCTACCTGAAGGAGCGCATCCGCGAGGTGCTCACCGGCGCGGGCGAGGCCATCGTCGTGCGCATCTACGGCCCGGATCTGCAGACGCTGCGCGACAAGGCGGAGGAAGTCCGCGTTGCGATGGCGGAAGTCCCTGGTGTTGATGCGCTGCATAAAGAACTGATGGTCGAGGTGCCGCAGGTGCAGGTGCGCGTGAAGCTGGAGGAGGCGCAGAAATACGGGCTCAAACCGGGCGACGTGCGCCGCGCGTCGGCGGCGATTGTGGCCGGCAACGAGGTGGGCGACATCTTCAACGGCGGGCGCACCTACGACGTGCATGTTTGGACGGATAAGGAGTCGCGCCACAGCCTTCAAGCGCTGCAGCAGATGCTGATCAACACCCCGACCGGCAAAACCGTGCGGCTGTCGGAAGTGGCCGACGTGCGCATCGCGCCCACCCCCAACAGCATCAGCCGCGAGGGCGGTTCGCGCCGCATCGACGTGCACTCCAACGTCAAAGGGCGGGATCTGGCGGCGGTGGCCGAGGACGTGCAGGCGCGCATCCACAAAATCGATCTGCCAATCGGTTACCGCGCTGTCTTGCAGGGTGAATATGCGGAGCTTCGCGCCGCACGGACCCGCATCACGCTGTATTCCCTGCTTGCCGCTGTTTCCATTTTTCTGCTTTTGCACCTGAGTCTTGGCGACTGGCGCCTCGCCACCATGACTTTCCTTACGCTGCCGTTCGCGCTGGTTGGCGGCATCCTGGCGTCATTTTTCGGCGGCGGCGTCATTTCCTTGGGGTCATTGGTGGGCTTCCTCACGGTGCTGGGCATTGCCGCGCGCAATGGCATCATGATGATCAGCCACTTCCAGCATCTGGAGAAATACGAGGGGGAGCCTTTTGGCCTGGGTCTGGTGCTGCGCGGCGCGCGCGAGCGCCTGTCGCCGATCTTGATGACCACTGGCGCCACCGCGCTGGCGATTGTCCCGCTGGTGATTTATGGCAATTTGCCGGGTCATGAAATCGAATTTCCGATGGCGGTCGTGATCCTTGGTGGATTGGTCACTTCGACATTGCTGAACCTCTTTATCGTTCCTGCGCTGTACTTGCGGTTTGGGCGCGGCGTGGTGAAGGCAGTGGAAGGTGGCGAGCAGGAACATCGGCTGGCGGCCCCCCGCCTGACGGCGTAATGGATCGGTTCATCGTGTCCCATTCAAACCGGAGATACAACATGAAAAGCTGGATTGTCCTGGCGGCTCTTGCAACAGTTTGGGTAGCGTCTGGCAGCGCTTTGGCCCAGGAAAAATTCGAAAAGGCCAAGATCTACTTTGAACAGAATGTTCAAGATAAAGACGTTGAGGTCAAATTTGATGTGATTGGTGGCAGCGCCGGGCTTGCGGCAGTAAAGGTAACCGCTCCAGATGGTCGCACGGTTGTGGACTTCAAGGCCGGCGATTCGAAAATGGGCATTCGCCACCTCATTCTGGAAACACCTGAACCGAAGAACGATGGGACCATCGAAAAGGATTTTCCGGCGGGCGTTTACAAATTCACCGGTACTTTGGTGGGCGGGAAGTCCTTGCAAGGCGAAGCCACCTTGAGCCACACCCTTCCGGCTGCAGCCTCGTTCCTGCGGCCGCGGCCAGACGAGAAAAATGTGCCGCTCAAAGGAATGCGCGCCAGCTGGGCAGCCCAGAAGAATCTGGAGGCGGTCGTGATCATCCTTGAACAAGAGAAAACCGGCCGCGATATCCGCGTGACACTGGCTGGAGACGCCACCTCATTTGCCGTGCCAGACGGATTTCTCCAGCCGGGCCTGGAATACAAGATTGCCATTGGAACAGTGGGGGTTGGCGGCAACGCATCGTTCTATGAAACTTCATTCACGACTGCTGGCGTGAGTGTTTCGGCCAAAACCGCCGACGCGGGCGTTGCGGTGACGCCTGCCGGTGGCAAAACCATTTCTCAGGATGACGCCAAACTGATCGCCTTGAAGGCCGTGCCAGGCAAGGCCATCAATGTGGCTGTTGAAAAACTTAAAGGTGTCAACCGGTATGTCGTTGAAGTGGTGCCAACTGCAGGTGGGAAAGAGTGGGATGTCATCATTGACATGGCCAGTGGCAAAGTTGTTGGCATTGAAAAATGAATGATGGTGTCCGCCGCTAGACCCTAAAGCTCCTGATCAGGACACTGACCTTTTTTTGCAGTTCCCCCCAAACCCAAACCGAAGCCAAGGAATGAAGCATGAACTCGATACTCAGTAAGGATGGCCGCAAAATGACGCCTCTCTTCTCGGGGCTGGTGGCAACCGTGGCGGCTGCGGCGTTTTTTAACGCCTATGGTCCGCACGCGAACGCGCAGGCCAAAGCGGCACCCTCGAAGTCGGCCCAGGCCGCCGGGTCGGGTATCGAACCGGGCGCAAAAAAATTCGAAGAATTGAATGTCAAGGACTTTGACAAGTCCGAGAACATTGACAACGTCTGGTGGCCGCTCACGCCCGGCATGCAGTGGACTTTTGAAGGTCATGTGGTGGAGGACGGCAAAAAGGAGCCACACAGGCTCCAGTTCACGGTGACAGATTTAGTGAAGGTCATCGACGGCGTTCGAAGTCGGGTGATTTACGATACCGACTTCACGAATGGCAAACTCAAAGAGCAGGAGCTTGCCTATTTTGCTCAGGACAAATCGGGCAATGTTTGGCACTTGGGCCAGTATCGCGAGGTGATGGAAGGAAAAGTTTTTGTGGGTGGGCAGATTTGGGTCATCAACAATCCGCCCGGCGCCAAAGCGGGAATCATGATGCCTGCCAATCCCAAACTCGGCGATCCGAGTTATTCAGAAGGGTTTGCGCCGCCACCGTTTTATTGGACGGATCGCGGTCGTGTCTACCAGGTGGGCCAAAAGGTCAAGGTACCCGCTGGCAGCTACAGCGATGTGTTGGTGATCGAGGAATATGACGAGGAGAATCCCGGCACCTTTCAGCTCAAGTACTATGCCAAAGGTGTTGGAAACATCAAGGTTGGCTCACGCGGCAAGACCACCGGAACTGACGAGAAACTTGAACTGACGAAGGTGAAAATGCTCGATGAGAAGGAGCTTGCGGCATTTCGCGAAAAAGCCATGGAGCTGGAAAAGCGGGCGGGCATGTTTCCGGTGCTGCCTGTCATGGAGCGCATTGCGTTGACGGCGGCTGACCACGCGCAAGGCGCGGCAAAAATGGCTGCTGCGCCTGCTGCGGCGGTTGCGGCTGCGCCAGCGAAGGCGGGGGCAGGCGCAAAAGTCATCTCAGAGGACGAAGCCAAAGCAATCGCCGAGAAACGCGTGCCTGGCAAGGCTATCGACGTGGCGATTGAAAAGAAGATGGGTGCGAACCGTTACGTGGTTGAGGTGAAGCCAGCGGCAGGTGGCAAGGAGCTGGATGTCATCATCGACATGGCCAGCGGAAAAGTGCTTGGTGTGGAAAAATAGGCGCTCTCGAACGGAAGATGCTGGAGGTGCGATGGTCGCTTTGTTCAGATTCATGTTGGCTGCGAGCGCGATGGCGGCTGGTTGTGGCGTCCAGGCGCAGGCGCAATCGCCTGGACCTGGAAGGGAAGAGTTCGGCCTGACTTCCAAGCAGTTGGTCCAGTATGTCGAGCGGGTCGAAGCTGGCATCGCCAAGTGCATGCGCGCGCAAGGTTTCGAATACATTGCGGCTGATTTCGAAACTGTGCGCAAAGGCATGAGCGCCGACAAAAAACTGCCAGGCATGAGCGAAGAAGAGTTCATCGCCAAACACGGTTTCGGCGCGGCCACCATGTACACCGGGCAACCGGCGCAACTGGCCAGCGGCTACAGTCCGGCCAAGGTGGGGCTGGGTGAGCGCAACGTCAATGTGTTCAAGGCCCTGTCACCGTCCAGCCAGGCGGCATACAACCGCGCGCTCCTGGGACAGAATACCGATGTGACCTTCGCCATTGGACTCGAGCGGGAGAACTTTTCCCAGGTTGGAGGGTGTACGCTTGACGCCGTCAAACAGGTGTTCTCGCCTGAGCAATTGGCTGCCAGTTATTACAACCCGAAGGATGCACTGGTCAACAAAGACCCGCGCATGAAGGCGGCGCTGCGCAAGTTTGCCGCCGAGATGCGCAAGAGTGGCTACGATTACAACCACCCTGATGAAGCCGGCCCCGATATCCGCAAGCGACTTGCTGTTTTGACCAATGGCGGCACGTTGGCCATTGACAAAATGTCGCCAGACCAGTTGGCGGCGCTCAAGGCCCTGCAAAACTATGAGCGCCGCGCGGCCATGAAAAACCATGAGTTGGCCGAAAAAATATTCAAACCGGTTGAAGAGCAGATCGAAAAGGAAATGTTTGCGCGAGGCGTACAGTGAACCATGACCGGCAACCGGCTCGTCGTCCTAGCTTCCGTACTGGCCACCATTTCCGTGGCGGCGTTGATCGCGTGGGCGGCTGGTTCGCGTATTGAGTCGCCAGCGGACGCCGCCGCGCGCACGGCGGCACCTACGCCGTCTCCCATTCTGGTTCCGGTTGAGAAACGTGTATTGGGCGCCAACGTCGTTACGCGCGGAACCGCGCGCTTCGGTCTGCCGCAGCCGGTGTCGCTTGCGCCGTCGATTTTGAAGCCGCAAGCCAGCCTGATCACGACTTTGCCCGCGAGAAATGCCCCGCTGGTTGAAGGTGCGGTGGCGCTTACGGCATCGGGCAGACCGGTTTTCGTCTTTCAGGGACAGGTTCCTGCCTACCGCGATATGGCTCCCGGTGTGGCCGGAGACGACGTGCGCCAGCTGGAACAGGGTTTGAAACGCCTGGGTATCGACCCCGGCCCGGTCGATGGGGTCTATGACCAGCAGACCAGCGCAGCGGTGGCCAGGTGGTACACCAAAAAAGGCTGGGAACCCTTTGGGCCGACGCGTGAGCAACTCGCGGCCATCCGGACGCTGGAGCGCGATTGGGCCGATGCGGAGAAAGTCCAGGTCTCCGCCATGGCCGCTTTGCTGTCAATGGGCCCGGCAGTGGACGCGGCGCGGGCCACGGCGGACTTCAACAACCGCACTGTCGCGGTCGACCTGGCTGCCAAAACGACCGAGTTGCAGCGGCTGGAGCAATCTTTGAGGTCAGACGCCAGCCTGACGGTGGAAGACGAGCGTGCCAAAGCCGCCCACGGCAACAGCGCCGCCGACGCCGATGTGGCCGCGCAAATTGCCGAGCGCGCGGTGATCGAGCTCGACCCCCGCCAACCGGAAACAGCGCGCATTTCGGCCAACGCCAAACTCGAAGTGGCGCGGGCCGCCGCCCATCGCGCCAAGGTAGGCGGGCAACTGGCCATTCAAACTGCGGAGCGCGCGGCGCAGTCGGTCAACGACAAGATTCAGCAGGCTGCGGCAGCGCAGTCGGCTGCCCGTCTGGCTGAAAAATCAGTCCGGCTGGAGGGCGAAAAATCGGTGCGCGCGGCGATGGATGCGCAGAAACTGGCCGCGCTGGACGCCAAACTCGCGGCGGAGCGGGCGCGGCAGCTTGTTGGCGATCTGGAAACGGCCCGGGGCAAGATGGGGGTGCAGGTGCCGGTGGATGAGATCGTTTTCCTGCCCTCTTTGCCCGTGCGGGTGGAGGAGGTCAAGGCGCTGGTGGGCGCGGCTGCTGTCGGCACCGTGCTGACCGTGACCGACAACCAGTTGGCCATCGACTCTTCGCTCAGTCTGGAATCCGCGCCCTTGGTCAAGCCCGGCATGCAGGTGCTCATTGATGAACAGGCGCTGGGTGTGAAGGCCACCGGCACGGTGCAACTGGTGGCCAGCACACCCGGCACACGCGCAGGCGTTGACCCGCTGCATGTGTACCTCGAAATCAAGGTTGATCCGACACCGGTGCGGCTGGAAGGCGCTTCGGTGCGGGTCACGATTCCGATCAAGTCGACACAAGGCGCGGTTACTGCGGTGCCCAACAGCGCTGTGTCGCTCGCTGCGGACGGCACTTCGCGCGTACAGGTGAAGCGCAAAGACACGCTGGAGTATGTGGTCGTGACGCCAGGCCTGTCGGCCGACGGGTTCATCGAAGTCAACCCGGCAACGGGCAAACTGGAGCCGGGCGAGTTGGTGGTGGTGGGTTACAACAATCCCAAAGCTGCTGAAGACCCGGCAAAAACCGCTACCAACGCCACCAAGCCGCCGGATCCCAAATGACAAGGGCTGGGCATCAAGCGCCGGCCAAGGTGCTGGAGCTCAGAAAAATCGGCCGCTCCTTCGGCACAGACCCGGTTGTTGACGCGCTGGTCGATATCGACATGACGCTGGAACGTGGCGACTGGTTGTCAATCACCGGCCCCTCGGGCGCAGGCAAATCGACCCTGCTCAACATCATCGGTTGCCTGGACCGCCCAAGCAGCGGCACCTACCTGATTGACGGCATCGACACCACCACACTCACCGACGACGAACGCGCTGGTCTGCGCAGCCAGCGCATCGGTTTCGTGTTCCAGTCCTTTCACCTGCTGCCTTACCGCACGGTGCTGGAAAACGTGATGTTGGCCGAGGTCTACCGGAAACAGAGCCACAAGGACCGCGAGGCGCGCGCGATGGCGGCGATCCAGCGCGTCGGCCTGGCGCATCGGGCCGGCTTTTTCCCGTTCAAGCTGTCGGGGGGCGAGAAACAGCGGGTCGCCATCGCGCGGGCGCTGGTGAGCAGGCCCAGCCTCTTGTTGTGCGATGAACCCACTGGCAACCTGGATTCAGCCAACTCCGCTTCCATCCTCGATTTTTTTGCCGAATTGAACCGCGACGGGCTGACGCTTGCCATCGTGACCCACGACCCGACAGTGGCCGACCGCGCCTCGCGCAAGGTGCGCATTGTGGATGGCCGGCTGACTGATCAGTCGGTGCCGCGCGGCGTGCCCGCCGCCGCGCCGCCTGTTCTGGTGCAAGGTGAATCCGTGTTGTGGCCGACGGCATCAACCAAAGACCTTGCCCCCAAACCCGCCCGCGTTTCGCGCTCGGCCATGTCTTGGCGCGACTTGCTCAACGAAGCCGTCGCCGGCATGTTTGCCCGCCCTGGCCGCATGGCGCTCACGGTATTGGGCGTGGTGATTGGCATGTCGGCGCTGGTTGCGACGATGGGCCTGACGCGCACCGCCGGCAACCGTATCATCAGCCAGTTTGACCAATTGGCGGCGACCGAATTGTTCGTCACGGCGCGTCCGGGCGCGGCCTCGGGCCTGATCGACCCCAGGGCGATGCCGTGGGATGCGCCCAGCCGTTTGTTGCGGCTCAACGGTGTCGTCGCGGCGGGCACCATGAGCGACGTCGATGTGGGCAACGAGCTGGTGAGCTCCTCACCGGTGAAAGACCCGCTGAACCCGAGCGCATTCAAGCTGGCCGTGCGGGCGGCGTCGCCCGATTTGTACCGTGCCGTGCGGGCCGAACTGGAAACCGGCCGGTTTCCGGACGCCGGGCATTCCGCGCGCGGCGAGCGGGTGGCCGTGCTCGGGCCAGACGCCGCCGTGCGCCTGGGCATCACGCAACTCGAGCGTCTGCCGGCCATTTCGATTGGCGACCAGCTCTACATGGTGGTGGGCATTTTGCGGGATGTGGGCCGGCGTCCGGAAATCCTCGGCTCGGTGATCATCCCCGAGGGCACAGCGCGGCGCTACTTTGGCCTCGCCGGGCCGGGCCTGGTGGTGGTCGAAACCCGGATTGGCGCGGCCTATCTCATCGCCGACCAGTCCGGTGTCGCCTTGCGGCCAGACGACCCGCGCGCGCTCAAGGTGCAGGTGCCGCTGGAACCCAAACGCGTGAAAGACGAAGTGCAGGCGGATCTGAGCGTGATGTTTCTCATGCTTGGCGGCCTGTCGCTGATCGTCGGCGCGCTGGGCATCGCCAACATCACCCTGGTCGGCGTGATGGAGCGCACCGGCGAGATCGGGCTGCGCCGCGCCATTGGTGCGACCAAAGGGCATATTGCCGCGCAGTTTCTGGTTGAGAGCGCCTCGATGGGCGTGATCGGCGGCATCATCGGCGCGGCGGTCGGGGTGTTGATCGTGATCGGCGTCTCGGCGATCCAGGTGTGGACGCCGGTGCTGGATCCGCTGGCGCCGATGCTCGCGCCCGTGGTGGGCGGCGTGATCGGCGTGTTGTCCGGCATCTACCCGGCGATGCGCGCGGCAAAGCTGGAGCCGGCGGAGGCGTTCCGCCATTGAGCTTGGAAGGTTTTGCGAGGGTCAAATTTCAAATGCGTCTTTGTTAATATGGGTATAAAAAAAATTATTTTCAATGTAAAACCATATAAAATACATTTTACAAAATTAATTGATTATATTTTAATCTAAATACACGCTAAAAATAATAGCAAAATATTAAACAAATACGTGGCCTAAGACCTTAGTAAAATCAAGATATTTTTATAATACTATTTATTCAAACGCCACCGCCGCAATCGGTGGCAAATCCCGCGAGGTGTTTCGCCATTTTTCTCCCGCATCGGCACTCACCCAAAGCCCGCCGGTCGTAGAGCCCAGAGCCAGTGTCCGCCCGTCGGCGCTCACGGCCAGCCCGTGGCGGTACGCCAGGTGGTAGGCGTGGGACTGCGGCAGGCCGTCGCCGAATGTCTTGAAAGTCTTGCCGCCATCATCTGTGCGGTTGACGACCATGCGGCCACCCACGGGGATGCGGCAGGCGTCGGCTTGGGCGGGCACGAACCAGGCGCGTTGGG
>JANLYO010000224.1:0-12771 GCA_031365665.1 Rhodoferax sp. | reverse complement strand
GCCTACTTGGCCACGATGAAGAAACAAAATGCCAACCTGTTGCACTGCCTCACCCTCACATTCAAAGGGCAACCTACCCAGCCTCAAATGTGAGTCGCCCTTGCTGCGCAACTGGAAGGGAGCTGAGTAGTTACAAAATTTAAGAAAAATCAGACCCTAGGTCACGTATTTATTGAATGTATAGCTATACATAATATAGCAAATCAATTTCGTGGCTCCGACCACAATTTGCCGCCAGTGGCCCAGTTTTCACGTTTCACGTCGGTGATCAGAATGTCCACCGACTCGGGTTGGGAGCCGAGCACTTCCACCGTGACACGGGTGATTTCTTCGACCAGTGTTTTCTTCTGCTCGAGGGTGCGGCCTTCCAGCATTTCAATATGGTACGTGGGCATAGGGCTCCTGGTGGTTGAGGGGTTATTGAGATTGCCGTGAGGGCAGGTTTGCAGGCGCAGCGCTGCCCCGCGCGGCACAACTTGGGCAAATGCAGGCTTGATTTTGAGCCGCTGCCGGGATGCTGGCCAGGAGTGCAGCGTCAAATTGAACGCTGCTGCACCAACACGGCGGCTGCGCCAGGCCGCTGGTTTTTTCAATCTCCACCGCGCATTGGTTGGCCAAGCCGCACAGCGGGCACAGAATGGGGTTGATCGGCGGCACCATTACCCGTTTCTGGCTTCTGCTGCGATCTCATACGAACGCAGGCGCGCACTGTGCTCGAAAATTTGCGAAGTCAGCATCAGTTCATCCGCGCCGGTTCGTTCGACAAAGGCTTCAAGCGCCGCGCGCACCGTGGCGGGTGAGCCAATGGCCGAGCAGGGCAAAACCGTGTCCAAAACCGCGCGCTCCTGCGGCGTGAGGCTGGCCACATAACCCTCCACCGGTGGCGGCAACTGGCGCGGCCGGCCGCTCCTGAGCGCCACAAAGGCCTGCTGCATGGAGCTGGCGCGCCAGTGGGCTTCCTCGTCGGTGGCGGCGGCAAACACATTGAAGCCCAGCATCACATACGGTTTGGCGAGCGTTTTGGACGGGCGAAACGCTGACCGGTAAATGGCGATGGCCTGCATCATCTGTTGCGGCGCAAAGTGCGAGGCAAAGGCGTAGGGCAAACCCAGATGCGCAGCCAGTTGGGCGCCAAAAGTGCTGGAGCCCAGAATCCAAACCGGCACCTTGGCGCCTCGGCCCGGCACGGCGCGCACGGTTTGTTGCGGCGTGTCCGACATGAAATCGATCAACTCCACCACATCTTGCGGGAACTCATCTGAGTCGCTTGTGAGGTTGCGCCGCAGTGCGCGTGCGGTAAGCTGGTCAGAGCCGGGCGCGCGGCCCAAACCCAGGTCGATGCGCCCAGGGTACAGCGATTCGAGCGTGCCAAACTGTTCGGCGATCACCAGCGGCGAATGGTTGGGCAACATGATGCCGCCCGCGCCCACACGAATGGTTGACGTGCCACCTGCAACGTGGCCAATCAAGATTGAAGTGGCGGCGCTGGCAATGCCCGGCATGCCATGGTGTTCGGCCAGCCAGTACCGTTTGAAGCCAAGCGCCTCGGCGTGTTGCGCCAGATTGCGCGAATTGTGAAACGACTGGGCGGGCGTGCTGCCCTCCAGAATGGGCGAGAGGTCCAGGACTGACAGAGGAATCTTCAACATAGTTGTTTATTGTCCTGTAAAGTGGGATCCACGACAGATCGAAAGCCTTATGAAGATTCGTGAACTCACCAGCGGCCTGATGTTTCCAGAAGGCCCCATCGCCATGGACGACGGCTCCGTCATCCTGGTTGAAATCGGCCGCAAGACCTTGACCCGCGTCACGCCCGACGGCAAACAACACATCCTGGCCAACACCGGCGGCGGCCCCAACGGCGCAGCCATCGGGCCGGATGGCGCGGTTTACATCTGCAACAACGGCGGCTTCAACTTCATCACCAATGCCGCTGGCTACTACCTGCCGACCGGCCAGGCCGACGACTATTCGGGCGGGCGCATTGAACGCGTCAACTTGGACACCGGCAAGGTCGAGCGTTTGTTGGAGAGCGTCGACGGGTATGGCCTGCGCGGCCCCAATGACTTGGTGTTTGACGTGTATGGCGGCCTGTATTTCACCGACCTGGGCAAGGCCCGGCCCACCGAGATGGACCGGGGCGGCGTGTTTTACGCAGCCCCCGGTTTCGGCGCCAGCAGCACCATCGCCCGCCCCGCGCTGACCGCCAATGGCATAGCGCTGTCACCCGATGGCAACACCCTGTACTACGCCGAAACCGAGGCGGCACGTTTGTGGGCCTTCGACCTCACAGCGCCCGGCAAGATCAACAAGCTGCCTTGGCCCTCGCCCCATGGCGGGCGGATGGTGACCGCTGCACCCGGCGCCATTTACCAGCGTTTTGACTCGATTGCCGTGGATGCCCTGGGCAACATCTGCGTGGCAACACTCGGCCACGGTGGCATCACCGTGGTCTCGCCCGACGGCAAGTTGTGCAGCCACATCGCCATGCCCGAACCGTATGTGACCAATATTTGTTTTGGTGGCAAAGACCTGCGCACGGCCTTCATCACGCTCTCGGGCACGGGCAAACTGATCGCGGTGGACGATTGGCCGATACCCGGGTTGCGCCTCAATTTCAACGCCTGAAAGCAGCAAAAAGATGAGCCCGCAAGACGCATTGGCGCACATCTGGACATTGGGCGGTCTGCCGCCTGAGGCCTTGGCTTTTGCCGTGCTCACTGGCGCAGACCCGGTGCTGCCCTCGTCTTTTTCCGTAGGTTGCGCCGCGCAAACCGGCGTCGCCGCAGCAGCGCTCGCGGCGTGTGAAGTTGGCGTATTGCGCGGCCAGACGCGTCAGCCGGTGGCGGTCGATATGGCGCATGCGGCCACCGAATGCACCGGCTGGTTCAGCCTGGACGGCAAATCGCCCGAGATTTGGGACAAGTTTTCTGGCCTTTACAAATGCCAGGACGGTTGGGTGCGCGTCCATGCCAATTTTGCCCATCACCGAGAGGGGACACTGCGCCTTTTGGGGCTGGACGCGGCCACCGCTACCCGTGAGCAGGCTGAAACCCGGCTGCTGGATTGGCAGGCGTTGGCCTTTGAGGATGCCGCTGCCAAGGCCGGCCTGGTCGTGGCGGCATTTCGCAGTATGGATGAATGGGACGCCCACCCGCAGGGCCAGGCCGTTGCCGCGCAAGCCTTGATGACCTTTGAAAAAATCGGCGATGCGCCACCCTTGCCGCTGGCGCAACTGGCGGCGAGCGAGCGGCCCCTTACGGGCCTGCGCGTGCTGGATCTCACGCGCATCCTTGCGGGGCCCGTATGTGGGCGCACGCTGGCGGGTTACGGTGCGGAGGTGATGTTGGTCAATTCACCGAACCTGCCCAATATCTCGTCGATAGCCGACACCAGCCGGGGCAAACTCTCGTGCCACCTTGACTTGCGCACCGGCGAGGGGCAGGCGCTGCTGCACCAATTGGCCCGCCAAGCGCAAGTGTTTGTGCAAGGCTACCGGCCCAAAGCTGTGACGGTGCTCGGGTTTGGGCCTGAAGCGCTCGCCGAAATGCGACCCGGCGTCGTTTATGTCTCTTTATCGGCTTACAGCGAAGTAGGTCCGTGGGCCGAGCGGCGCGGTTTTGATTCACTGGTGCAAACGGCCACTGGGTACAACCAAGCCGAGATGCAAGCGGCTGGCGGCACAACGCCCAAAGCCCTGCCAATGCAGATTCTGGACTATGCCACGGGGCACTTGATGGCGTTTGCAGCGGCAGCGGCCATTGCCAAACAACACCGGGAAGGCGGCTCCTGGCATGTGCGGCTGTCGCTCGCGCAAACCGGGCAATGGCTGCGAGGCCTGGGTCGTGTCGCCCAGGGGCTGGCCGCCAAGGCGCCTGACCGCAAGGCCTGGTTGTCTACGGTGGCGTCGGGCTTCGGTGCCCTCGCGGGCATCAGCCACAGCGCCCGCCTGTCCCGCACCCCGGCGGGCCATGCACGGCCATCGGTCCCACCAGGCACGCACCCGCCCCAGTGGCCGTGAGGCCATAGAATTGACGCCATCCCACCATGAAATTTTTGGCGTTTTTATTTTCAACCTGGCTGCTGTCGGCAACGGCACAGGCCCAGACTGCGCCTGCAACCGGCACGCAGGCCCCGATCAACATCGGCCCGGCACCCAGTTGGGGCGGCGTCATCGACCGATACGCCAAAGAGGGCATACCGGAAACCGCTGACAGCACTGACGCCAAACTCACCACCGAAACTTATTCCGAGCAGGAGCGAGCTGCCAAAAGAGCTGCCGCACGCCCGCCGGCCAAAGGCGCGCTTGCGCCAGCCGCCGCCGGGGCGGCAGAAAAACCACCCAAACCGGGGCAGGAAGACGAGTTTTCTAAATCCGTCACCGGAACTGTCAAAGATCTGGTGAAACCCTTCCAGGAAGTGCTGCAGGATCAAAGTGCAGAGAAAAGACAGGAGGGCGACCCGCTGGCCCGTCCTGAGCGCGACGGCCAAGGGCAACAGCCGTTTGGCAGCAACGCCCAAGCTGCACAGCCTAGAGGGCAAAATGACCGCCAGCAGGAAAAACTGCGCACCGACCACATGCTTGCAGAGCTTGTTGAAGAGCTCAAACCCTGGGCAATTGGGGCGGCTTTGTTGGCCTTCGTCGGGTTTTGCGTCAATCTCTGGTTGTCGTATGCCAAACGCAAGACACAACGCACCATTCCCAGCACCAGTGCCTCCCGCTCTGGCCCGCCCAGTGCTTATTCGACGGGCACGCCGCGTTCACATCTGGAGACGGATCCCGGACGCAGTTCGAGCCGAAAAAGCCGCAGCCGCAGTTGACCAGCGCCTTGCCCCAAAATTCCAGTGTTTCCATGGTCGATAAATTGATCGAGTTGTGCATCGTCATTCCCACCTTCAACGAGATCGGCAACGTTGAAGAGTTGATCACCCGCCTCACCCGGGTTTTGGATGGTGTGGCCTGGGAAGTGGTGTTTGTGGACGACGACTCCCCCGACGGCACTTCGGCGCGTTTACACGCGCTTTCGGTCGCCAACCCGCGCGTGCGCTGCCTGCGCCGCATTGGCCGGCGCGGCCTCTCCAGCGCCTGCGTGGAGGGCATGTTGTCCACGGGCGCGGCACACGTTGCGGTGATGGACGCAGATTTGCAACATGACGAAACCATCCTGCCGCAAATGCTCCAGGCGCTGCGCGGCGGGCCCTTCGATCTTGTGGTCGGCACGCGCTACATGGCCGGTGGTGGCGTGAGCGAGTGGGACAGTTCGCGCCAGAAGATCAGTTCCCTGGCCACCAATATCAGCCAGCGTGTGCTGGGCCTCACGCTCAACGACCCGATGAGCGGGTTTTTCATGATCAAAAAGAGCGCGTTTGAGGCGGCGGTGTACCGGCTCTCCAGCATTGGCTTCAAAATTCTGGTGGACTTGGTGGTGTCATCACCTTCGCCGCTGCGCGTCAAGGAAGTGCCCTACCAGTTCCGCAACCGGCTGGCCGGCGACAGCAAGCTGGACAACCGCGTCGCCTGGGATTTTCTGATGCTGCTGGCGGACAAAACCATTGGCCGCTGGGTGCCGACGCGCCTGGTGTCGTTTGCGGCCATCGGCTCATTCGGCGTGTTGGTGCATTTGGCCGTCTTGCGCGCGGCATTGGCCCTCACAGGTGGCAACTTCACCCGCTCCCAAACCATCGCCGTAGCGGTGGCCATGGTCGGCAACTTTTTCTTCAACAACGCGCTGACTTACCGCGACCAGCAATTGCGGGGCATGGCGCTGCTGCCCGGGCTGCTGAAGTTCATGGCGGCGTGTTCCATCGGCGCGCTGGCGAATGTGGGTGTGGCCAGTTATATCCACAGCGACTACGGCCATTGGGTCTTGTCGGCACTGGCCGGCATTTTGGTCGGCACGGTGTGGAATTACGGTGCCACGTCCTGGCTGGTGTGGATTCGGCCCAAGAGAAAAGCCGATGCCTGAGGACTTCAGCGCCCAATTGGCGGCGGTTTGGCGTGATCGCTTCTGCCGCCGATTGATACTCCTGGGCATGGCCCTGCACCTCGTGTTGGCCTTCGCCTTCCACCTCTCGCCCGACGAAACCCATTACGCGCTGTATTCCGTCAACCCCGACTGGAGCTATTTTGATCACCCGCCGCTGGTGGGCTGGTTGCAGTGGCCGTTCGGGCAACTCGCGCAGGCCTTAGCCACAGGAGGTGTGGGCGGCGCGGCGGGCCAAGCAATGGGTACATGGGCAGATGCGCTGATGCGCATTTTGCCGATGCTCTGCTGGGCTTTGGCAGCCTGGTTTGCCGCCGCCTTGGCCGGCAGCCTGTACCCGAACGTGCCGCAGGTTTCACGCGCCGCCCTGTGTTTGTGGCTGCTGGCGGTCATGCCGCATTTGTTGGGCTTGGCGCTGGTGCCCGACAGCATCCTGATGCCGATCATCTGCCTGGCGATGGCGGTTTGCTGGCGCCTGTGTGAGGCCGCGCGCTTGCGCAACGCTCCGCTGTGGCTGGCGCTGGGTGTGGTGCTGGGTTTGGCGGGTTTGACCAAATACACGGCCATCTTCATCGGGCTAGGCTGCATTTTGGCCCTGCTGCTGGCGCACGGGCCGCGTGTTTTGGCGCAACCGGGCGCGTGGATGGGTGCGGCGGTAGCGGCGGTTTTGATCAGCCCGGTGATCGGCTGGAACGCCGCGAACAGCTGGATCTCGCTGGCCTACCAGACCGGACACGCTGCCGGCAATGCCGATTGGCGCTTGGTGCGGGTCGGCGGCTACGTCATCGTGCAGTTGCTGGGCTACGGCGTGCTGCTGCTGGTCGGCGCCTGGGCTGCCCGGCGTCTGGCAGGCGGCGCGGCGAGCGGTCTAAAAGTTGGACCCTTGCCGTTTTGCCTGTGTTTCGCTCTGCCGCCGCTGGTGTTGATGGTCTACCTCTCGGGCCGTGGCTCGACCCTGCCACATTGGTCAGTCACCGCCTGGCTCGGCTTGCTGCCCGCAGCGGCGGCGGGGTGTGCGCTGTTGTGGCAACACTCGCGGCAACAGCCGCGCCGTTGGCTGACCGCTTTGGGCCTGTTTCAGGCCGTTTGCGCCACCGGCCTCATTATGTTGATGCTCAGAGGCGGCATCCAGACAGAAGCGGGTGATGAGGCCAAAAGCCGGCCCGGCCAGGTGCCTGCCTCCGCAAGTTTCAATCCCTTTGCCGATTTGTATGGCTGGGACACCGCCGCGATACACGCACGTGAACTGGCCGACAAAAACGGCCAACCCACGTTGGCGGTGATGAACTGGACACTCGCCAGCCGCATCGCCTGGTACGCCCACGCGCCCACGAAAGTGGTGCAGCGCCACCTCGACCAATTTGGCCTGTGGTGGGGCGTGTTGCAGCCCGGAGAAAACGCGCTGGTGCTTGATTGGTCGCAAATGAGTTTTCCGCCACCGGTTGGCCCGCAGGAATTTGAGCGCTGCGACTTGCTCGACCAACAGCCCGTGGCGCGCTGGGGCCGCCAGATCGCGCATTTCAACTTCCAGCTTTGCCGCAACTGGCAAGGCCCCAAGGAGCGCGCGATTGACCGGCGCTAGCGACGACCGCACTACTGAGGCCGCGAACGGCGAGCGGGTTGGCGGCAAACATCTCCCGCGTGGCATGGCCTCGGGTCACATGCATTGGGCATGGGTAGCGCCTGCTTTAATGGCGGTAACCATCGCCCTTTGGCTGCAAATGCAGCCGCCGCAACGTGCCCTTTTCCTTGCCGCGAACCAATGGGCCAGCAGCTTCAGCCCAGTGTGGTGGTCGTCGATCACGCTCTTGGGCGATACCGGCGTGGTGTTTTGCCTCGCCGCGCCCCTGCTTTTGTGGCGACCGCAGATGATGTTCGCAGTGCTGGCAGCCGTGCCGGTGGGCGGTTTGCTCTCGGTTTCGCTCAAGGTGCTGTTTCAAGCGCATCGGCCCGCCACCTTGATCGACCCAGCGCAATTCACGGTGATCGGCCCGCTCTTGAACAACGCCAGTTTTCCCTCGGGCCACACACTCACGGCGTTTGCGGCGGCGGTGGCCATTGCAGCGGTGCTGGCTGGGCAGCGCCGCGCTCAAACAGGTCGTCTCTGGGGCGCGAGCGAGGCCTTTTATTCGCTCACTCTGCTGGCACTGGCGGCACTCGCGGGTCTCTCGCGCGTCGCGGTGGGCGCGCATTGGCCCGTCGATGTGCTCGCAGGCGCCGGCTGCGGCGCGCTGGCCGGATTGAGCGGCGCTTGGCTCGCCGGGCGTTATCCCAAACTCTGGCAATCCACAGTCGCGCAAATGGCGCTCGGCCAGCTTTTGCTGATGACCGCGCTGTGGCTGATTTTGCGCAAACCCGAGTACCCGCAAGGCGTTGGCACCGTCGCGCTGGCTGCGCTTTTGGCTTTGCTGACGGTGGTGGGGCAATTCGTCATGGCCTACCGCAAGCTGCGCCGGGCTGTCGCGTCGAAGCAGACGCTTTAATTGATGAGCGCACAGTTTGTAAATATTTTTATTAAAAAATATTCATCAATTTTAAATCAGCATTAAGCCAAGTATTATATAAATAATTTGCTATTAAAATAGTAAAAAATTAGACTATTTATTATACAAATTTATATTTAATATACAAAATATTAGATGCTTTCGACAAAAATTTGATCGAAACACAATCCAAAATCACGCACCCAACCCAGGCTCCAACTGTTCCCGCGCAGAGTCAAACCTCGCGCAGCAACTCCACCAGCGCCCGCAAACCGGTCGTGTAAGAGCGCCAGCCAAGGCCCTGGATCGTGGCCCGCGCCGCCGGGGCGATGATCGACTGATGCCGCCACTCCTCGCGTGCCGCGATGTTCGAGAGGTGGATCTCCAGCACCGGAAACGGCATCGCCTTGATCGCGTCGTGCAGCGAGATGCCGTGTTGCGTCAGGCCAGCGGGGTTCAGCAGCGCGCCCTGCACCGAGTCGATGCGCTCATGCAGCTTGTCCACCAGCGCGCCTTCGTGGTTGGACTGGAAAACCTCAATCTCGACACTCAATGAAGCCGCCAGCTCAGCCAGCCGCTCGTTGATCTGCGCCAGTGTGGTCGAGCCGTAAATATGCGGCTCGCGTCGGCCGAAGAGGTTGAGGTTGGGGCCGTGGAGGATGAGGATTTTCATGGGCATCTTTCTAAATAGTCGGGAATTTTTCAGTCCCGGTCAAAATGGCATCATTCCACGCGCCCTGGGGCCGCCCATCCGATTTTCCACCGTACTTGCCGCGCCGCCAGTTTATTGCCCTGCACCTTGATGCCAATGCCCGGAAAAAAATAAATGGAACAAGTTGTCGATATCGGGCTTGTCCAGCGTCATAGCAGCACCACCGGGTGTTCCGATGGCCTATTGATTCCCTGTTAACCCATTGTTAAGGAAAAACCATGCAATACATGATTCTCATTTATGGCGACGAAAAAAACTTTGCCCTGATGGCCAACAACCCAGAAGCGCAAAAACAAATGTACGCTGCTTTCACCCAGTACGGCGCCGACATGCGCGGCGCCGGCGTGTTGCGCGGCGGCGGTGAACTCAAGCCAACCCTCAGCGCCACCACAGTGCGGGTTCGCGATGGCAAAACCCTCACCACCGACGGTCCCTTTGCCGAAACCAAGGAGCAGCTCGGGGGATATTACATCGTTGATGTGCCCCACCTCGATGAAGCGGTGAAATGGGCGGCGCGTTGCCCGGCATCGCAAGGCGGTTCGATTGAAGTGCGCCCCTTGGGCATGATCTCTACGGTTTGAGTGGTGCCCAGCAAGCCTATCCACTTCAAACCCACTTGAAAGGTCTCACGATGGCATTCAATCCTCCTGTTATCACCGCCGCGTATGCGGCGCTCGTTGGCCTGCTTGCGGCTTTCCTGACCGTGCGCGTCATCATTTACCGGGGCCGCTTCAACGTGGATGCCGGAGACGGTGGCCAGCCCGTGTTGGCGCAATCCATCCGGGCCCACGGCAACCTGACCGAACAGGCCCCCATCGCCCTGCTGCTGATCGGTTTTGCAGAGCTTCTGCAAGCGCCTGCCTTCGCCATCATCGGCTTGGGTGGCGTGATGCTGCTGGCGCGGCTGGCCAGCGCCTGGGGTTTGAGCCATTCATTGCACATCGAATCAAGCGCCCGTAAAAGCGGGGCCGGGTTGACGGTACTGGTGGTGGTGATCACCGCCTTGCTGGTCTTGTACCGGCTGGCCGCCGCTCGCTGACTGCAGCTGCGGTAGCGGCAGCAACGGTTTTTTGGCGGCAATCCTGGGCAGAACGTGCTGACACCCGTCATCGACCAAATCTGCCGCACCCAGGGAGCGCGCGTTTTAGCCGGGTTGATCCGTCGTTTCGGCGACTTCGACCTGGCTGAAGACGCGCTGCAAGATGCCTTCGCCCTGGCCCTGCAGGTGTGGCCCGAACGCGGACTGCCCGACAACCCCGCCGCCTGGCTGACCACGGTGGCCCAGAGGCGGGCGCTGGATCAACTGCGCAGCCGCAAACGCGGCCCGATTTACACCGATGAACCCCCCGACCTGGCGGCGCCAGACACGGAAGCCGCCAGCTACCCTGAAACACACGGTGCCGATGTATCGGGTGTGGAAGACGACCGTTTGCGCCTGGTCTTTACCTGTTGCCACCCCGCCATATCGCCGCAAGCACAGACGGCGCTGGCGCTGCGCACCCTGTGTGGCCTGAGCACCCGCGAGATTGCACACGCCTTCTTTGAGCCCGAAGCGACCACCGCCCAACGCTTGGTGCGCGCCAAACGCAAAATTCTCGACGCGCGCATTCCCTACGCCGTGCCTGCGCGGGAAGATTTGCCGCAGCGTTTGCAAACGGTGCTGGGTGTGGTTTACCTGGTGTTCAATGAAGGTTATGCGGCCACGGCAACCCTGGGGCTGATCCGGCTGGACTTGTGCGCTGAGGCGATCCGTCTGGCGCGGCTGCTGGTCGAACTGATGCCGCAAGAGCCCGAAGTGCTGGCCCTGCTGGCGCTGACGCTGCTGCATGACGCGCGCCGCGCTACCCGCATGAGCTTTGACGGCCAATTGGTGCCGCTGGAAGAGCAAGACCGTTCTGCCTGGAACCGCGTCGGCATCCAGGAGGGGCTGGCGCTGCTCGATGCGGCATTGACCCACCACCGCCGTGGCGCTTACCAATTGCAGGCGGCGATTGCGGCTTTGCACGCCAAAGCACTACGCGCCCAAGACACCGACTGGAAACAAATTGCCGCGTTGTATGGCGGCTTGCTGCGTGAACAGCCCAGCGCCGTGGTTGAGCTGAACGCGGCGGTGGCATTGGCGATGGCTGAAGGCCCCCAACACGGCCTGAGCTGGATCGACCGGCTCGCGCAGCGGGATGAGCTGCGCAATTACCACTTGCTGCCCGCCGCCCGCGCCGACCTGCTGCGCCGTTTGGGCCAATTCACTGAGGCCCGTGCCGCCTACACGACAGCGCTTCAACTGGTTCGCAGCGACGCTGAACGCAGCTACCTACAGCGCCGTTTGGCCGAATGCGGCGGTTGATCGCTCGGGCGCTTCTGGTGCTGCCCACGCCGGTCTACCCAGCGCGCCGCGCCACCCAAAATGCCCTGGGCTTTCACCTTGGGCTTGTTTGATCCGATTTGGGAAAGCCACTAGACAAAACAGTGAGCAAGCCAGTTGCATCGGGTGGATTCATCCCTTAAAATTTGACCAGAATGTCTGACCAGTTTCAATGCCAAGTTCGCTCCACCTTTGAAGGATTCTGCTGTGAACCATACCGCCTCGTGGACTTTGCAAGACGCCAAAGCGCAATTCAGCCAGGTCGTCGCTGCGGCGGTGCGCGGGCAGGCTCAGCGCGTGACCAAACATGGCAAAGAAGCCGTGGTCATCATTTCAGCCACTGAATTTGCAGCATTGAAGAACGGTCGGGTGACTGCGCCTGCGAGCTTCATCGACCATCTGCTGGCCATGCCCAAGCAAACTGCACCAAAAGGCGGAGCCGCTAAAGGCAGCGGCGGCCAGCGCGGCGCCTCCGCGCGCGCGCGCATCGCCTTGCGCGAGCTTGATCTGACATGATCCTGCTGGACACGGTTGTCCTCTCCGAGTTGCGCAAAGCCCGCCCTTCGTCGAAGGTGCTGGCATGGCTGCAAAAACAGCAGGCAGACCAGCTTTTCATCAGTGTGGTGAGTCTGGGCGAAATCGAACGCGGCATCATGAAGGCACGAAAGACGGAAGCCGAATTCGCCCGTAGCCTGACGGTTTGGCTGGAAGATTTGATTCTGTTGTACAGCGACCGCATCTTGGCGGTGTCCGCACCCGTTGCAAGGCGCTGGGGGCGTCTGAGCGCTGAGCTGGGCCACGACGGCGCTGATTTGTTGATCGCCGCTACCGCGCTTGAACACGGCCTGACCGTGGCGACGCGCAATGTGCGGCATTTCACGCCGAGAGGAGTTGGCATGGTCAACCCATTTGCTTGAATGCGATGATTGATCCATGAACACACTGGCGATTGAGGTTCGTTCGCTGTCCGACAGCCTGGCCGATGCCATGCGGGCGCTGATGCGCACGCTGGGCGGCAAACGCTTTGACCTGATCCAGGCCCTGGCAGGCGCAGGCGCCGTCACCATCCGCGAAGCCGCGCGGCGCGTGGAGCGCGACGTGAAGGCGGTGCATGGCGATGTTCAGACCCTGCTCGCCTGCGGGGTGTTGGACAAGACGGCGGACGGGAAAATTGAGTTTGCCTATGACGCGGTGCATGTGGATTTTTTGTTGAAGGCGGCTTGAGATGGC
>JANLYO010000223.1:0-23610 GCA_031365665.1 Rhodoferax sp. | reverse complement strand
GCCTACTTGGCCACGATGAAGAAACAAAATGCCAACCTGTTGCACTGCCTCACCCTCACATTCAAAGGGCAACCTACCCAGCCTCAAATGTGAGTCGCCCTTGCTGCGCAACTGGAAGGGAGCTGAGTAGTTACAAAATTTGAACAATTTTGGCTCTCTGGTCACGTGTTTATTATAGTATTGGCTATTAAATATGTAGCAATTTAGCGCCTTCAAAATGCCAAGGTGACACGCGAAAACGCAGACCGGAGGCTAAACTCAAGGCCACATCAAGCAACTTAAACGCCTGCTTCAACCCGGTCAACGGCCGGCATCGCTGTACGCCTTCATTCACCCACACGTTGCATTCATTCGCAGCCAAGCCACCCAACCGCCAACCTCTGAGGCATCCCCATGAGCACTGTTTTGAACTTCCCCCGCACCGCTTTGCGTGAAGACCACGAGGCTTACCGCGAAACCGTGCGCCGCTTCATCGACAAAGAATGCACACCGCGCCAAGCCCAGTGGGACAAAGCGGGCCGGGTAGACCGCGAGACCTGGCTCAAAGCGGGGCGCGAAGGGCTGTTGTGCACGGCAATTGACGAAGAATGGGGCGGCGCGGGTGGCGATTTTGGCCACTGCGCGGTGTTGATCGAGGAGATGGCCAAAACCAACATCAGCGGGCCGGGCTTTTACCTGCATTCGGACATCATCGCGCCCTACATCCAGCGCCTGGGCACGCCCGCGCAAAAGGCCCAATGGCTGCCCAAAGCCGCCAGCGGCGAGGTGATTCTGGCCATCGCCATGAGTGAGCCGGGTGCGGGCAGCGACCTGAAGGCGATCAAAACCACGGCCCGAAAAGAGGGCAACGAATACGTCATCAACGGCAGCAAAACCTTCATCTCCAACGGCCTGAACTGCGATTTGGTGGTGGTGGTGGTCAAAACCAAGCCCGAATTGGGGGCCAAAGGCACCTCGCTCATCCTGGTCGAGGCAGATCGCCCAGGTTTCCGCAAAGGGCGCAAACTGGAGAAGATGGGCCAGGAAGCGGCGGACACCGCCGAGCTGTTTTTTGACGATGTGCGGGTGCCAAAATCAAACCTGTTAGGCGAAGAAGGCATGGGTTTCAAGTATTTAATGAGCGATTTGCCGCAAGAACGCTTCATTATTGCCATTGCCAGCGCCGCCAAACTGGAGGCAATGCTGGCGGAAACCATCAAATACACCAAGGAGCGCATGGTGTTTGGCAAACCGGTGTTTGAGTTTCAAAACACCAAGTTCAAACTCGCCGACATCAAAACCCGGGCGACCGCCATGCGCATGATGGTCGATGTGTACCTGGCCGAGCACCTGAAACGCAAACTCACCCTGGAAGAAGCGGCGATTGCCAAGTTGTACTGCACCGAAGAGCTGGGCAAGTCGCTCGACGAGCTTCTACAGCTTTACGGGGGCTACGGCTACATGATGGAATACCCAATCTGCCGCGCCTACATCGACACGCGGGTGAGCCGCATCTACGGCGGCACTTCGGAGGTGATGCGGGAGCTGATTTCGCGGGGATTGTGAGGGGGTTGCGACCGCCCAGGTAAAGCCCCGCCCGATTCGGCCACCGGGCCAGCGGGTCAACCGCTAAACTTGCCCCAGCAACATCAACCAGAGGACACAACATGGCAAAAATGGTCGAAGGCAAAGTGGTGGTCATCACCGGCGCAGGTGGCGGCATTGGGCGGGACTTCGCATTGGCGTTTGCCCGCGAAGGCGCGAAAGTCGTGGTGAACGACATTGGTGCGTCGGTAGGCGGCGAGGGCACGGATGCCGGACCAGCGCAGGCGGTGGTCAATGAAATCAAGGCCGAGGGCGGCGAGGCGGTGGCCAATACCGACAGCGTGGCCGAGGCGCTTGCTGCGGGCAAGATCATCCAAACCGCGCTCGACACCTATGGCCGCATCGACGTGGTGGTCAACAACGCCGGCATCCTGCGTGACCGCTTCTTCCACAAAATGAGCGTTGACGAGTGGGACGCTGTGATCAAAGTCCACCTTTACGGCGCTTATTACGTCAGCCGTGCAGCGGCCACCCACTTCAAAGAGCAAAACAGCGGCTGTTTTGTGCACATGACCTCGACCTCCGGCTTGATCGGCAACTTTGGCCAGGCCAACTATTCGGCGGCGAAACTGGGCATCATGGCGCTCTCAAAATCCATAGCTTTGGACATGCTGAAGTTCAACGTGCGCAGCAACTGCATTGCGCCTTTTGCCTGGAGCCGCATGATCGGCTCGATTCCTACCGATACCCCCGCGCAGGCCGCGCGTGTCGAGAAAATCAAACAGATGACCCCCGCCAAGATCGCGCCTCTGGCCGTTTGCCTGGCCAGCGACGCGGCGGCTGACACCAACGGCCAGGTTTTCGCCGTGCGCAACAATGAAATCTTCCTGATGAGCCAGCCTCGCCCGCTGCGCAGCGTGCAGCGCTCCGAAGGTTGGACGCCGCAAAGCGTCGCGGCCCACGCTTTGCCGGCGCTCAAGGCGAGTTATTTCGACCTCGAGCGCTCGGCCGATGTGTTCAGCTGGGATCCGGTTTGACGCAGGCCTTGGGTGAGTGCTGGACAGCGTCCTGAACGGCGTTTTGATTGGAATCCTGTGATGAAAAACCTGAAAACCTTGGTTCGCGGTCTGGGCTGTGGCGTGCTGGGGAGTTTGGCCGTCTGGTCAACCATGAGCCTGTCTGCAATGGCGCAGACGCCCCTGCCGAACACGGTCAAACTCATCGTCGGTTACGCCCCCGGCGGCCCGGTGGACACGGCGGCGCGTCAGTTTGCGCCGCATTTCGCGCGGGAGCTTGGCGTCACCGTCGTGGTGGAAAACCGGCCCGGCGCAGCAGGTGCTTTGGGCGGCGACGCGGTGGCCAAGGCCAACTTCAATGCGCCCACCGGCCTGCTTTTGTTTTTTGCCGCCAGCCCCACGTTGACGATCACCCCGCACTTGCTCAAAGCCATGCCTTTCGACCCGGTCAAAGATGTCGCACCGATTGCGCCCTTGCTCAGTTACGCCAACGTGTTGGTGGTCAACAAAAACCAGCCCTACAAAAACCTGCCGGAGATGATCGCCTACGCCAAAGCCAACCCCGGCAAAGTCACCTACGGCTCGGCCGGCATCGGCGCGAGCAACCACCTGAGCGGTGAGTTGCTGGCAGCGCGCACCGGCACCGAGATGACGCACGTGCCTTACAAAGGCAGCGCGCCGGCCATGACGGATGTGATCGGCGGCCAGATCAGCATGATGTTTGACATTCCCAACGTGGCGCGTGGCCACATTGCAGGCGGCAAAGTGGCGCCCTTTGCCGTCACCTCACGCGAGCGCAATGCGGCTATGCCCAACGTGCCCACGCTCACCGAATTGGGCGTGGCGGACTACGACGTGACCGGCTGGTTTGCCCTGTTTGGCCCGCCCAGAATGCCTGCCGACCTGCTGGCGCGCCTGAACGACGCCGCCCGCAAAGCGCAGGCCAATGACGAGCTCAAAGCGCGTTGGCTGGAGGCCGGTTTCGACACCTGGGTCGGCTCGCCGCAACTGCTGGGCGAGCGTCTGGCCAAAGAACTGGCGTTGTGGGGGCCGGTGACTAAAGGGATTCCGCAACAGTGAAAGACCGGGCCTGGGCAACTGCGCTGTGGGCGTGCCTGGTCGCCCACCCTGCGTTCGCAGTTGAAGTAAGCGGCCTTCTTGACCTGCGCCTGGGCGCATCGGACTCAGCACAAAGCTGGTTTAACGGCGGTTTGGGCAAAACCCGCTTTGACCGTACTTCACCCAGTTTGCGCGTCGGCCAAGGGTTTTTGAAATTGCAGGGCGATGTGATGGATGCCGTCACCGGCTCATTGGTGTTCAGCGCGGCAGACGACCGCAAGGGCGTGTTGGATGTCAACGAAGCCTGGCTTGCCTGGAACCCCGTGCCCGCCAGCGCCTGGAAATCGCAAGTGCGCTTAGGCGCGTTTTTCCCCGTCACAAGTTTGGAGATCGACTACGACAGCATCGGCTGGACGCCGCGCGACACTATTTCCAGCTCGGCCATCAACAGCTGGATAGGTGAAGAGTTGCGCACCGTGGGCGTGGAATACAAACTGCTTCGCAACGGCCGTCAGGCCAGTTCAGCGCACGATTTCGGTTTCACGGCTGGGGTGTTCGCCGCCAATGACCCGGCGGGTGCTTTGCTGGCGTGGCGCGGCTGGTCCGTCAGCGACCGCATCACCGGGCTGACGGAAACCATCCCCTTGGCGGACTTGCCGGCGTTCAAAGCCACAGGCGCACTTCCCAGTCAAACCCGCGCCACGAACGTTTTCCGCGAGTTGGACCAGCGCCTGGGTTTTTACGCTTCTGCCCAATACGCCTACGCTGGCAAGTTTGAGCTTGCCGCCATGCGGTACGACAACCGAGGCGACCCGTTGGTGCTGCAAGATAGGCAATACGCTTGGCTGACCCGGTTCAACCACGTCAGTGCCCGGCTAAAAAACCTGGGCGAATACCTTGGAAAGTGGGAGTTCAGCACCCAGTGGCTGGCGGGTGACACCCTGATGGGGCCGGGCGCGGTTTATGTGGATTTTTCCTCGTGGTTTTTGCTCGCCAGCCACCCCTTGGGGCCGGGCAATTTGGCGATACGTTTTGACCAATTCAGTACCAACGAACGCGCGGCAGACGTGTTGCCAGGCGACCCCAATAGCGAAACTGGCCAGGCCCTGGCCGTGGCTTACCGCTGGAACCTGGGGCCCCAGTTGTCGCTGGTGTCGGAATTTTTAGTGGTGCAAAGCGACCGTGCCGCGCGCTTGTTGCTCGGTTTGCCCGCTCATCAAACAGAACGCAGCATTTCGACCAGCCTGCGCTGGAGTTTTTAGGGCGCTATTTCTCCGACAGCGGCGTTGGCAGCGTGGGCGATTGCGCGAGTGGCATCGGCACAGACTGCCCGTAGTCGCGCCGGTTGGCATCGAGTTTGTCATTCCACTTGCGGCTCCAAGCGACAAACTGTGCGGCTGGCATGGGTTTGCTGATGAAATAACCCTGGCCTTCATCGCAGCCCAGTTGTTTCAGGGCGTTGTAGACGGCGGCGTTTTCCACCCCTTCGGCGACCACCGTGAGCCCCAGGTTGTGGGCCAAGTCGATGGTCGAGCGCACGATCATGGCGTCGCCTTTGAGCCGCTCCATCGCCATCACAAACGACTTGTCGATCTTCAGTTGGCTCACCGGCAGGCGTTTGAGATAGGCCAAAGAGGAATATCCGGTGCCAAAGTCGTCAATCGAGAGTTTGAAGCCGCGCTCGTGCAGTTTGTTCAAGGTGGCCTCCGCCCGCACGGGGTCGTCCATGATGGCGCTTTCCGTGATCTCCAGGCACATGCCCGAGGCGGGCACCTGGTGGCGCTGCAAAATAAGGTCCAACTTGGAGGGGAAGTCCACATCCAAAAGATCACGCGTCGAGAGGTTGATGGCCACTTGAACCGCGTGCTCTGGGGTTTGCAGGCTGTGCCACAAACTGGCTGCTTCGTTGAAAACCCACAAGGTCAACTGCCGGACAAACCCGGTTTGTTCGGCAAACGGGATGAATTCCAGCGGTGGCACCAGGCCGCGGGTGGGGTGCTGCCAGCGCACCAGCGCTTCGGCGGCATTGGGGTTGGAGTGCGGCAAGCCGATTTTGGGTTGCAAAAACAAGCGCAACTCGTGGTGCTCCAACGCGTGGCGCAATTCGCTGAGCAAGGACAAAGTCTGGCTGCTGGTGGAATCCAGCGCCGAGTTGTACAACTGGATGCCCGTCGTGCGTGATTTGGCCGAATACATGGCCACTTCGGCTCGGCTCAAAAGGGTGTCGGCGTCTGGCGCGTGTTCGGGCCAGCCGGCAACCCCTATTGCCGCTGTGACGTCGATGGTTTGGTCAGCCAGCGCCAGCGGCGCTTCAAACGACTGGGCGATCTGCGCTGCCGCCAGCAAGGCCTGTGGCAAGTCCTTATGGGCCAACAAGATGGCAAAACTATTGCCACCCAAACGCGCCACCAAGTCGCCAGCTTGGGTGGTGAAGACGGCCAATCGTTTGGCCACAGCCTCCAGCACCCGGTCGCCAAAGGCGTAACCCAATACGTCATTGATGAGTTTGAAGCGGTCTAAATCCAGCACTACTACGGCCAGCTTCGGCACAATTGGCGTGCCGTTTGGGTTTTGCGCCTGCTGCAGGGTGGCGCGTTCTGCGATGGCCTGTTGCACAGCATCGCGAAACCGTGCCCGGTTGGGCAGGCCCGTGAGGCGATCCCAATACGCCAGTTGGCGAATTTCAGCTTGTTGTGCGCCGATGTTGACGCGCATGGCGTCAAAAGCCACCGCCAGGTCGCCAATTTCGTCGCGCCGATGGGTGTGCTGCAGCGCGGTTTGGTAGTCGCCTTGGCCCAGTTTTTCGGAGGCCCGCACCAAATCCCGCAGCGGCGTGGTCATGCGCCGGGCCAGAAAAACGCTGCCCACACCAAACAGCACCATGCCGAGCGCGGTGATCCACGCCAGCGCTGCTTGGGCTTGCCGAAAGGGTGCGACCAAGTCGGTAAACGAACGCAACAGGAGGGTTTGCAAGTCGCCATTGCCTGCGTCAAGTTTCACTTGGCGACCCACCAAAGTGTCACTATCCAATTTCAACTCCGGGCCTAATTCAAGCCCCGGTTGCAAGGCGCCAAACGCCGCTGTAGGCAGGGTGCTGGCCAATATGGCCGCTGGCCCGGATTTGGCTGGGTTATTCAGCGCCACATGGACGCCCGACAAGGCCCGCATGTCTTGCAGCAAACCCTGCCCAATTGGAAAACCCATCAGCACCCAGCCAATCAACACGGGCGCCCGCACTGGCACCAGCACGAACTGGTAAGGCACTTGGTTCAAAAGCGCAATTTGGCTCCCGACACTTTGACGCGACATCGGTGCCGCAATTTGGCTTACCAGCGCTGCTAGGGCTTTGCTGTCTTGGCCTTCACCAGCGGCTTGCAGCGCCAACTGGCCGTCTAGCAACGCGGTAACGGAGGCACCAATACGCGCGCCATGGTTGTCCAGCACTGAACGGATAGTTTGCTGATCACCTGATGACACCGCAGTGCGAAAACCAAAATCTGCCGCCAAAAGCCGCGCGGCCTGGGCCAATTTTTGGGCGTTTTGATCCAGCAGGCGCCGCCAAACACGTTCGTCCACTTGCAGTTCAGCAGCAATTTGCTGACGTGCGGTGCGCTCGATGCTGGCTTGCACAATGCCAAACACGGCCGCTTGAACCAGCAAAAACAGCGCCAAAGACAAGGCCACGATCCGCGCGGCAAACCCCCACCTGCCCTGGCGTGCGCTGCCCGGCTGGCCCAGACTCACGGGGCCAGGCCCGCCATGCGTACCGTCACGGTGGCGTCTGTGGCGTCAACATTCAAGGGCTGATCCAGCGCGGGCGCGCCCACCGGCAAATTCGGGTGCCACACCCGCAAACGGTAGGCCCCGGCAGGCACATTGGGCAGAGCCACCTGGCCCATCGCCGCGCTGCGCCCAAAATACGGCGTATCGACCACCACCACCCAGGCCACCATGTTGTCGTGGATGTTGCAGCCCAATATGGCAATGCCGGTTTTGTCAAACGTGACGGGATTGGCGGGTGTGCCGCTGTAGAGCTTGAGTTCAAAGTTTTTCGTGGCGGAGAACGAATAAACATGATGGCGCACCGAGTCACGGTTGGGAAACTGCACCGAGGTGCCTTGCGGCACCACCAATACACGCGGCTCAAACTGGCGCTTGACTTGGGCGATCTCGACACCTGCCAATGGTTTGGCCGCCGTGCGTGCCCGGCTGGCGTCGGCGGATTCCAAAAATACCACCGCATCCGGCAAGGCCTTGCCTGCGCCGTCCTGCACCAGCACTTGCACCGAAGCCGCTTGGGCTGCCGTGTGCAGGCCAAACAATGCGGTGCAAACCCGCGCGCCCAGACCCCAATCCGGCTTGAGGGCGGACCCTGCAAACCAGGGAGTCGCCTTCAGCAGCATGGGAATCATGGATGGCAGCCGTGGCATTCAATATTCTCCAGACACCTTTCAGCATGCGCCGCGCATGCTCCAGGATGCTTTGGAGTGATTGTGACGCGAATCGGTTCCTGGCTTATTGACCCATGCGCTGGCAAACAACTCGGCATGCGTCAATCGAGCTGGGTGGCGAACCTGGTGTACAGGTACGCGTCTCAGGGCTTCAAGATGGTGCGGCCCTTGATTCGGCCGGCTTTGAGGTCAGCCACCACTTTGTCGGCTTGATCCAGCGCTTGGATGGCGCTGGGCAAATCGGGCAGGCTGCCAGTTTTGGCGATGTCCATCAGCTCTTGCATGTCTTGCAAATTGCCGACATACGAGCCGCAGATGGTGACGACTTTCAGAGGCAACATCGCCGGGGCCAGCGTGGTGTTGCCGCCAAAGAGGCCGACCACCACCAGTTTGCCGGCCTTGCGCAGGGCGCCGTAGCCGAAGTCAAAGGTGCTGCCCGCGCCCACAAAATCGATGGCCGCCAGCACACCGCCGCCGGTCGATTTGGCCAGCGCCCGGCCTGCGCCGTCGGCGGTCGGGTCGATCACTTCAGTGGCACCGGCTGCGCGGGCCATGTCCCATTTGCCTTTGTCCAGCTCGGCAACGATGATTTTTGCGCCGGGATGCAGCTTTTTGGCCAGGCGCACGCCGTTCAGGCCCACCCCGCCCGCGCCGATGATCAAAAGCGCCTCACCGGCGGCAAAACTGGCGCTGTATTCGGCCACCTTTTTGAGCGCGCCGTAAGCCGTCAAGCCGCTGCAGGCGTAGGTGCAGGCCTGGTCGATGTGCAAGGGCGCGTAGTCCAGCAAATAACGGGCGTGCGGCACCAGCACGTGGTCGGCAAAACCGCCGTCGCGGTTGATGCCCAGGTTGCGCGGCGCGCCGCACAGGTGTTCGTCACCGCTGGTGCACAGGGCGCATGTGCCGCAGCCAATCCACGGAAACGCCACGCGCTGGTCGCCCACCTTCACACCCACGGCGTCAGGCCCGACAGCAACGACTTTGCCGGCGATTTCGTGCCCCGGCGTGCGGGGCGGCTGCAAGGAGCGCGTCAAGTCGACCTTGTTGCCGCCGCCCAAATCAAAATAACCGTCCTGCAAATGCACGTCGCTGTGGCAAACGCCGCAGCTTTGCACACGCAGCACGACTTCGCTGCCCTGGGGCACGGGGGTGTCGCGCAGCACTTTGGCCAAGGGCTGGCCGAATTGTTCAATTTGGTAACTCAACATGGCGGGTTTCTCCTTCGATGGGGCGATGGTAATCGGTTCAATCGCCTTGGTTTGTCATCTGCGTTAAACATGCATTAAACTGCACGAATGAGTGCATCACGCGTCGCCAAAACCACGGCAAGAAAGCTGGCTGAAACCCCGGCAGAGCCACGAGATCTGCCAGACTCACGTGAGCCCTTGCTCGCCGCATTGGGCGAACGTGTGCGCCTGATGCGTGCGCGTGCGGGCCTGACGCGCAAGGCGCTGGCGCTGAGTTCCGGCGTCTCAGAGCGACATCTGGCCAACCTGGAACTGGGCGTGGGCAACGCCTCGGTGGTGGTGCTGGCGCAGGTGGCGCAGGCGCTGGGCTGCCACGTCACGCAATTGTTGGCCGACGACGGCAGCAACTCACCTGAACGCCAGTTGATCGGCGCACTCTTGCAGGGCCGCGCTGAAGACGATCTGATGCGCGCGCGCCTGAGCCTTGCCGAATTGTTTGGCGAGGCCGGTTCGAGCGCCACCCGATTGCGCCGCATTGCGTTGATCGGCCTGCGCGGCGCTGGCAAGACCACGCTGGGGCAACTCCTGGCCGACGAGCTGGGCGTGCCCTTTGTGGAGCTGACCCGCGAGGTTGAAAGTGTGGCCGGTTGCTCGGCCAGCGAGATTCAAAACCTGATGGGGCAAGCGGCCTACCGGCGCTACGAGCGGCGCGCGCTGGAAGAGGTGGTCGCCCGGCACCCTGACGCGGTGATCGCCACGCCCGGCGGTATCGTGGCCGACCCCGGCACCTTCAAGCTGCTGCTGTCAGAGTGCTTCACCGTGTGGCTGCAGGCCTCGCCCGAGGAGCACATGCAACGTGTGGTGACGCAGGGCGACCTGCGCCCGATGGCGGGCAACCGCGAGGCGATGGAAGACCTTAAACGCATTCTGGCCAGCCGCGCGGCGCTGTATGGCAAGGCGCAATTGACGCTGAACACTTCGGGCCGCACGCAAGCTGACAACTACGCCCTGCTGCGGGACCAGATTCGGGTTGCCAGGGCGTAGATCTTAAAATTATACCCAATTTGGGGTTTTTGGAGTCGAAAATCGTCTGTGACACCAAAATTTATGAAAAAATGGGCTTTGGGCCACGTATTTATTGAATGTATTGCTATATAAATATTAGCATTTCAAAATTTAAAAACGATCCAAGCTGCCTGCCTAAAAAGTTTTTAAATCGCTTGACAGCTTCAAAATTTGCAATATACTGCATGAAATTTAGAAAAATGCAGTTTAATGCATGAAACCCTGAAGACTTGCAAGAGAATTCCAAGCGCCCTTTTTCCCCACCAGGAGACATGATGAGTGACACCGCCGCCATTGCCAACGCCCCCGCCCCTAGGGTGGACTACCAAACCGATCCCTCGCGTTACAAACACTGGAAACTGGGCTTTGATGGCGCTATTGCCACCTTAAGCGCCGACTTTGACGAAAACGCCGGTCTGCGCCCCGGCTACAAACTCAAACTCAACAGTTATGACCTGGGTGTGGACATTGAATTCAACGACGCGCTGAACCGCGTGCGTTTTGAACACCCCGAAGTGCGCACTGTGGTGCTGACCAGCGCCAAGGAAAAGGTGTTCTGCTCGGGCGCCAACATCTTCATGCTGGGTGTGTCCTCACACGCCTGGAAAGTCAACTTCTGCAAATTCACCAACGAAACCCGCAACGGCCTGGAAGACTCTTCCAAATACTCGGGCCTGAAATTCCTGGCGGCCGTGAACGGCGCTTGCGCGGGCGGCGGCTACGAAGTGGCACTGGCCTGCGACGAAATCATCCTGGTGGACGACCGCGCCAGCGCTGTCAGCCTGCCCGAAGTGCCCTTGCTGGGCGTGTTGCCCGGCACCGGCGGTTTGACCCGTGTGACCGACAAGCGCCATGTGCGCCATGACCTGGCCGACATCTTTTGCACCAGCGTCGAAGGTGTGCGTGGCCAAAAGGCCGTTGACTGGCGCCTGGTCGACGCCATCGCCAAACCGGCGGTGTTTGCCGCCAAAGTCAAGGAGCGCGCCTTGCAACTGGCCGCCAAGAGCGATCGCCCGGCGAACGGAAAAGGCGTGAGCCTCGCGCCGGTGACCCGCACGATTGAGGCCGACACGCTGCGTTACCCGAATGTCACGGTGGAGATCGACCGCGCCAAACGCACCGCCAACTTCACCGTGAAGGCCCCCACCGGCGTCCAGCCTGCCGACATCGCCGGCATCGAAGCCGCCGGCAACAATTGGTACCCGCTGGCGATGGCCCGCGAACTCGAAGACGCGATCCTGTCGATGCGCACCAACGAGCTGGACATCGGCACCTGGCTGATCAAAACCCAGGGCGACGCAGCGGCGGTACTGGCCATGGACGCCACGCTTTTGGCGCACAAAGACCACTGGCTGGTGCGGGAAACCACCGGCCTCTTGCGCCGCACGCTGAGCCGCCTGGATGTGTCCTCGCGCAGCCTGTTTGCGCTGGTCGAAGCGGGTTCCTGCTTCAGCGGCACCTTCCTGGAATTGGCCCTGGCCTGTGACCGGATTTACCACCTGGCTTTGCCCGACGATGCCGCCAAATCGCCCACCATTACCGTGGCGGAGGTGAATTTTGGCGTCTACCCGATGGCCACGGGCGAGAGCCGTCTGGGCCGCCGTTTCTACAACGAACAGCCCGCGCTGGACGCCGTTCGTGCCGTGGCAGGCCAGAAACTCGACGCCGACGCAGCCATGGCAGTGGGCCTGTGCACCAGCAACCCGGACGACATCGACTACGCCGACGAAGTGCGCATCGCCATCGAAGAGCGGGTTGCGATGTCGCCTGATGCGCTGACGGGCCTGGAAGCCAACCTGCGTTTCAACTCCCAGGAAAACATGCACACCCGCATTTTTGGCCGCTTGACCGCCTGGCAGAACTGGATTTTCCAGCGGCCCAACGCCGTCGGCGAAAAAGGCGCGCTCAAGGTGTATGGCAAGGGCGAGAAATCAGCATTTGACTGGAACCGTGTCTAACCCCACATCATTTTCAAGGAGCAACACCATGAGCGGCATCAACTACAGCGAAAAGATCCCCAATAACGTCAACCTGAGCGAAGACCGCACCCTGCAGCGCGCGCTTGAAGGCTGGCAGCCGAATTTCATCAACTGGTGGGACGACGTCGGCCCGACTGGCGCGACCGACAACGAGGTCTACCTGCGCACCGCAGTGAGTGTGGACCCGCAAGGCTGGGCCCAGTTCGGCCACGTCAAGATGCGCGACTACCGTTGGGGCATCTTCCTGAACCCGGGTTCGGCCGACCGCGAAGTCCATTTCGGCGACCACAAAGGCGAAAAGGTCTGGCAGGATGTGCCTGGCGAACACCGCGCCAACCTGCGCCGCATCATCGTGACACAGGGCGACACCGAGCCGGCTTCCGTCGAGCAGCAGCGCCACTTGGGCCTCACCGCGCCGTCCATGTACGACCTGCGCAACCTGTTCCAGATCAACGTCGAGGAAGGCCGCCACCTGTGGGCCATGGTCTACCTCTTGCACCGCCACTTCGGCCGCGATGGCCGCGAGGAAGCCGAAGCGCTGCTTGAGCGCCGCAGCGGCGACGAGAACAACCCGCGCATTCTGGGCGCCTTCAATGAGGAAACGCCGGACTGGCTGGCGTTTTTCATGTTCACTTATTTCACCGACCGCGACGGCAAGTTCCAGCTCGCGGCCCTGGCTGAAAGCGCGTTCGACCCGCTGGCCCGCACCACCAAATTCATGCTGACCGAAGAGGCACACCACATGTTTGTAGGGGAAAGCGGCGTCTCGCGCGTCTTGCAACGCACGGCGCAGGCGATCAACGAGATGAAGACTGACGACGCAGGCAAGCTGCGCGCCGCCGGTGTGATTGACCTGGGCACCTTGCAGCGTTATGTCAACTTCCACTACAGCGTGACCATTGACCTGTTTGGTGCCGACCAGTCCAGCAATGCCGCCACCTTCTACAGCAGCGGGCTCAAAGGCCGGTATGAAGAAGGCAAACGCGACGACGACCACATTCTCAAAGGCCAAACCTACAAGGTGCTGGAAGTGCAGGGCGGGCAGATTGTGGAAAAAGAAGTGCCGATGTTGAATGCGCTCAATGAAGTGCTGCGCGACGACTTCATCAAAGACTCGGTGGCCGGTGTGAACCGCTGGAACAAGGTGCTGGAAAAGGCCGGTTTGCCGCATCGCCTGACGGTGCCGCACAAGGCCTTCCACCGCAATATTGGGGCTTTGTCAGGCGTGAAAGTGTCGCCCGATGGCCGTGTGGTGAATGAAGCCGAATGGGCCGCCAATGCCGACACCTGGCTGCCATCGAATGAAGACCGCGCCTTTGTCGCCAGCCTGATGGGTCGCTGCGTAGAGCCCGGCAAATTTGCCAACTGGATTGCGCCGCCTGCCATGGGCATCAACCGGCAGCCGATTGATTTCGAGTACATCCGGTTCAATTGATCAAGGCCGTTCGCCCTGAGCCTGTCGAAGGGTCCTTGCCCGGCAAAGGGCAGGCTTCGACAGGCTCAGCCCGAACGGCAACGATTGCGAATAGAGGTAGCATCAATAACAGCGATCGGCGAAAAAAAACAGCAGGAGACAAACCATGAACGCACTGGTACAAGGTTCGGTGCTCAAGCAGCACCTGATCGACCCGGAGATCTGCATCCGCTGCAACACCTGCGAGGCGACTTGTCCGGTGGGGGCGATCACGCATGACGACAACAACTACGTCGTCGATGCGTCCAAATGCAATTCGTGCATGGATTGCATCTCGCCATGCCCGACCGGTTCCATCGACAACTGGCGCCTGATGCCGCGCCTCATGGCGTATTCGACGGCTGACCAGCTCACCTGGGAAGAATTGCCGCAGGAACTGTCGGCAGCGCAATTGGCTGAGATGGGCGTCGACACGGCGGTGGCTGATGCGCCCGCCGACGAGGCAGCAAGCGCAGGTTCAACAGCGAATGCGTCAACCGCCGCAGCAAGCGCAAACACATCAAGCAGTGTTTTAGCCGCAGAGGCCGCGCCCGCCAGCGCGCACTTTGGCGCCACGGTGCCGCCGTGGTCGGCAGCGCACGCCTACACTAATCTGTATGGCCCCAAAGCGGCAGCAAAAACCGTCACTGCCGCTGTCAGCGGCAATGTGCGTGTGACCGAAGTGGGCAAAACCGCAGGTGGCGACTATGACACCCACCACGTGGTGCTGGATTTTGGCGCCCTGCCGTTCCCGGTGCTGGAAGGCCAGTCCATCGGCATCATCGTGCCGGGCGTCGATGAGAAAGGCCGTGCCCACCACGCGCGCCAGTACTCCATCGCCAGCCCGCGCAATGGCGAACGCGCCGGTTACAACAACGTCTCGCTCACCATCAAACGGGTGCTGGAAGATCACAACGGCAAACCGGTGCGCGGCGTCGCCAGCAACTACATGTGCGACCTCAAGGTGGGCGACAAAGTCCAGGTGATCGGCCCTTTTGGCGCAAGCTTTTTAATGCCCAACCATCCTGGCAGCCACATCGTGATGATCTGCACCGGCACCGGCAGCGCGCCCATGCGCGCGATGACCGAATGGCGCAGACGACAAAGGCAGACAGCCGCCGGGCCGTCCCAAGGCGGGCTAGCCCCCTCGGGGGGCAGCGACCTGCGAAGCGGTGGAGCGTGGGGGCAACATCCGGAGGGTGGCAAGTTAATGCTGTTCTTCGGCGCCCGCAGCAAGGAAGAACTGCCCTATTTTGGGCCTTTGCAAAACCTGCCCAAAGATTTCATCGACATCAATTTCGCCTTCTCGCGCACGCCAGGGCAGCCCAAGCGTTACGTGCAAGACCTGATGCGCGAACGCGCCGCTGACCTTGCCGCCCTGCTGCGAGATGCCAATGCGCACTTTTACGTGTGTGGCTTGAAGAGCATGGAAGAAGGCGTGCTGTTGGCGCTCCAGGACGTGGCCGCCGGACACGGTCTGGCGTGGGAGACGATTGGCGCAGCGTTGAAAAAAGAAGGCCGCCTGCATTTGGAAACCTATTGACCCGTAACGTGGCCGACCACAGCGCCGCACCGTGGGACTGTGACCTGCTGGTGCTGGGCTCAGGCGCGGGCGGCTTGTCTGCGGCTGTGGCCGCCGCGCACCTGGGGCTAAAAGTCATCGTCGCGGAAAAAGAACCGCGCTACGGCGGTACCACCGCCTGGTCCGGCGGCTGGATGTGGATTCCACGCAACCCTCTGGCCACCCAGGCGGGCATCGTCGAAGCCATCGATGGACCGCTGTCCTATTTGAAACACGAGTTGGGCGCGCAATTTGACGAAGCGCAGGTGTTGGCGTTTTTGGAGAACGGCCCGAGGATGGTCGAGTTTTTCCAAAACCAGACGGCAGTGCAGTTCATCGACGGCAACGCCATCCCGGATTTTCATGGCCACTCGCCGGGTGCCGCCACGGGCGGGCGCTCGATTTGCGCCGCGCCGTTTGATGGCCGCCGCCTGGGCAAAAAGCTGGCCGAACTCAAAACGCCTTTGCCCGAAACCACGCTGTGGGGTCTGGGCATCGCCTCCGGTACGGAATTGCGGCATTTTTTCAATGCGATGCGCCGCCTGGCATCTTTTGGGTACGTTGCGCGCCTGCTGCTCTCGCACGCGCGCGATCTGCTCCTGTATGGGCGGGGCATGCGCCTGGTCAACGGCAATGCCTTGGTCGCCGCGCTGGCAGCGTCGGCGTTTGCCAAAGGGGTGGAGATTCGCACCAACAGTCCCGCGCTGCGATTGACTCAGGAAGCTGGCCGGGTAGTCGGCGCCGTTTTGGGCACACCTGGTGGCGAGGTGGCGGTGCGCGCCCGCTGTGGCGTGGTGTTGGCCTGTGGCGGGTTTCCGCATGACACCGCGCGCAAAAAAGAGCTGCTGGCGCACGCACCCACCGGGCAGGAGCATTGGTCCGCCGCGTCGCGGGGCAACACGGGGGACGGCTTGCGGCTGGGTGAGTCGGCAGGCGGCGTGGTCGCCCAGAACCTGGTGCAGTCAGCGGCGCTGGCACCGGTGTCGCTGGTGCCACAAGAGACGCCGAAGGGCGAACCGATCCACGCTACCCATTTCACGCATTTCCCCCATCTGATCGAACGCGCCAAACCAGGTTTGATTGCGGTCACTGCTGCGGGCCAACGCTTCGCCAATGAAGCGGATTCGTATTACGACGTCATGCAGGCGCTGTTCAAAGCGACCCCGAGCGGCCACACCGTGCAAGCGTGGCTGGTGTGTGACCACGCGTTCATCCGCCGCTACGGCTTGGGCGCGGTCAAGCCCGCACCGATGCCGTTGAAACACTGCTTGTCCAATGGGTATTTGCAACGCGGCGGCAGTTTGGCGGCGCTGGCCCAGGCTTGCGGCATCGACGCCGATGGCTTGCAACACACCGTGGCACGGTACAACCCCATGGCCACCGCAGGTTTAGACGACGACTTCGCCAAAGGCCAAACGCCCTACAACCGCATCCAGGGCGATGCCGCACACACGCAAGCCTGTGGCTGGCCCAACCCCTGCATGGCGCCGCTGACCCGCGCGCCGTATTACGCTGTGCGGGTTGTGCCGGGGAGTTTGGGCACCTTTGCGGGTTTGAAAGTCAATGCCAGCGCCCAAGTACTGGACGCGCAAGGGGTGCGGATTGACGGCCTTTACGCCGCTGGCAACGACATGAACAGCGTGATGGGCGGCCACTACCCAAGTGGCGGCATCACCCTGGGGCCAGCGATGACCTTCGGCTTCGTCGCCGCGCACCGCGCCTCTGGCAAAACCTTATGAATCGGCCTTTGGGGATGCCTTGGCGCCAATCAATGATTCAGCGCGGCCTACCAGGGCCGGCATCACCCGTTCGCTGGCCCCGCTGGCAATGCTGAGAAAGTACACAGCTGCTTCATGAATGCCGGCCCCGGTGGACAACGCGCCTTTCAGGATGACGTTGGATTCAAAAGCATAAAAAACCAGCATCGCAACGCCCGCGCCAATCGACGCCCGGGCGTAGGCGTCTGCCGCCAAGCCGGCGCGGCCAGACTCAGGCTCGAGCGCGAGTTGCCGTGTGCGCGTCAGCGCCGACAGAAACGCGCCAACCGCGCCGGCCAGGATGACTTGTGACAACAACGCTGCGCCGCTTCCCGCCGCCTGGATGCCCCATAGGGAAAAGCCCTGGGTGACCAGGATTGACGCCATCGCGGCCACAATCACGGCAATGAAAAAGTGCCAGAAAAAAACGCCCCGGCACTGGCGGTCTTTTTCAATCAGAATTTGCTCATCTGCCTTCAATTGAATTTTTTCGCAGTCGGCGGTTGACGCATTGTTGAGCACCATCGCCATGGACTCGGCGATCAACCGGCGCACTTGCAAGGCGGACGCGTGGCTGGGTTTTAAGTGGCCGGGCGGCGTGACGACCGCTGGCGGCCCGCCGCTGGGTTCCAGCGCCGGTTCGCCCGCAAAAAAAGACTTGATGCGTCCGGGCCAACTGGCGCCCAACTCGGCCTGTGGCGCCAGCAAAAACGCACTCGCGCTGGTCAAACGTGTCACATTGGCCTGGATCAGGCTCAAACCTTCTTCTTTTGGCAGGCGCTGCGTCCACCACCATTGGACATCGAATTTGTCATCAAGATAGACGATGTAACGCGTGCTTTTGCGCACCAGCACCTGGATTTTGCGGCCAGTCCAGGGGTCCAGATCACCTTCGCGCAGTTGGGACAGGCGCAGCATCACCAATTGCCGTTGCTGGTTGACGTCATCCGGCTCGTCGGCGGGTTCAAGTTTGGGATTGCGGGTGCGCCAGTTGGCCAGGGCCACCATCGCTTTGCAAAATGACCGGTCTTCTTCGCTGATGCTCATCGTGGCCTCCCCATGACGGGGCAGCCAGCGCCCCTTGCCGCACTTTAACGGAATCAGGCCCCCGCAGGCAAGCTGGCAAATGGGCAGGCCTTAAAATACCCAAATTGGGGTTTATCTATGCCAAGAAAGGCGGTACGAAGGATGATTTATAAAAATGAGGCATCCAGGCCACGTAATATATGGATAGTTTGCTATATAAATTGAAATGACTTAACCACGGCTTCTACACGCCGCTACAACACGCTTCTCAAAAACCGGCTCATATCCTCGATCTCGCGTGGATGCACGCTGTGCGGCATCTGGTAGGTGTGCCACTGCACTTTGCAGCCGAAACCGGCCAGGGCGTCGCGCGAGGCTTCGGCGCGGTCCAGGGTGATCATCGGGTCAGCGATGCCGTGCGCCATGAAAATGGGAGTATCTTTATTGGCAGCGCTGCGTTCTTTGGCGACGCTGTCGGCCAGCGGCAAATAACCCGACAGCGCCATGATGCCCGCGAGTTTTTCTGCGTGGCGCAAGCCCGTGTGCAGCACCATCGCGCAGCCCTGTGAGAAACCCGCCAGCACGATGCGCGAGGCCGGTATGCCCTGCGCCACCTGGTCGGCGATCAGCGCTTCAATCTGCACTGCGGATTTGCGGATGCCCGCGCCGTCTTCCACGCGTTGCAGCTGGGTGCCCAAAATGTCGTACCAGGCCGGCATCACGTAACCGCCGTTCAAGGTCACCGGAATCTGCGGCGCATGCGGGAAGATGAACCGGATCGGCGGCAGGCCGGTCAAATCCAGCGCCGCTGAAAACCCGCCGCCGCCGGGTGCAGGCACCAGGCCGGCGAAGTCGTTGCCATCGGCGCCCAGGCCATGCAGCCAGATCACGGCGGCGGTGGGGTTGGGGGCGGTTTCAATCTTGATGTGGGGCAGGAGCTGTGTCATGTGAAGGGAGGGCCGTGGGGATCACCAGAGGGCGCGAGGATGGTTGGAATTGAAAAAGCTGGATTCCGTGCAGCAGGTCACATCCGGCAAAAACCCGAAGCCCTAAAATTCCGCAGGATTCCAACCTGTACTGATGACCCATTATCTCTCCCGCCGCAGCACTATTGCCATGCGCTCTGCCCTGCGCCTTGCCTTGCCTGTGATCGCGTTTTTTCTGGGCGGCACGCCCTTGGGCGCTTCCGCACAAAACTCGACGGCACGCGGGCCTCTGGGCAATCCGATGGGAAGCCCGGGCACATATGCCGCATCCAGCGCCGCCGGCAAAGGGCCGCTGCTGTTGCAGCGCATAGATGACGTTTTGTACGGCGTTGACCCGATTTCTCTGGCGGTGGTGGACCGCCACCACATCTCCGGCATTCTGGTGCGTGTGAATGCCCAAAAGCCCAGTCCGCCGCTGAATTACAGCCACTTTGTCGCCAACTGCCAGGGCCCGATGCAACTGGCCACCTTGGCCACAACCGCCTCGCCCTTGGATTTGACGCCCGAGGGGGCTTCTGCGCGGGCGCGGGTGCAGGCCGCCCATGCGGCTGTCACAGCGGCGAGCGGCAAGTTTGGCAAAACCAGCATGCTGGACGGCAGCCGCGCGCTGGCCGAATTTGTCTGCGCTGCGTCGCAGCGGCCTTCGCAAGCGGCGGCGCTGGCCAAAGACGTGTTGGCCAATGGCGGCCCGCGCGACCTGCGTGCGGCCCTGTGTGACCTGCAGCCCGACGGGGTGTTTGTGACCCGTGAAGACGTGACGGTGCGTTTCAGCGATTCGGAAAAAGTCGTCTCCGTCAACGGCCAGTGGCTCACCAGCGGCAAGGTCAGCGACAGCGAGATCAGTTTTGGCAGCGGCAGCGCCCGCTGGCGCATTGACCGCACGACCGCCGAGGCCAGCTTGGTCGATTCGACCGGCAAAGTCATCTTTGCGGGCTCTTGCGTGGCTAAAGAGACGCGGTAGCCTCCCAATCAGCCCGCACTCATCAGCCCTGGCCGTAACGCTTCAGCCATTCTTTCTCCAGCGCGTCGACCCAGCTACCGTGCGGCTCGGGCACAGTGGGTGCAAACTGGGCAACTTGGCCGGGCAGAGGTTTGGCGGCAAAGCGTTCGCGCTCCGTCGCTGGAAGTTTGTCGATAGCCAGCACCGTCGGGTCGCCCCATAAGGCGATGTCGGCCTTGCGCGCCTGCGCTTCGGGTGAGAGCAGGAAGTTGGCCAACACCTGTGCACCTTCTTTGGCTTTGGCATTGAACGGGATCGCCACAAAATGCGTGTTGCCGATGGTGCCGCCGGTGAACTGGTAACTCACGACGCTCTCTGCCAGGCGTTTGGCGGCGATTTCATTTGCCGCTTCATTGGGATTGAAAGTGAAGCCCATCAACAACTCGCCGTCGCTCATCATCTGGCGCATCGCGCCGTTGTTTTGCACAAACTGTTTTCCGTTGCGCCACAAGTGCGGATGCAAGGCGTCCAGGTAGGTCCACAGAGGCGCGGCCGATTTGGCCAGCGCGTCGGGCGTGACCGGTTTGTACAAGGCGGTGCGGTCCGCGTTGAGGTCAATCAAGAGTTGTTTGACGAAGGTCGTGCCGTGGAAATTGGGCGGGCGCGGGTAGGTCACGCGCCCAGGGTTGGCGCGGGCGAATTCGAGCAACTGGGTGATGTTTTTCGGCGGTGAGCCGACACGTTTGCTGTCGACATAAAAGGTCAACTGCGCCATGCCCCACGGCGCTTCGAGGCCTTCAACGGGTTCTGAAAAATCAATGCGTGTGGTGGGTTTGCCAGCCACATCGACGTATTGGAAGCTCGGCAGGCTCTCGGCGAAAGGGCCGAACAGCAGGCCTTCGCGTTTCATCGCCAAAAAATTTTCACCGTTGATCCAGACCATATCGACCGTGCCATCGGCCAGTTTGCCAGCAGATTTCTCGCCGCGTACGCGTTTGACGACATCAACCGTGTCGGTGACCTTGACGTGTTCGAGCTTGACACCGTAACGCTGCAAAACCTGGGCACCGGCCCACTGCAAATAGGCGTTGATGCGTTCGCTGCCCGCCCAGGCATTGAAATAAACGGTTTGCCCACGGGCTTTGGATTCAATGCTTGCCCACGGCGTGCCGGTTTGGGCAAAAAGGGGTGAAACGGCACCGGCGGTGCTTGAGGCGATGAGGGCGAGGGCTTTTCTGCGTTGCATTGAGGTTCCTGATTGAATTTGGAGAAAGTGAAGGGCCGTGGACAAGCTTTAGTCAGCTTGCCGATGGTACGTCGCCTGGGTCTGATGTTGAGTCGGGCGTTTAGTTCAAGTCTTACAAATCAGGCCAGCAGCGCCTGCGCAAATTCCCGCGCGTTGAAAGTTTCGAGTTCATCGAGTTTTTCACCCACACCGATGAAATACACCGTCACCGGCCGTTCGCGGGCAATCGCGGCCAACATGCCGCCCTTGGCCGTGCCGTCGAGTTTGGTGATGATCAAACCCGTCAGCGTGAGCGCTGCGTCGAAAGACTTGACCTGCATCAGCGCGTTTTGGCCCGTATTGCCGTCGATCACGAGCAACACCTCGTGCGGGGCCAATATGGCCCCCACACTCCCCACTGCGTGTGGTTCGCTGCCCCCAGCGCTGGGCTCGCCCTGTGCTTTGCTTGGGCCGGTGGCCGTGCCTTGCTGGGGGCGGCCCGGCGCGGCGGCGGCATCAGCCTTTGCAATGATTTTTTTGATCTTCTTCAGCTCTTCCATCAAGTGCAGTTGGGACGGCAGGCGGCCAGCGGTATCGACCAGCACCACGTCTTTGTCGCGTGCCTTGCCGGCGCTCACCGCGTCGAAACTCACGGCGGCCGGGTCGCCGCCTTGCTGGCTGATGATCTCCACGTTGTTGCGGTCTGCCCACACCGAAAGTTGTTCGCGCGCGGCGGCGCGAAAGGTGTCGGCAGCGGCCAGCAGGACGCTCGCGCCCTGGTCGGCCAGGTGTTTGGTGAGTTTGCCGATGGACGTGGTTTTGCCTGCGCCATTGACTCCCACCACCATGATCACGGTGGGTTTGTGCTCGCCAATCACCAGCGGCTTCTCCAGCGGTTTGAGCATCTCGGCCAGTGAGGCGATTAGCACGTTTTTAAGCGCCACCGGGTGGGTGATGCCGCTGTCTTTGACCTTTTTGCGCAGGTCGGCCAGCAAAAATTCGGTGGCGGCCACACCCGCATCCGCCATCAAAAGGGCGCTTTCCAAGTCCTCGTAAAGCCCTTCGTTGATCTGCGTGCCACCGAACACGCCTGAAATGCTGGTGGCAGTTTTGCCCAGACCTGCTTTGAGTTTGTCCAGCCACTTCTGGCGTTCGGGCGCAGCTACGGGCGCGCTGGGGATCTCGATGGGGGCAACCAGCGCCTTGCCGATCAGCGAGCCCTGCGCAGGAATTGGAGCCGATGCGGGTGAAGGTGCGGCGGGTGCCCTTGTCGCCGCGGGTAGGGCTTCAGGTGTAACGGCGGGCGGCGGTTTTTTCTTGAAAAAGCTGAACATCTGGGAATTCTTAGAATCACACCATTCTATGAAACACATCTTGCACCATGCTTTCAAAGCCCGGCTCCACCTGGGGCTCGTCGCCCTGGCGGCATTTTTCGCCGGCCACGCCGTGGCACAAGCTGTCGCCAGGGTTGAGCAATTCACCTTGGCCAACGGCATGACAGTGATCGTCAAACCAGACCGGCGCGCGCCCACAGCGGTGCATATGTTGTGGGTGCGGGTCGGTGCGATGGATGAAGTGGACGGCTCCTCGGGTGTGGCCCACGTGCTGGAGCACATGATGTTCAAAGGCACACCCACACTGGCGCCGGGCGAGTTTTCGCGCAAAGTGGCGGCTTTGGGCGGTCGCGAAAACGCTTTTACGGCACGTGATTACACCGGCTATTACCAGCAGATTCCTTCCAACCGCCTGGAAGACGTGATGAAGCTCGAAGCTGACCGTTTCGCCAACAACCAGTGGAGCGACGAGGAGTTCAAAAAAGAAATTGAAGTGGTGAAAGAAGAACGCCGCTCCCGCACTGAAGACAATCCGCGCGCATTGATGGGTGAGGCCATGAGCGCGGCCATCTTTGTCGCATCGCCCTACCGGCGTCCGATTGTGGGCTGGATGAACGACCTGGACGCCATGACGCCCGCTGACGCCCGCGAGTTTTTCAAGAAATGGTACGTGCCCGCCAATGCGGCAGTGGTGATCGCGGGCGATGTGGAGGTGGCCGAAGCCCGGCGTCTGGCTGAAAAATACTATGGTGTGATCCCGGCCCGCGCGGTGCCCAGTCGCAAGCCGCAGGTGGAGCCTGTGCAAACCGGCGTGCGCCGCATTGATTTCAAGGCGCCTGCCGACCAGGCTTACGTAACGCTGGCGTTCAAAGTGCCCAGCCTCACCTCACTGGACAATCCGGCCGCAGCGGGAGACGACGCCTTGGCCCTCACGGTGCTTGCCGCTGTGTTGGACGGCTACAGCGGCGCGCGGCTGGATCGGGCTTTGGGGCAGGGCGACAAACGTGTGGCCGACAGCTCCGGCGCCTACAACGGCCTGTGGGGCCG
>JANLYO010000138.1:0-15505 GCA_031365665.1 Rhodoferax sp. | reverse complement strand
TTCTTCCGCTGGATCGACGCGGCCTCGCGGCACTTCTTCATCCAATGCGGTGTGCCGCGCTGGGAGGAAACCACCCAAACGCTGGGGGTGATCGGCACACCCTTGGTGGACACCAAGTCGCGGTTCCTGAAAACCGCGAGTTACGGCGACGTGCTGGACATTGCCGTTTCCATCAGCGAATGGCGCACCAAAAGTTTTGTGCAGACCTACCACATCACCCGCGCCAAGGCAGACGGTGGCGAGCCCGACCTGATCATGGAATGTGAAGAAGTCCGTATTTTCGCTGCCAAGCGGGACGACGGCAAAGGCATCCGCGCAGTGCCTGCCCCGGCGGAAATCCGCCAACTGTGTGAATAAAAAATTGTAGGAGTCTTGCATGGCCCAACCTGTTTTGAAAATCGGTGTCATGGGCTGCGGCAATATTGCGCGGCAGTTTGTCGCCGCTGTGGCCAGCAGCCCGCATGTCACCGTCGTGGCCTGCGCCAGCCGAGACATGGCCAAAGCCCAGGCCTTTGCCGCCGACTTGAAGCTGCCCAAAGCCCTCGGCAGTTACGACGCTCTACTGGCCGACCCCGGCGTGGACATCGTCTATGTGGCTCTGCCCAACAGCATGCACTGCGAATGGGTGGTCAAGGCCGCCAAAGCCCGTAGACACATCCTGTGCGAGAAGCCCCTGGCGATGCGCCTGGCAGAGGCCGAAACCATGTTTACTGCCGCGCGCCAACACGGTGTGATGCTGCTGGAGGCCTACCCATATTGGTTCCAGCCCCAAACCCGAGACATGCTCAACATCATCCACAGCGGCGCGATTGGCGAAGTGCGCCATGTGCAGGCCACGTTTGGCTTCAATCTGCAAAACGGCGCGGGCAACATCCGCCTGAACGCCGACCTGGGTGGCGGCGCCCTGCTGGACGCCGGCAGCTACGCCATGAGCCTGATCCGCCTGGCCATCCCCGCCCAGCCCGAGCGCGTAAGCGCGTGGTCGCACAGGGACGAAGGTTTGGGAGGCGTCCCTGCGGGCCGTGGCGTGGACATCGGCACCAGCGCCACGCTGTGGTACGCGGGCGGGCGCAGCGCCCAGCTGCATTGCGCCATGAACGTGGGTTACCACCGCCTGGCCACCATTTTGGGCAGCGAGGGCGTGATCGAAACCGAGTTTCTCAACCACACCGGCAGCCCCGGCGTCGGGCCGAGCAAGCCGAAGTCCGCGCAAGCCAACCAGTTGCCCAGCATGATGCGCGTGCGCAAAGGCTTCGCCAACGCCATCCCCTTTGTTGACGTTCACAGCGCCCCCGGCAACGGCTTTGCGTTCTGTGTGGAGGCGTTTGCAAAGCTCATCCACGAGAAGGACTTTGCGGCGATTGACCGGGCCGGGTCAGCGAGTTGCGATATTGCGGCGACGCTGGCGGCTATTGGCCAGAGCGCGAAGACCGGGCAGCCTGTGCAAGTGGCAACAGATTGAACTGCGGGTCAGCTAAAACCGGATGATGGATGCGCGGCAGCAGTGTCAACATTAGCCATCGTCGACCCAGAAACGCTACTATTTTAGTAGCTAACTATTCATATAATACGTGGCCCAGGGGCGGATTTTATTCAAATCTTCAAAGTTGCGAGCGAAAATGACAGTGTTGTTAACATGGAGGTTAACAACATTTTCAATACCCAAGCCCGCTGCCACCCGTCTGCTACTTCTTCCCCAAGCCCAGGCGCGCCGCGCCTTCGGTGTAGAGCTTGATCTTGTCCGCCATAAAGGCCTCCATCTCGTTGACACCCACGTTCACCAGTTCAAAGCCGCTTTTGGCCGCCAGTTCTTTCATCTCGGGGTCGTTGTTCAGCGCCATCCACATGTCGGAGATGCGTTTGCGGGCTTCGGGCGGGGTTGATTTGGGCACGCCAATGCCACGGTAGGCACCGTCTACCCAGTTCACACCCAGCTCCTTGAAGGTGGGCACGTCGGGCATCAGCGGGTGGCGCTTTTCCATGGCCACGGCCAGCGGGCGGATGCGGGTTTTGTTGTTGATGGCAAAGGCGGTGTAGGTCATCGCGCCATCGACCTGCGCGCCCATGACCGAGGTGGCCATGTCGCCGGTGCCCTTGAAGGGCACGTAGATTGTCTTCACGTCAAAGGCCGCGTTCAGGCGTTCATGCGCCGCATGGTTGGCAGAGTTTTGTCCACTGCCGCCCAGGCTCAGTTTGCCAGGGCTGGCTTTGGCGGCCTTGATGAAGTCGGCAAAAGTCCTGATGGGGCTTTGCTCGGGCACCACCAGGATGTCGGGCGTGTAGTGGAACCAGAAGACGGGCGTGATGTCGGCCGTCTTGTACTGCACCTGGCCTTCAATCGGCTGGAAAACGATGTGCGGCAGGTTCACGCCAACGATGTTCACGCCGTCGCCGGGCAACTGGTTCATCTGGCTCCACATCAGCGCGCCACCAGCGCCAGCCTTGTACTGGATGATGGTCTCAATCGCCGCACATTTTTTCTTCAGCACCATTTGCTGGTGGCGGGCGGAAAGATCAGACTCACCACCAGGCGGAAAGGCCTGGAAATACTGGACGTTTTTGTCGGGGCAGGCCTGTCCTGAGCCCGTCGAAGTGGCCTGGGCCAATGCAAGCAAGGGCAAAAGGCCCAAGACCGATACCGTGGCCGCCGCAGTCAGCAATCGTTTCATTCGTATCTCCGGTTGTGTGGGGGTGAATTTTTCAGGCCGCTGCAAGCGCCTCACACACGGCCTGTGTCACCTGCGCAGTCGTCGCTTTGCCGCCCAAGTCGCCGGTGTGCAAGCGCACATCCGCCGTCACTTTTTCAATGACCGCCATCAGTTTGGCAGCCGCAGCCGTTTCACCCAGGTGCTCCAGCAGCATGACGCAGCTCCAAAATGTGCCGACGGGGTTGGCCAGGCCTTTGCCCATGATGTCGAAGGCCGAGCCGTGGATCGGCTCGAACATGCTGGGGTAACGCCTCTCGGGGTCGATGTTGCCGGTGGGCGCTATCCCTAAGCTGCCCGCCAGCGCGGCGGCCAGGTCTGAGAGCACATCGGCGTGCAAATTGGTGGCCACCACGGTGTCGATGGTCGCGGGTTTGTTGACCATGCGGGCGGTCATGGCGTCTACCAGTTCTTTGTCCCAGGCCACGTCCGGGAACTCTTTGCTGATTTGCACAGCGATCTCATCCCACATCACCATGGCATGGCGCTGGGCGTTTGACTTGGTGACCACGGTGAGGAATTTACGGGGCCGCGACTGCGCCAGTTTGAAGGCGAAACGCATGATGCGCTCCACACCCGCGCGGGTCATGATGCTCATGTCGGTGGCGACTTCAATCGGATGGCCCTGGTGCGCGCGCCCGCCGACACCCGCGTATTCACCCTCGGAGTTTTCACGCACGATGACCCAATTGAGATCCTCGGGTTTGCAACGTTTCAAAGGCGCGTCGATGCCGGGCAGGATGCGCGTGGGGCGCACGTTGGCGTATTGGTCAAAACCCTGGCAAATTTTGAGCCGCAGGCCCCACAGCGTGATGTGGTCGGGGATGTGCGGGTCGCCCGCCGAGCCAAACAAAATCGCATCTTTGCCGCGCAGTGCCTCCAAGCCGTTCTGCGGCATCATCTCGCCGTGTGCGCGGTACCAATCACCGCCCCAGCCGAAGCTTTCGAATTCGAAGCGGAAGCTTTGGCTGCCAGCCGCCAGCGCCTGCAAAACGGTTTGCCCGGCGGGAATGACTTCTTTGCCGATGCCGTCACCTGGGATGCAGGCCAAATGGTAGGTTTTTACTGGAGGGGCTTTCATGGGCGATGAGTTTAAGCCCAAGCGCCTTGCAGCTGCCCGTCAACCCAAGCCACTCCATTCCCAAATCACTCAACCACCTGCTCGTGCGCCCAAGAGAGCAAAGACTTCCTGAATTCCGCCACGGCGGGGTTGGAGTCGTTGGCGCGCCACAACACGTAGACATCGCCATTGAGCTTCTCCGCAGGTGCTGCGGGCGCCTGCGGGGCGCCGTCTTTCGCATTTTTGGCCTGTGCCGGGCTGATCGAGATTTGGGATTGCGTCAGCGTGCACAGCTGGATGGCGTCTTTGCGCAGGAGCGCCATCGAGGCGGGCACCAGTGTCACGCCCAGGCCGGCGGCGACCAGGTTCAGCGCCGCCGGAATCTCCACCACCTGCTGCACGATGCGCGGTGAAAAGCCTTCACGCAGGCAGGCGTCAAACAGGCGCTTGGCAAAGGCCGAGGAGTCATGCTGCAAAAGCACAAAGTCTTCATTGCGCAGATCCGCCAGGCTAATGCGGTTGCGCTTGGCCAGGCGGTGGCCAGGCGGCAAGGCGGCCACCACCGGGTCTCGCCACAACAGGGCAGCGCTCACCTGCGCATCTTGCGCGGGCGAGCGCGACAGGCAAATATCAAGCCGGTCGTCACGCAGGGCATGCAGATGGTCGCTGGGTTTCATCTCGTGCAGCGCGATTTCGACCTTCGGCCGCATTTGCCTGAATGCGCTGATGAATTTCGGAAACGGCCCCATGAAGTGAGACCCCGCCAGCCCAATCTGCACGCGCCCCTCCAGCCCGCTGGCCACGCGTGCGACGTGGCCGCGCGCCTCTTCAATACGCGCCAGGATCGCCTTGGCATGCGGCACAAGGGCCTTGCCCGCCTCGGTGAGGGCCACGCTGCGGCTGGTGCGGTCAAACAGACGTGCGCCCAGCTCTTCTTCAAGCTGCGCAATCTGGAAACTCAAAGGTGGCTGCGAGACGTGCAGGTTTTTCGCGGCTTTGGTAAAACTCAAATCCACAGCCAGCGCTGCAAAATAACGTAACTGTCGCAATTCCATGCTGCCTCCTGGCCGGTCAACCCATCTTGATCCAGTATGAGTCAATCTCGAAATAGTATTTGTGGGTATTGATGATAGGGTCAACAATACGGCCCGGCAACGCCCTGAAAGCCAGAAAAGACGGGGATTCAACGGGCAATTCCATGACCAACAAAACCAGTTACCGCGTCGGCCTGATCGTGCCAAGCTCCAACACCACCATGGAGACTGAAATCCCGGCCATGTTGCGCTGGCGCGAGCAGGTGCTGCCCGAGCGTTTCACCTTCCACTCCAGCCGCATGCGCATGAAGTCCGTCACCCAAGACGAGCTGGCCGCGATGGACAAAGACTCCGACCGCTGCGCGCTGGAGCTGTCGGACGCACGCATGGACGCGATGGGTTATGCCTGCCTGGTCGCCATCATGAGCATGGGCCAGGGCTACCACCGCGAATCCCAGCGCCGCCTGCATGAGGTGACGGTGGCCAATGGCGCACCCACGCCCGTCATCACCAGCGCAGGCGCCTTGGTCGAAGGTTTGCAGGCGATGGGGGCCAAAAAGATTGCCATCGTGGCGCCTTATATGAAGCCGCTGACGAAGCTGGTCATCGACTACATCGAAAACGAAGGCATCGAAGTACTGGACAGTGTGTCGCTGGAAATCCACGACAACCTGGCCGTGGGCGCGCGCGACCCCAAAGCCCCGGCGGAACTCTGGAAACAGCTCGACGTGACAGGGGCCGACGTGATCGTGGCCTCGGCCTGCGTGCAAATGCCCTCACTGGCGTCGATTGAATTGATCGAGGCGGCCAGCGGCCTGCCCGTGGTCTCCAGCGCCGTGTGCACGACCTGGTCGCTGCTCAAAAGCCTGGGGCTGGAGCGGCGCGTGCCGGGCGCGGGCGCCTTGTTGTCTGGAAAATATTGACCTGAACCTGCGAAACTACCCCCATGCAAACCACGAACACCCCCCGCCTCAAAACCCTGCTCGCCGCCGCCGTGCTTGGCCTGGCCGGCGTCGCCGGCTTCGCGCAAAACTACCCGGCCAAACCCATCACCCTGGTGGTGCCCAACCCGCCGGGGGGGTTTGTCGATGCATCGGCGCGCATCCTCTCAGACTCGCTGGCCAAAGTGGTCGGCCAAGCAGTGGTGATCGACAACAAAGGCGGCGGCAGCGGCAACGTGGCCTACCAGTTTGCGGCCCGTGCCAACCCTGACGGCTACACCCTGCTCAACTCGTATTCGGCCTACCACGTCGGCAACCCCAACCTGAGCCCCAAACTGCCCTGGACGCAGAAAGACTTTGCGCCCGTGGCACTCATCACCGTGGCCACCAATGTGATCGCCATCCATCCCTCGGTGCCTGCAAACAACCTGGCCGAGTTCACCAGTTTCGTGAAAAAGAACCCAGGCAAACTCAGCTACGCCTCGCAGGGCAACGGTTCACTTTCGCACATCGGCACCGAGATGTTCAAGCAGCAGACGCAAAGCAGCATCGTACACATTCCCTACCGCGGCTCCGGCCCCGCCGTGCAAGACGTGCTCTCGGGCCAGGTGCAGGTGTTCATCACCACGCCGCCTTCGGTGATGGGCCACGTGCAGGCCGGCAAACTCAAGGGCCTGGCTGTCACCAGCAAAACGCGCCACCCCAGCATGCCCAATGTGCCGACCACGTCAGAAGCCGGCATGAAAGGGTTTGAGCTCGAAGCCTGGGTCGGCATCTTCGCACCCGCTGGCACGCCGCCGGATGTGGTGGCCAAGCTCTCGGGCCAGATCAAGGCTGCGCTGGAATTGCCAGAAACCAAAACCCGTGCCGATACAGCAGGCATCGAGCTGCGTTACCTGCCGCCCGCTGCGCTGGATGCGCTGGTGCAAAAAGACACCGAGTTCTGGGCCAAAACCATCAAGGCGGCCGGCATCACGGCAGACTGACAAGGGCCGCATAATTTGCGGTGTGAAGTGCAGTGTGACCAGGTCACAAGTCAGTTAACATGGGTATTAATTATTTGACAATTTTCACCTTGCAAATAACATTTTTTTATAATATAAGGCCACAGGCCACGTGAAATATAGATAGTAAGATATATTTTTTATAGCACTCAAATTGATGTCAACGCTTCTGATCGACAACGCACGGTGCATCGCCACATTGGACGAAGCCCGCACCGAGCTGCGAGACGCGTCCATCTTCATCCGTGGCCATCTGGTCGAGTTTGTCGGCCCCGCCGCCGCCTTGCCACCCGCGTTGCGCGACGAAGCCCAGGAGGTGATCGACGCGCGCCACCACTTGGTCACGCCCGGCCTGGTCAACACCCACCACCACATGTTCCAGTCGCTCACGCGGGCGATTCCCGCTGTGCAAAATGCCGAGCTGTTTGGCTGGCTGCGCGGCCTGTACCCAGTCTGGGGCGGGCTGACGCCCGAGATGGTCCACGTCAGCACGCAAGTCGCCATGGCCGAGCTGCTGCTGAGCGGCTGCACCACCAGCAGCGACCACCTTTACCTCTTCTCCAACGGTTGTCGGCTGGACGACAGCATTGAAGCCGCGCGCGAAATCGGCATGCGCTTCACGGCCTCGCGCGGCAGCATGAGTGTGGGCCAGTCCAAGGGCGGCCTGCCGCCCGACAGCCTGGTGGAGGCGGAAGACTTCATCCTGAAAGATTCGCAGCGCCTCATCGAAAAGTACCACGACGCCAGCCACGGCAGCATGACGCAAGTGGCGCTGGCGCCGTGTTCCCCTTTCAGTGTCAGCCGTGACTTGATGCGTGAATCGGCCAGCCTCGCGCGCCTGCGCAAGGTTCGCCTGCACACCCACCTGGCCGAGAACGACCACGACATCGCCTACACCCGCGAACGTTTCAACTGCACCCCCGCCGAATACGCCGAAAGCCTCGACTGGCTGGGCCACGACGTGTGGCACGCGCATTGTGTGAAGCTCGACGATCTGGGCATCTCATTGTTCGCAGCATCCAAGACCGGCGTGGCGCATTGCCCATGCAGCAACATGCGCCTGGCCTCGGGCATCGCGCCCATCCGCAAGATGCTCAACGCCGGTGTGCCAGTGGGCCTGGGTGTGGACGGCTGCGCCAGCAACGACGCCGCGCACATGGTGAACGAAGCGCGCCAGGCCCTGCTGCTGGCCCGTGTGGGCCGCGCGATGGCGCCGCCTGAAACGCGCGCCACGGCCACGGGAACCCAAACGTTTTTCGGCTGCGACCTCGGCCCCGCCGAGATGACCGCGCGCGACGCGCTCGAACTCGCCACACGCGGCGGCGCCCAAGTGCTGGGCCGCAGCGACATTGGCCACATCGCCCTTGGCATTTGCGCCGACCTGGCGCTGTTTGACCTGCGCACGCTGGGCTTCGCCGGTGGCGCGGTGCACGACCCGGTGGGCAGCCTGATGTTGTGCGCCAGCGCCCAGGCGGCTTACACCATCGTCAATGGGAAAGTGGTGGTGCGTGAAGGGCGACTGGCGACGTTGGAACTGGAGCCGTTGATCGAGCAACACAACCGGCTGGCCATGCAATTGGCGGGTTAATCCAAACTGAAAAACCCGTGGGAGGCCTTGTACAGAGCAGGTTTCTACAATTTCGGAGTATGACTTCGGATTTGTAAAAACTTAAGAAAACACTCATAAACCAGACCACGGCATCACATCCGTGCCCTCGCGCATGAAGCGCTCTGTTCCGCCGCAGAACGGCACAACCGGCTGGCGCTGCAGTTGGCAATGGCAATACAGGCTTTTTGAACTAAAATATTCCTAACTTAGTACTTTAGGAAAATAGTATGCCGCAAGCAGCAACTTCTGCCGTCAGCGTCAGGATCGTCGGCACCAATGGCCAAATTTCACTGGGCAAGCAGTTTGCTGGCCGCCAGGTGATGGTTGAAGAACAGGCCGCTGGCGTGTGGCTGGTGCGCACCGCTACGGTGGTGCCCGACAACGAGCGCTGGCTCCACGCTCCCGCCGCGGCCACCGATTTGGGCAAAGCCCTGCAATGGGCTGGCACCAACGCGCCCAGCGATGCTGATCAAGACAAAACCCTGCGCCGTTTAGCCAATGCCAAAAAGTAGGCCGCCGCATAGCAGTTCGCCGCTGATTAGCCCGCCGCTGGTGCGCCTGGACATCAACAACCCGGTCTTTCAAGTCAATTTGCTGATGCTGCAAAAGCCCGAGCGCCATGCAGCGCTTGACACCCTGAACAAAATCCGCCAGCTCACTTGGGAGCAGGTGTACCGCGACAGCGGCCTGAAATGGAAAAAAATCAGCAGCGTGAAGCCACCAACGGGTGTAGACGCCATTTATTCGCTGCGCATCACCCAATCGAGGCGAGCCACCGCCTTTCGCGAGGGTGAGTTCATGCGCTTTCTGACGGTGGCCGAAGACCATGACAGCACCTATGGGAAGAAATGAGTGATCGAACCATAAGCCCACCCCCCTCCTCTCGTCTTCCCGCCCTGTTCCTGCCCCATGGCGGCGGACCTTCCTTCTTCATGACTGGCGATCGCAAGCGCATGTACCAGGCCACCGAAGACTTTCTTCGCAGCGTTCGAAGCACCCTGCCGGCCACGCCTGCGGCCATCCTGCTGGTCACCGCGCACTGGGAGGCTGCCGTGCCCAGCTTCACAGGCGGCGCGCGGCCCGAGCTGATTTACGACTACTACGGCTTTCCACCGGAAACCTACGAACTGCAATACAAAGCCCCGGGTCAACCGGCACTGGCTGAGCAGGCCGCCGCCTTGCTGCAAGCCGCTGGCTACAAGGCCAAGGTAGAGCCCACTTACGGCTGGGACCATGGCGTCTTCGTGCCGCTCAAGGTCATGTTCCCCGACGCCGATGTGCCGGTGGTGGCCATGTCGCTGCAGGCCGGCCTGGACCCTATGCTGCATTGCAGTTACGGCGAAGCCCTGCGCCCGTTGCGCGACGAAGGCGTACTGGTGGTGGGCAGCGGCATGAGCTTCCACAACCTGCGCCATTTCAACGAAGGCGGCCCTGCTTCGCTGGCCTTTCACAACTGGCTGGACGACGCCTTGAGCGGCAACAGCGCCGAGCGCACACTGCAGCTTGGGCAATGGAGCCAGGCCCCCGGTGGCCGCGCTTCACACCCGCGAGAGGAACATTTGATCCCGCTGATGGTGGCCAGTGGTGCCGGCGGCGACAGGCCTGCACGCAAGTTGTGGGCGGGCATGGTGGGGCCTACGCACCTTGGTGGCTGGGCGTTTGATTGAGTTGCGGGGTGGTGGTTGGCTTTGGGCCCAATAGCTGCAGCCGGCAAAGGTCGGCATTCTGGTAAGCCCTGACGCCCTCAAAACTCGAACATATTGGCCAGGTCACGTCTGACACTAAGTTCGAGAAATTCGAGCGAGTGATGTCGGATTTTTAGATCCGCCTTTCGTTCTATGTGTCCAGAGAAACTGCATGCAGAGGGCAACACGTTGACGTGCAGTCGGCGACCGTTCGCTATTCGACCTTGGCGATAAACTCTTGTCAACGTCCGCCCCCGGGGCGGCTCAACTTATTCTCGGAGTTGCATGTCATTCCCGATTCGCATCGTGTACTCGTCTAGCTCGGCGGCAAAGCGCCCTTCACCGAAGTGTCTTGCCGTTCTGGACACCGACAACTGGGATGATTACTTGTTCAAGACGATGTTCTCCCTAACTGTCTTTGACGAGGCTGGCAAGAAGGTTGAGTGCGGCTCGGTGAAGATTGGCTTCAAAGGTCAAACGGAAGGTCGAACCGCTGAAGCATTAACTCTGCCCCTCGAAACACTGTCAGACAAGTTCTTTTCGCTTGGACAGGACGTCGATTACTACAAAGCCATCCGCAATGAACTGAGCGCCGCATTTGGAGCGGACTTACTTACCACCTTACGAGATGTCGTGCACGATCCAACGATTTTGCTTGACGCAGAGTTAGAGGGGGTCTTTACGACTTCGCTTACCCGTAGCATTCGCCTGTCCACGATACATGGACAGTTTAAACGCGTGTGGAAAGGCGGCGCGCCTTTGACGGAGTTCAAGTTTGCCTACCGCGATCCAGGGACCGCTAAGACCGCAAAAATTGAGGTTACGTTCAACGTCGACCCCGAATCTAAACCGCCTACGAATGTCCATGTCCTGATCGGAAGAAACGGGGTAGGAAAGACCACACTGTTGAACAACATGATTCGGTCGATCGTGCAAAAGGGCACGGATGAAGCCGGATCCGGCAAATTTCTTGTTCGCGGAACGTTTGACGATAGCGAGCTGCCCGAAGACTTCTTTAGTGCGGTTGTATCCGTTTCCTTTAGTGCCTTTGATCCGTTCAGGCCACTTAAAGATAAGCCGAACCGAAACGAAGGTGTCGCGTACTTCTATGTCGGAATGAAAGACACTGATGCGTCAGTTGCCGAGGCTATTAGCTTGAAGTCTCACACTAAATTATGTCGCGACTTCCTGGCCAGTTTGACTTCTTGCTTCAGTGTTGACGCGAAGAAAGCGCGATGGTTGGCTGCAATCAGACGCCTGGAGTCTGACGACAATTTTGCCGACATGGAGTTGGCTTCGCTTGTTGACATCGAAGAGGACGCCGAGGTTAGAAAGCAAGCTAGAAGCTTGTTCGAGCGAATGAGCTCCGGGCATGCAATCGTCCTGCTGACAATGACCAGGCTTGTCGATACTGTGGAGGAGAAGACCTTGGTGTTGATGGACGAGCCTGAGAGTCACCTGCATCCTCCCCTGCTGTCAGCGTTTGCGCGTGCGCTTTCGGAGCTTTTAACCGATCGAAACGGCGTGGCGATCATCGCAACGCATTCACCAGTTGTGGTTCAAGAGGTGCCGCGGTCGTGCGTGTGGACAATGGAGCGATCAAGAGCTGAAGGTACGACTGCGAGACCGCAACTAGAGACTTTTGGCGAGAACGTTGGCGTGCTTACTCAAGAGATCTTCGGTTTAGAGGTAACCCGATCCGGATTTCACGACATGCTTCGGCAAGCCGTTGAGCAGGGCAAAACGTTTGACAAAATTGTTGAAGAGTACCAAGGACGTTTAGGGTTCGAAGCGCAGGCCTTGCTACGCGCGATGGTCGTATCTCAGTCGGCGGCGACTGACGCGGAGGAAGACTTTTGAGGAACCTGAAGCCTCCGGCACTTAAGACTGCTGCTGTCTTCGAGGATTGCGTTCGCAATGTGGGAAATGCTGCCAAACGGGCTGACTTCGCAAAAGCGAAGAGCCGATTTATCAACGCGGAGTCAGCCTACTTGCATGCGGCTCAGAACCATGTTCTCTATCAACTCCCTTTGTCGATTGAAGAGAGCGGAGAAGTTGTGTTTGGCAGTCTTACTAAAAGCGACGTAAAGAGCCTCTATTCTGGGCAAATGGTGCCTACCTCTAAGGCAGCTCGCCAACACTACGACCAACTGGTTATCAGTTCACCGCAACGTAAGTGTCCTTTCTGTGGTTTCGGGCGAGCCACGACCTTGGACCACTTCCTCAACAAGTCTGACTATCCATGGCTGTCGATCGTCCCGACGAACCTAGTTCCGGCCTGCAGAGATTGCAACCACAGCAAAGGTACCAGCCGAGCGGAAACGGCGAATGACCAGACGATCCACCCGTATTTCGAGAACGCACAGTTATCTACAGAGCAATGGCTGTTTGCGTCGGTGCTACAAACCGCGCCGCTAGCGCTGGACTACAGGGCCGAACCGCCCGCGAGCTGGGACAAAGCACTCCGCAAGCGTGTTGAGCGGCACTTTGTCGGTTTTAACTTGAAGGCAAGGTTCGCCATCGAGGCGGCTACGGAACTCGGAGCCCTGAGATTTACCCTCAAAAAACTTCATCCCACGGCGGGGCGAGCGGCCGTCGCGCAGCATCTCGCCGTCGTGGCTTCTGGGGAAGAGGAACAGTTCAGGAACTCGTGGAGAACGGCTCTATACCAGGCGCTTGCTGGGAGCGACTGGTACATCGACGGCGGCTACCTGATGGAGTAGCTTGTGGCGAAGCAGATTCAATGCGCAACTGACAGCGGCGCGGGAGCAATCGGCCCCGCTCAGACGCGCGAGGTCGCGCAGAACGTCTGGTTTGATACGCCCAATCTCTAGATGTCTACGCCCGCCTTGGGTCGAAAGCGGCCACGCTGAAAATCAACCACACACCCACCTCACCAAATCGTCACCCATAGCCCGCCCAGCCCCGGAACATGAACCCCGCATAGAAAAGCTGGACATTGCTAAATCCGGCCTCGCGAAGCAGGGCTTCGTCCTGCGCTGGCGTCAAGATCGGCAATTCTTTTTGTACGTTTTCCCGGACTTCAGCAGCCTGCTGGGGCGCAATGCCTGAGGCGGTGCGGAAAGCCGCAAACCGAGACATCCAGACGTTGCGTTCGCTTTGGCCGTCTTCTGTCTGGCTGTCTGCCACGCTGAAATGCGCTGCAACAAAGGGCGCGCCAGGTTTAAGGCGGCAGCGGATTTCGGTGGCCATGTGCAGGCGCTGATCCTGCGGCACGAAGTGGAAGGTCAGCAGGCAGGCGGCTCCGTCGAAAGGGCCGGGCGGCGCATCTTGAACGTAGCCCTCGTGGAAAGTCACCCTTGAAGTAAGTGCGCACAATCTGTGCGCGGCGAGGTCCAGCATGGGCGCGCTGGGGTCGACGCCGTCAAAGTGCCAACCCGGATGGGCCTGTGCAAATTCTTCCAGCTCCAGGCCGCCACCCGCGCCGACGACCAAGACGTGGCCGTTGTCAGGCACGCGTTCGGCCAGCAAGATGCGCCTCATCGTCAGCAGACTGCTGTAGCCCGGCACATTGCGGGGCGGGCCGTCAGCGTATTTGGCGATCGCGTCAGCGTCATTGAAGGCGGGATGTGTCAACTGGAACCGCCCTGCTTGCAACCGGCTACTGCGTCTTCGCCCCTGCCTCAAACCACTGCTTGATCACCAGGCGCTCGTCATCGGTAATGCCGGTCGAGTTGTTCATCGGCATGACTTTGGTCACCACCGCCTGCTGGTAGATGTTCTGCGCATGCAGCTTCAATTGGTCTGGCGTGTCGAAGCGCACGTTTTTCATCTGCACCTGCGCGCCGTGGCACATGGCGCAGCGTTGTTCCAGCACCTTGACGACGGCGACGTATTCAGCCGGTCCGGCGGCAATGATGGGGCTGGCGGGCACCATTTGGGTGGCCACGGGCACCGCCGCTGGCGGCGCCGGCCTGAGCCACACGATCACGCCGATGATCACCACCATGCCCACCAGCGCATACGGCAAGGGGTTGGCGTTGCGCCCGAGCTTGAAGCCATGGCGCATCACAAAGAACTGCCGTATAGCGGCACCGGCAAACATCATCAGGATTAGCACCAGCCAGTTCTGCGGGTGGGTGTAGGTAAAGCTGTAATGCCCGCTCAACATCGCAAACAGCACCGGCAGCGTGAAGTAGGTGTTGTGCACACTGCGCTGTTTGCCGCGCATCCCATGGATGGGGTCCACCGGCTGACCGGCCTTGATCGACTCAATCACCTTCTTCTGCCCTGGGATGATCCAGAAGAACACACTGGCGCTCATGGTGGTGGCCAGCATGGCCCCCACCAGCAAGAAGGCCGCGCGCCCGGCAAACCAGTGGCAGGCCAGCCAGGAGGCGATGCACACCAGCAGCAGCACCAGCGCGCCCACAATCGCATCACCATTTTTCTTCTGGCCAAAGATGCGGCAAATCGCGTCGTACAGCACCCAGAAGACGACGAGGAAACTCAAGGCAACGCCAATCGCGTCGGTGGGCGACCAGTCCATCTTTGACTTGTCGATGAGATAAGTGCTGGCGCTCCACAAGTACGACACGGTGAAGAGCGCCATGCCCGACATCCAGGTCGAATAACTTTCCCAATAAAACCAGTGCAGATGCGCAGGCAACTGGGGCGGTGAGACATTGAACTTGACCGGGTGGTAGAAGCCCCCGCCATGCACGGCCCAGAGTTCGCCGCTGACGCCTTGTTTTTTCAGGTCTTCATCGATGGGCGGCGTGAGGCTGCTGTCGAGAAATACAAAATAAAACGACGAGCCGACCCAGGCGATGGCCGTGATGACGTGCACCCAGCGCAGCAGCAGGTTGGCCCAATCGAGCAGGTAACTTTCCATTCGCCGGGTCTTCCTGAAGTGGTGTGTCGATTTAGAAAGTGTATACAGTTTTTGAACCCGATGGCGAAGCCACCGCGCTTTTCTGCCAAACGCCTTGTAACCCATGGACCCAAATCCACCCCTGCCGCGCGGCCTATTGGCTTCTATACTTTACCGCTGCAAGACAAAAAGGAGACAACAAGTGTTTGAATCGAACCAGAATCGCCAGGCGCTTTTGCGGGGAGCGCTGGCCTGCGCCGCACTGGTGGTGGCGGGTTGCGCCTCCACACCCCTGCCCGCGCCCGCGCCACCCGTGGCAGCGCCGCCTGCGCCGGTCGCAGCGCCCACGCCCGCACCCCCGCCGCCGCCCGCAGCCGCACCTGCCCCCGTGGCGCCACCGGCTGCGCTGTCGCAAGCCGCGACAGCGCGGGAGTTTCGCCGTGACGCCGCCGGGCACATTTACAACCGCAACGCCGCGAAGATTTACAAAGGCAAATTGCAGCCGCTTTTGTATGCCGTGGGTGTGTTTGAAGTCGAGATTGACGGCCGTGGCAATGTGATCAAAACCAGCTGGCTGCGCGCGCCCTCCCATGCGCCCGAGGTGATGGCCGAGATCGACCGCATCGTGCGCCA
>JANLYO010000221.1:0-7216 GCA_031365665.1 Rhodoferax sp. | reverse complement strand
GCCTACTTGGCCACGATGAAGAAACAAAATGCCAACCTGTTGCACTGCCTCACCCTCACATTCAAAGGGCAACCTACCCAGCCTCAAATGTGAGTCGCCCTTGCTGCGCAACTGGAAGGGAGCTGAGTAGTTACAAAATTTTAACAAAATTGGCATCTAGGTCACGTATTTATTAAATAGTTTGCTATATAAAATATAGTAAGCTCTGGCTGCACTTTTACTCCGCAGACCTCAAGCCCGCCAGCAGTTTGGCATGAATCCCGCCAAAACCGCCGTTGCTCATGCACACGATGTGGTCGCCGGGTTGCACGGCGGCCAGCACCTGGCCCACCAGCGCGTCGATCGACCCAGCCACTTGCGCCCGCGCGCCCATCGGCGCCAGCGCCTCGACCGCGTCCCAGCCCAGGCCGCCGCTTTGGCAAAACGCCAGGTCGGCGCTCTCCAGGCTCCAAGGCAGTTGCGCCTTCATCGCACCGAGCTTCATGGTGTTCGAACGCGGTTCGAACACGGCCAGGATGCGCTGGCCGGGGTGATCGCTGGCCTGGAGGCGGCGGCGCAAGCCATCCACCGTGGTGCGAATTGCGGTGGGGTGGTGGGCAAAATCGTCGTACAGCGTGACCTCATTGGTGTTTGGGCTACCACGCAGTGCCACCCGCCCGACCACCTCCATGCGCCGCTTCACGTTCTCAAAACTCGCCAGCGCCTCACAGGCCAAACTGACGGGCACGCCCACGTGATCTGCCGCCGCAATCGCCGCCAGCGCGTTGAGCTGATTGTGCACGCCGGTTAGCGCCCACTTCACCCGCCCAGCAAGCTGGCCGTGCACCTGCACTTCAAAATCGCTCGGATCACCCAGCGCGTTGAAGTCACTCACGACCGTGCCGAAGCTGCGCACTTCGCTCCAGCAACCCGCGTTCAAAACCCGTTGCAGGCTCTCTTCGAGCCCATTGACAACGACCCGACCATTGTTCGGAACTGTCCGCACCAAATGGTGAAACTGCCGCTCAATCTGCCCAAGGTCGTCAAAAATGTCCGCGTGGTCAAACTCCAGGTTGTTCAACACGGCGGTGCGCGGGCGGTAGTGAGCGAATTTGCTGCGTTTGTCGAAAAAAGCCGTGTCGTATTCGTCGGCTTCGATGACGAAGCAACTTCCCTTTCCCAATCTCGCAGACACGCCGAAGTTCAGCGGAACACCTCCCACCAAAAACCCCGGCTGCAAACCCGCAGCCTCCAGAATCCAGGTCAACATCGCCGTGGTCGTGGTCTTGCCGTGGGTGCCCGCCACCGCCAACACGTGGCGCCGGGCCAACACGTGTTCGGCCAACCACGCCGGCCCGCTGGTGTAGGGCAGCCCCGCCGCCATGATGGCCTCCATCAACGGGAATTTGGGCGAACTGTCCGGCAAATGCGCTCGGCTGACGACGTTGCCGATGACGAACCTGTCCGGCTTCAAAGCCAGCTGGTCCGCGCCAAACCCCTGGATCAACTCAATTCCCTGGGCCCGCAACTGGTCGCTCATCGGCGGATAAACCCCTGCGTCGCAGCCCGTTACCCGGTGCCCCGCCTCCCGCGCCAACGCCGCCAAGCCTCCCATGAAGGTGCCGCAGATACCCAGAATGTGAATGTGCATGGGTGGGATTCTAGGGAGGGCGGCGCAGTCCGGGTGGTTGATGGCCACAAAATCATACCCAAAATAGGTACGATCAAGGCCCTAAACACCGATTTCTGAGGTTTTTATGATAAAATCAGGCCTTGAGCCACGTAAAATATAAATATATAACTATTAATTTAGTAGCACTGCAAAATCAACCCCCAGCACCCTATACCACTTGCCCCTTGCTTCCTGAACATGAGCGCCTCTGAAATCGCCGCCACCGCCGCCCGCCTGGTGGTGGAAGAAGGGCTTGAATACGGCCCGGCCAAGCGGCGCGCCGCCAAAGCGATGGGCCTGCCCGGCCGCACGCCGCTGCCCGACAATGACACGCTGGAAGACGAAGTGCGGGACTACATCGCGCTGTTTTGCGCCGATACCCAGCCGCTGGAGCTGCGCGCCCTGCGCGAGCACGCCCACTTGTGGATGACGCGCTTGGCCTCGTTTCGCCCCCACTTGGGCGGCGCAGTGTGGCGCGGCACGGCTACGCGTTTGAACGACATCTTTCTGCAACTCTTCTGCGACGACTGCAAATCTGCCGAGATCGCCTTGATTGACCAGCGTGTCAAGTACCAGGCGCAGCAGCTCCGGGGTTTTCACGGCGCCGATGTTGACGCCCTGAGCGTACATAGCTTTTGCAAGCCACTGAACGAAGAAATCGGCGTGCACCTGCTGATTTATGACTTCGACGCGTTACGCGGTGCGCTGAAGCCCGACAGCCGGGGCCGCCCCCCGCGCGGCGACTTGGCGGCAGTTGCTAAACTGCTGGTGGGTGACGTGATCACCTCTTAAGTTGCCACTCATCCGTGCCCTTCCATGACTGACCCTAGCGCCCCTGGCATCCCGCCCGCTCCATCGCGGCGGCTGGTGGTGGCTGGCGGCGTTGCAGTCGGCGTTTCAGCGGCTTGTGGGCTGGGCTTGGGCTGGTGGAAGTTCATCTATTCGGGCCAGGCGGAAGCCGAAAAAGTAGCGGCCATATCAGGCGGCGATGGCGATGGCGACCTCGTGGCGCAGTTTTGGCGCACGTCTTTTGACACACCCTCGGGTGGTCGGCTGCCCCTGGCTGGTTTTCGCGGCAAACCGCTTTTGGTCAACTTCTGGGCCACCTGGTGTCCGCCCTGTGTCGAAGAACTACCTCTAATTGATGCCTTCTACAAGCAAAATAAGCCTAACGGCTGGCAAGTTGTCGGCATCGCGGCGGATAAGCTGGAAGCAGTCAACATCTTTTTGGGTAAAATGCCGCTGAGTTTTCCAGTTGCCTTGGCGGGTATGGCGGGCGTTGAGTTGAGCAAATCGCTGGGCAATTTGTCGGGCGGATTGCCGTTCACCGTCATCTTGGGCGGTGATGGTACAGTGCGTCACCGTAAAATAGGGCGGGTCAGCGCGCAAGATCTAAGCGCCTGGAGTGTGCTCAAATAAGGTTGTGAAGCTGGCGCACACAAGAGATAACTCTCGAAAATTATCTACAGTTGGGTGGAAATAAGCTCAAATTAGAGTAAATTGGCGGCACTTTAAGGGCGAGCCGGTCTTTCGCAAGTGGACGCAGCCCACAGCACCTCAATAATAAGTTGGAGAGAACATGGATCTACGCAAGCTCAAGACACTGATTGATTTGGTGTCTGACTCAAACGTGTCGGAACTGGAAATCACCGAGGCCGAGGGCAAGGTGCGCATTGTCAAAGGGGGGCCGCAGATGATGCAGGCCTACGCCATGCCGCAGCAGGTCTTGCAGCCCGCTGCGCCGATGGCCACCGCTACCGAGGCTGCTGCGGCAGCGCCGCCTGCCGTCGTCAACCACGCGGTGAAGTCGCCGATGGTGGGCACGTTTTACCGTAGCGCTTCGCCGGGCGCGAAGTCGTTTGTCGAAATCGGCTCGGTGGTGAAGGCTGGGGATACGATTTGCATCATTGAGGCGATGAAAATCCTCAATGAGATCGAGGCAGACCAGTCGGGCACGATTTCGCGTATTTTGTGTGAGAACGGCGAGGCGGTGGAATACGGCCAGCCGCTGTTCGAAATCGAATAAGCAGATTGATTGGCAAGATCGACTAGCGATATTGAATAACCCATGTTCAAAAAGATTTTGATTGCGAACCGTGGCGAGATTGCGCTGCGGATTCAGCGGGCCTGCCGCGAAATGGGCATCAAGGCGGTGATGGTGTACTCCGAGGCCGACCGCGAAGCCAAATACGTGAAGCTGGCCGAAGAGGCGGTGTGTATCGGGCCACCACCCTCGGCGCTGAGTTATCTCAACATGCCAGCCATCATCTCTGCTGCCGAGGTGACGGACGCTGAAGCGATTCACCCCGGCTACGGCTTTCTTTCGGAAAACGCCGACTTTGCCGAGCGTGTGGAGAAAAGCGGCTTCCAGTTCATTGGCCCCACGCCCGAGTCGATCCGCATCATGGGCGACAAAGTGTCGGCCAAACAGGCCATGATCAAGGCGGGCGTGCCCTGCGTGCCCGGCTCTGAGGGTGAACTGCCGGATGACCCGGCGCAGGTTCGCCGCATCGCCAAGGCGGTCGGGTACCCGATCATCATCAAGGCGGCGGGCGGCGGCGGCGGGCGCGGAATGCGGGTGGTGCACACCGAAGCGGCGCTCATCAATGCCGTGCAGATGACCAAGGCCGAGGCCGGTTCGGCCTTTGGCAACCCGGCGGTGTATCTGGAAAAATTCCTGCAAAACCCGCGCCACATCGAAATCCAGATCATGGCGGACACACACAAAAACGCCGTGTATTTGGGCGAACGCGACTGCTCCATGCAGCGGCGCCACCAGAAGATCATCGAAGAGGCGCCCGCGCCAGGCATTCCCAGGAAGCTGATCGAGCGAGTGGGTGAGCGCTGTGTGGCGGCCTGCAAGAAAATTGGCTACCGGGGGGCTGGAACCTTTGAGTTTTTGTTCGAAAACGGTGAGTTTTACTTCATCGAAATGAACACCCGCGTGCAGGTGGAACACCCGGTGACCGAGTGGATCACCGGTGTAGACATCGTGAAGACCCAAATCATGGTGGCAGCGGGTGAAAAACTGCCCTTCACCCAGCGGCAGATCGAGATCAAGGGGCATGCGATTGAATGCCGCATCAATGCCGAAGACCCGTACAAATTCATTCCGTCACCGGGGCGCATCACCATGTGGCACCCGCCGGGAGGGCCAGGCGTGCGGGTGGATTCGCACGTCTATACCAACTACTTTGTGCCGCCAAACTACGATTCGATGATCGGCAAAATCATTGTGCACGGCGACACCCGCGAGCAAGCCTTGGCGCGTTTGCGTACCGCCCTGGCCGAGACGGTGGTGGAAGGCATCAACACCAATATTCCGCTGCATTGCGAACTGATGGTCGATGCCAAGTTCATGAGTGGCGGCACCAATATCCACTACCTGGAGCATTGGCTCGAGCAACACAAGCGCTAGGCAAGCATGTTTGAGTTATGCCTGATCTGCCCGCAGGAAAACATTGAAAGCTTAAGCGACGCGCTCGAAGCGCTGGACGCCCAAAGTGTCAGCGTGGAAGACGCCGATGCCCACACGGACGCCGAGCAGGCCCTGTTTGGCGAACCCGGCATGCCGCCGCCCAAAGATGGCTGGCAGCGCTCCAAGCTGCTGGCGCTGTTTCAAACCCGCGCGGCGGCTGACGAAGCGCTGGCATTGCTGGTGCAGCAGGATTTTTTTGCAGGCTGCAAAGTGTTGGGCGTGCAGGCGGTTGCCGAGCAGGACTGGGTGCGTCTGACCCAGTCGCAGTTTGCGCCGGTCGAAATCACCCCTGAATTCTGGATCGTGCCGACCTGGCATGAGCCGCCTGCAGCGGCCCGGCAATTGATCCGGCTCGACCCTGGTCTGGCATTTGGCACCGGCACCCATCCGACCACCCGTATGTGCCTGCGCTGGATTGCGCGTCGTGGCGCTGCGGTGGCGCAAAACCCTGCGGGAACTTGGGGGCGGGTGCTGGACTACGGCTGCGGCTCGGGCATTTTGGCGATTGGTGCGGCGAAGTTTGGCGCCGTAGGAATTGACGCCTTGGATATTGATCCGGCGGCAGTTGAATCGGCCAAGCAAAATGCTGCGGCCAACGAGGTTCGCTTGAATGTGGGTCTGCCAGACGCCGCTGCCGGGCAATACCGGGTGGTGTTGGCAAATATTCTCGCAAGTCCGCTCAAAGTGCTGGCGCCCCTCCTGTGTGGCCGTCTGGCAGCGGGCGGCTCCTTGGTGCTGGCGGGCATATTGGCGCGCCAGGCCGACGAGCTGAAGTTGGCCTATCGGCCTTACGTTTCTTTGGAAGTGACGGACAGCGAAGACGGTTGGGTATTGATGACGGCGACCCTTTGAATTTTTTGGCGTGGCTGACCGGTAGATCCCGCAAAATCGCGCGCCCGTCGATCCCAGCGTCCTCTAGAATTTAGGCATCATGAGCCTGATCACCCGATGTCCAGCCTGCCAGACTTCCTTCAAGGTGGTGCCTGACCAGCTCAGGATTTCTGATGGCTGGGTGCGTTGCGGCCAGTGCCAGCAGATTTTTGACGCCAATGCGGCCTTGGTGGACGAGGCTCATCAAGCCCTGTCGTCACAAAATCAAACGCCGCAGAACCCGGATGGCTTGGTTGCCAAGGCGGTGCAGGTGGCCCAGGCGTCATCAGTCCCTGAGCCTGCATTGACCCAAGTGCCAGTCGAACCTCGCGTTGACTTGTCGCTCGCGTTTGGAGCGGTCGATCCGCCACCGCATCTACTACCTCATCCGACACCTGCGGTCACGCCGGCGACTGCGGCCCTTGCCCAGCCCGCCGCAAGTCTTTCAGTGGAAACACCGCATGAGGCGCTGGTTAAAGCTGCTGTGCAAGACGTCAGTTTCATGCGAAGCATGCCGGAGAAATCTTCGTGGCAGCGCGCATCCGTTCGTGTGGTGCTGTGCTTGGCCGCACTGGGTTTGGCGGTAGCGCTGGGTGTGCAAGTGGCGTTGCAGGAGAAAGATCGTCTGGCGGCCCTGTTTCCACAGGCCAAGCCCGCGTTGAACTGGTTGTGCGGGCAGTTGAATTGCAGTGTTGGCAACCTCCGGCAAATCGAGTCTGTGGTGATCGACAGTTCTTCGTTCAACAAGATTCGTACGGACATGTACCGGCTCGCCTTGGCGGTGCGAAACACCTCGGCACTCGATATCGCCATGCCGGCCTTGGAACTCACGCTGACAGATTCGCAGGATCAAGCGGTGGTGCGCAGGGTATTGCTGGCCAACGAGTTTTCAAGCTCGAGCACGCTGGCCGCCGCTTCTGACTGGACGGGCGCGATTGCCATCAACGTGCACAGCAATGGCGCGGCAGAGCGTTTCTCAGGTTATCGGGTGCTTGCTTTTTATCCCTGAAATGAAAAAGCCCGACATCTTTCGACATCGGGCTTTGAGGGTACCGCCAGCTTTTTAGGGCTTGGAGGCCGTAGGGAACGGCCAGGCGGCCTGCGGGTTCAGAGTAGTCTGAGCAGCAGGGGCAGCGGGGGCAGGCGCTACCTTGGCAGCAGGGCCTTTCGCGGCTTTCTTCGCAGCCGGTTTTTTGGCTGCTTTCTTGGCGGCTGGC
>JANLYO010000090.1:0-23363 GCA_031365665.1 Rhodoferax sp. | reverse complement strand
CCGGGCTAGACGGATTTGCAATCCGTTGCATAACCGATTTGCTATCGCGCCAAAAATTCAATATAAAACTCGATGAAAAAAAGGGAAGCAGCTGCTTCCCTTTTTCAAAATATGGAGCGGGAAAAGAGTCTCGAACTCTCGACCTCAACCTTGGCAAGGTTGCGCTCTACCAACTGAGCTATTCCCGCGTTTCAAGCGTCAGATTATAGCGTAAATTTTGAATGCTTTGCGTCTGGCTCCCAACAAATTGCCGAACAAAACTGCTGTGCCGCCCAACTTTCAGTGGGTGATGGATTGGACGGGCACCACAGCCGCGTGGGCGGCGGCAGTCACGGCCAGTTCTGGCACGGGCGCGGCGGCAACGGGCTCTTCATCTGGCAGGGGCTGCGGCATGCGCACCAGGGCGATTTCGAGCACTTTGTCGATCCAGCGGACGGGCACGATCTCGAGATTGTTTTTGACGTTTTCCGGGATTTCTTGCAAGTCTTTGGCGTTTTCTTCCGGGATCAGCACTGTCTTGATGCCACCACGCAAGGCCGCCAACAGCTTTTCTTTCAGGCCGCCAATCGCGGTGACTTCACCACGCAAAGTGATCTCACCCGTCATGGCCACGTCGCCACGCACGGGGATGCCGGTGAGCGCCGAGACGAAGGCAGTGGTCATCGCCGCGCCGGCGCTGGGGCCGTCTTTGGGCGTTGCGCCATCGGGCACGTGGATGTGGATGTCTTTTTTCTCAAACACTTCGTCTTTGATGCCCAGGCGCGCGGCGCGGCTGCGCACCACGGTGCGCGCGGCCTCGACAGACTCTTTCATTATGTCGCCTAGGGAGCCGGTGCGGGTGATGACGCCTTTGCCAGGCATCAAAGCGGCTTCAATCGTCAACAAGTCGCCGCCGACCTCGGTCCAAGCCAAACCAACCACCTGGCCGACCTGGTTTTGCTCTTCTGCACGGCCATAGCTGAACTTGCGCACGCCCAGGAAGTCGTTGAGGTTGTTTTCGTCCACGGTGACGAGCGGCGTCATTTTCTTGAGTTGCAGGCCCTTGACCACCTTGCGGCAGATTTTGGAGAGTTCACGCTCAAGCGAACGCACCCCGGCTTCACGTGTGTAATAACGCACGATGTCGCGCACGGCGCCTTCCGTGACCAGCAGCTCGGTTTCTTTCACGCCGTTGTTTTTGAGCTGCTTGGGCAGCAAATAACGCACGGCGATATTGGTTTTTTCGTCTTCGGTGTAACCCGAGAGCCGGATGACTTCCATGCGATCCAGCAGAGCTGGCGGAATGTTCATCGAGTTGGAGGTGGCGACAAACATCACGTCGCTCAAGTCGAAATCAACCTCGACGTAATGGTCGCCAAATTTGTGGTTTTGTTCCGGATCCAGCACCTCCAGCAAGGCGCTCGAAGGGTCGCCGCGGAAATCGGTGCCGAGTTTGTCGATCTCGTCGAGCAGGAACAAAGGGTTGCGCGCACCGACTTTGGCCAGGCTTTGCAGCACTTTGCCCGGCATGGCGCCAATGTAGGTGCGGCGGTGCCCACGGATTTCAGCCTCGTCACGCATGCCGCCCAAGGCCATGCGCACGTATTTGCGGCCTGTGGCTTTGGCAATTGACTGGCCGAGCGAGGTTTTGCCCACGCCGGGGGGACCCACGAGGCACAGAATCGGGGCTTTGACTTTGTCAACCCGCTGCTGCACCGCGAGATATTCAAGGATGCGGTCTTTGACCCGATCCAGGCCAAAATGGTCTTCATTGAGTACCGTTTCAGCATTGACCAGGTTGTGTTTGATCTTGGTTTTGTTGCTCCAGGGCAAACCGGTGAGGACGTCGATGTAATTGCGCACGACAGTGGCTTCGGCAGACATCGGCGACATGAGTTTGAGTTTTTTCAACTCGCCTTCGGCCTTTTTCAAGGCTTCTTTGGGCATTTTGGCGGACTTGATTTTTTTCTCGATCTCGTCGATGTCAGCGCCATCTTCACCCTCGCCCAGCTCTTTTTGAATGGCTTTGACCTGCTCGTTCAAATAAAAATCGCGCTGGTTTTTTTCCATTTGCCGTTTGACACGGCCCCGGATTTTTTTGTCGACATTCAAGATGTCCACTTCGCGCTCGATCTGTTCAAACAGGTTTTCCAGACGCGCCCGGATATTGGACAAAGCCAACACTACCTGTTTGTTGTCGAGTTTGAGCGGCAAATGGGCTGCAATGGTGTCAGCCAAGCGCCCTGGATCGTCGATGCTGGAGATCGAGGTGAGGATTTCGGGGGGAATTTTTTTGTTGAGCTTGACGTATTGGTCAAACTGCTGCATCACCGCGCGACGCAGGGCTTCGATTTCGCTGGATTTCGCATCCGCCTGAACCAGCGCTTCGGCATCGGGCTCGACGGGCGTGACATTGGCCGAAAAATGCAACTCACCATCTTCAATTTTGTTGACCAAGGCACGTTGTTGGCCTTCAACTAGCACTTTCACCGTGCCGTCTGGCAGCTTGAGCATCTGCAGAATGGTCGAAACACAGCCGACTTCAAACATGTCGGTCACCAAAGGATCGTCTTTGGCGGCCGCCTTTTGCGCCACCAGCATGATGCGGCGCTCAGCCTCCATCGCGGCTTCCAGTGCCTTGATGCTCTTGGGCCGCCCAACAAAGAGCGGAATCACCATATGCGGGAACACCACCACATCACGCAGCGGCAGCAGTGGCAGGTCGATGGCGACTGCCGGAAGGGGAATATGGCCTGGCATGAGAAACCTTTTAAATTATGTGCAGTCCAAGCCTGCAGGTTTGTCTGGAACGCGAAATTTCAAGGTGAAGGGAATCAGGCCTTTTTTGCCGCTTCACGGTACACCAAAAGCGGTGGTTTATTCTCATCAATGGTCGACTCGTCCACCACGACTTTGTCAACGTTCGATGTCGTAGGAAGCTCGAACATGGTGTCGATCAAAGCCTGCTCAACAATCGATCGGAGCCCCCGTGCGCCAGTCTTGCGTGCCAAAGCCTTGCGCGCAATGGCTTTGAGCGCTGAGGGACGGATTTCAAGGTCAACACCTTCCATCGCCAGCAGCTTGCCGTATTGCTTGACCAAAGCGTTTTTGGGCTCCACCAGAATCTGCACCAAAGCCTCCTCGGACAGCTCGGACAGGGTAGCCACGACTGGCATGCGACCGACGAGCTCGGGGATCAGGCCAAACTTGATCAAGTCTTCGGGTTCGACGTCCCTGAAAGTCTCGGTCAGGCTGCGTTGGGCTTTGCTTTTCACCGAAGCGCCGAAACCGATGCCTGAGGATTCCGTGCGCCGTTCAATGACCTTTTCAAGGCCGGAGAAGGCGCCGCCGCAGATGAACAGGATGTTGGTCGTGTCGATTTGCACAAAATCCTGGTTCGGGTGTTTGCGCCCGCCCTGGGGCGGCACACTCGCCATGGTGCCTTCGATCAACTTGAGCAAGGCTTGCTGGACGCCTTCGCCGGAAACGTCCCGGGTGATGGAAGGGTTGTCTGATTTGCGCGAGATCTTGTCGATCTCGTCAATATAGACAATGCCGCGTTGCGCCCTGTCCACTTCGTAATTGCAGCTTTGCAGGAGTTTCAGAACGATGTTTTCAACGTCTTCGCCCACGTAACCGGCTTCGGTCAAGGTGGTGGCGTCTGCCATGACAAATGGCACATCCAGCATGCGCGCCAAGGTTTGCGCCAGCAGGGTCTTGCCAGAGCCGGTGGGGCCAATCAACAGGATGTTGCTCTTCGCCAGCTCGATATCGTCTTTCTTGGCCTTCTCTTTGTGCCGCAGGCGTTTGTAGTGGTTGTAGACCGCTACCGCCAAGGTGCGCTTGGCGGGCTCCTGCCCGATCACGTAGTTATCGAGATTGGCTTTAATGTCCACGGGCGTTGGCAGGTCGCCTTTTCCTTCGCGAGCGTCCACTGTTGCGGGAAGCTCGTCGCGGATGATTTCATTACACAGCTCGATGCATTCATCACAGACGAATACCGACGGTCCGGCAATCAGCTTTTTGACTTCATGTTGGCTCTTCCCGCAAAACGAACAGTAAAGCGTCTTTTCGCTGGAGGTGCCTTTTTTCTCAGCCATTTGAGGATGCCCTAATGCAGTGGTGTACGGATGATAACGAATCGGGCAGGCCGCGCTGCGCCGAGACGTCAGGCTGGCGGGCTGGAGTTGCGGGGACGCGACAAGACGATCAGGGGCGTTTGGCGATGACTTGGTCGATCAAGCCGTATTCTTTGCACTCGTCAGCCGACATGTAGTAGTCACGCTCTGTGTCACGCTCGATTCTTTCGAGCGGCTGGCCGGTGCGTTCCGCCAGAATTTTATTCAATTGCTCGCGGGTTTTCAGGATTTCCCGAGCTTGAATCTCAATTTCTGTTGCTTGCCCTTGGCTTCCACCCGACGGCTGATGGATCATGATTTTGGAGTTGGGCAAAGAAAACCGCTTGCCCTTGGCCCCCGCCGCCAGCAAAAAAGCGCCCATGCTTGCCGCCATACCTGTACACAGCGTGGACACGTCAGGCTTGATGAAATTCATCGTGTCATAAATCGTCATACCTGCGGAGACCGACCCGCCCGGGGAATTGATGTAGAAGGAGACATCCTTGTCAGGATTTTCACTTTCCAGGAAAAGCAGCTGCGCGACCACCAGATTGGCGGTTTGGTCGTTGACAGGCCCTACCAAAAATATGACCCGCTCTTTCAAGAGGCGCGAATAGATGTCGTAGGAGCGTTCGCCACGGCCGGACTGCTCGATCACCATGGGAACCATGCCAAGGCCTTGGGTTTCAAAGGCGGAATTGTTAAAGTTCATATCGTTCTCCAGGTCTTGGGTTGCGTGAAAAAATGGCCGAATTTCAATGACTTGGGGCCGAGCGTGAAAACTGCAAGCCCTAATTATTCGAAACGGCGCTCAGCCTTGACCCATCAATTCGTCAAAGGAGATGTCTTTGTCGGTCACTTTCGCCTGTTTCATCACGAACTCTGTCACGTTGTTTTCTAAAACGATGGCCTCTACCTCTGCCATGCGTTTGTTGTCGCTGTAATACCAGCGCACCACTTCTGTAGGTTTTTCATAACTCGCCGCGAGTTCGTCAATGTGCGCCTTGATTTGCTCGGGCTTCGCCTGCAGTTCTTTGGCTTTCACCAATTCACCAACGGTCAAGCCAAGACGCACACGGCGCTCAGCTTGCGGGCGGAACAAGTCGTCGGGAATCGGGGCTTTGTCCGCGTCTTTCACGCCGCGTTGCTTCAAGTCTGCACGAGCGCCTTCAATCAGGCGATCCACCTCAGATTGAACGCTGGATTTGGGCAAGTCCAGCTCTGAACTGGCAATCAAGGCGTCCATGGCGGCTTGCTTGTTTCGGGCGAGCAGGCGAAATTTGACCTCGCGCTCAAGATTGCGGCGGATGTCGGCACGCAGGCCATCCACACTTGCGTCAGCAATGCCCAAAGACTTGGCGAGCGCTTCATTGATGTCGGGCAAATGCGTCGACTCGATTTTTTTGACGGTCACCATGAAGTCTGCCGTCTTGCCAGCCACGTCTTTACCATGGTAATCAGCGGGAAATGCCAGCTGAAATGTTTTGCTTTCGTCTGATTTCATGCCCTGGACAGCCAACTCGAATTCCTTGAGCATTTGCCCATCGCCAACCACGAACTGGAAATCAGAAGCCTTGCCGCCTTCAAACGTCTCACCGTCGATTTTTCCTTCGAAATCAACGTTGACCCGGTCGCCTTCGATGGCAGCTGCGCTGTGGGCGCGCTGGGCAAAAGTGCGCCGCTGCTTGCGGAGAATTTCAATTGTTTTGTCGATGGCTGCATCGGTAACCTGGGCGTTCAGGCGCTCGACTTCAGCCGTTGCCAGGTCACCCAGTTTGACCTCCGGAAACACCTCAAAAACGGCATCGAACGCGACCGCCCCCTCAGGAGCCGCCTCTTTTTCGGTGATTCGCGGTTGCCCAGCGACACGCAATTTGGCTTCGTTGGCAGCACTGGCGAACGCCTCGCCCACTTTGTCATTCATGACTTCATAGTGAACCGAGTATCCATAACGCTGCGTCACTACGGTCATCGGAACTTTGCCTGGACGGAAGCCGTCCATTTTGACTGTTCGGGCAAGACGCTTCAGCCGTGAATCGACCTCCGACTTGATCACGTCGACTGGCAAAGTCAGGGTGATTTTGCGTTCGAGCTTCTCTAAAGTTTCAACTGTGACAGCCATGAATGGACTCCAAAATAGTGGGCGTATGGTGGTGTTGCCTGGTGCGCGGGGGGGGACTCGAACCCCCACAGTGTTGCCACCGTCAGGACCTAAACCTGGTGCGTCTACCAATTTCGCCACCCGCGCAAAAAAACCGGGACAGCTGACAAGCTGCCCCGCGAATTGGTCAGTCTTCTATTTTAACCCCAGCAGGATGGCGCGCTCAATGTCTGAACCAGGGGGACGCTGGTAGCGACGGGCTTCAGACAATGCCCGGTGTATTGCGGCGAATGCGAAACCACGCCGCATACATGGCCGGCAAAGCCAGCAGTGTCAGCACGGTGGCAACGACCAGGCCACCCATGATGGCGATCGCCATGGGCCCCCAGAACACCGAGCGGGACAACGGAATCATGGCCAGAACGGCGGCGGCAGCCGTCAACACAATAGGCCTCAACCGCCGCACGGCACTTTCGACAATGGCGTCCCATGCAGGCACACCGACATCTCGCTCTTGTTCAATTTGGTCAATCAGAATGACAGAATTTCGTTGAATCATGCCCATCAAGGCAATAACACCCAACAAGGCCACAAATCCGAAGGGGCGGTCAAAAATCAACAGCGCAGCTGCAACGCCAGCGATGCCCAAGGGGCCCGTCAAAAACACCAGCATAGCCCTGCTGAAACTATGCAATTGCAACATCAACAGCGTAAAGGTAATGAAGAGCATGATGGGAACACCTGCGGCGATGGACGCAGAGCCTTTGCTGCTTTCAGCGACGGCGCCCGCCACCGCAATCAAGTACGCTGAGTCACCAGCTACATGCCATTTTTTCTCCAATGCTTTTAGCGCAGGCAACATTTCCTCAGTGACGGTCGCTGCCTGCAAGCCCTCGACGATGTCGCATTGAACCGTAATCGCATAGTCCCGGTTTTCACGCCACAACACACCTGGTTCCCAGGAGAAAACAGGGCGCGCGATTTGCGTCAGTGGAATTGATTTGCCGGACGCAGTAGGCAAATACGCGTTACCCAGATCAGTCAGGGTGTCACGTTCTGCAATGGGTTGCCGCAGTACCATTTCAATCAATTTGTCGTCTTCGCGGAATTGGCCGACCGTCACGCCGGAGAGAATTGTCCTGGACGCTTGAGAGATCGACTGGCTTGTGACACCCAAAGCGCGGGCCTTTGCCTGATCAACTTCCAAACGCAACACTTTGACAAATTCGTTCCAGTTGTCGTTGATGCCGCGCGCATTGCCGTTCTTCAACATGACGGCCCGAACTTCGTCCGCCTTTTCACGCAGCACGGCGGGATTGGGGCCGCTCACGCGAAACTGTACCGGATAGGCGACGGGCGGGCCGTTCGGCAGCAACTTCACGCGACCGCGCACCTCTGGAAACTCCGTTGCCAACATGGCCGGCATCTTCATCCGCAGCGACTCTCGAACTGCCAAATCTTTGGGTAAAACGATGACTTGCGACACGTTGGACTGCGGGAAAATAGTTTCCAAGGGCAAATAGAAACGCGGCACACCGGTACCCACCCAGGTCGTCACGCTATCCACGCCTGGTTCGCTCATCATCCGCTGTTCGAACCGTTTCACTAACGCTTCGTTTGCTGCAAATGACGTTCCTTCCGGATACCACAGCTCGACCAAAAGCTCGGGGCGGCTCGAATCCGGGAAAAACTGCTGCTGCACCTTCCCCATGCCAAACAATCCGAGCCCAAAAATCAGCAAAGTTGCACCAATCGTCACCCAACGATATTCAACGCACCAGTTCACGGTTTTACGGAATACCGAATAAAAAGCGCCATCAAAACTTTCGCTGGCTGCCTGTGCCTGTTGGGCCTGCGGCGCCAATGCTTTGGCGGTCGTACGCATGGTCTTTTCAAACGACTCTTGCGCTGGTGTGCGGGTTCCCGGAACTTGTTCCAAAGGCACTTGACTTCCGAGGTGAGCAGGTGGCTTTAGCAGAAGTGTTCCCAAATAGGGAACAAAATATACAGAGACAAACCAGCTCAGCACCAGCGCAATCACGGTTACAGCAAAGATTGCGAAGGTGTATTCACCTGTAACTGATTTGGCGATTCCAATCGGCAAAAATCCAGCGGCAGTAATCAGCGTGCCAGTCAACATCGGCATGGCCGTAGCGTCATAGGCAAATGTCGCTGCACGGACCTTGTCAAACCCTTCTTCCATTTTGCGAACCATCATCTCCACTGCGATGATCGCGTCGTCCACCAACAAACCCAGAGCGATGATGAGTGACCCGAGAGAAATTTTGTGAAGTCCAATATCCCAGTACCACATCGCAAGAAAAGTAACCGCCAAAACCAATGGAATCGTGATGCCGACCACGAGCCCTGGCCGCATGTCGATGTAATAGCGCTTGAAAAAATTCTTTTCATGGGCGCGAACGTGAAATCCGAGCGCCACAAAACTAACCACAAGCACAATTACCACTGCTTCAATCAAAACCCGGATGAATTCATTGACAGACTTGGCTACAGCTACTGGTTGATCTTGAACCTGCACCAACTTGATCCCCAAAGGCAAAGCCAGTTCGATCGCAGACGTCGCTGTTTTGAGTGCCTTGCCCAGGCTGATGATGTCCCCGCCCTTGGCCATGGAGACTCCCAAAGCGACAACCTCTTTGCCTTGGTGGCGCACTTTGGTCAGCGGCGGATCGGCATACCCTCGCGAAATTTTGGCGATGTCACCCAATTGCATTTGGACACCACTGCCTCCGCGAATTGGCATGGCAGACAACTGAGCGGTCGTCTCAAATTGCCCACCAACCCGCACTGCAATGGTATCCATTGGGGCCTGCATCGCGCCGGCAGATTCCACGGCATTTTGTTGCCCCAATTGACCCAACACTTGGTTCATGTCCAAACCCAATTGGGACAGCCGTTTTTGCGAAATTTCAATGAAGACCTTCTCGTCCTGAGCCCCCATGATCTCAACTTTGCTGACATCCTGAACCCTCAGCAACTGCTGTCTCACGTCCTCAGCAAAAGACTTCAACTCCGCTGAACTGAAGCCGTCGGATTCCAGTGCATAAATCACGCCGTAAACGTCGCCAAAATCGTCATTAAAAAACGGGCCTTGTATTCCTTGCGGTAGGGTGAACTGCATGTCACCCACTTTTTTGCGCACCAGATACCAAATGTTTGCAACCTCAGAAGCCCTAAAGTCATCCTTCAACTGAAAAATGATTTGGGACTCGCCCGGCTTGGAATAACTTCGAATCTTGTCGACCTTGGGCACCTCTTGCAACGCGTGTTCAAGTTTGCTGGTGATTTGTTCGGCAACCTGCTGCGCGGTAGCGCCCGGCCAATAGGTGCGCACCACCATGGCACGGAACGTAAACGGAGGGTCTTCGTCTTGACCCAACTGAAAATAGGCAATAAAACCCAACAGCATCAATACGACCAGCAAATAACGCGTGAGCGCTGGATGTTCCAACGCCCATTTCGAGAGATTGAAGTGGTCCGGAGAATGAGAAATTGCCATCACATCCTCATTTCGACGCTGGCGCGGCTGGTTTGGCCACTTCTGCCGACTTTGTCGACGCCACCGTCTTTGGCTCGGCAGATGGGGCGGCCTTCTCCTTGTAGAGGGCCACTTTTTGACCGGATTGCAAGACATGAACACCCGCCGCAACTACCCACATGCCTGGCGTCACGCCGCTGGACACTATGACGTCGTTTCCTTCTGCGGAGACCACCTCAACCACTTGGGATTTGACCGTCATGCTGGCTTTGTCGACCAACCACACTGCTGTTGATTTTCCATCCCGCTTCAACGCGCTGGTTGGCAATTTGATGACTTCGATTCCGGCCAAGGATAGAGCCTGCGGCATCACATTGACCGTCGATCCAATGGCCAACGCCTCACCGCCATCTTTGGCGTCGATGGCGACTTTGATCTGAAAAGTCCGTGTGACCGGGTCGGCACTTGCAGCAATTTCACGCACTGAGCCTTTCATCGTGCTGTTTCCAGACCACGAGCGGATATCAACACCGGAACCCATGGTCACCAAGGCCACCTTGTCCTCGGGCACAGAAAAAACAACGTCTCTGAGGCCATCTTTGGCAATCCGCACAATCGGTTGACCGGCCGCCACGACCTGGCCGGCTTCCGCCTCAACACCCACTACAACGCCAGATACATCCGACGTGAGCTTTGTATAACCCGTCTGATTCCGCTGCGAAGACAACTGCGCCTGCGCTTGCTCAAGCTGCGCTTCGGCGCTCTTGACGGCTGCATCGCGTCTGTCAAGTTCAGCGCCGCTGATGAAATTCTGGTCTTTCATCTCTGAAAACCGCTTGTACTCAGCGACAGACAGGTTTCGATTGGTCGCGGCCGAGGCAACCTGCGCCTTCGCCGCTTCAGCAGCCAACACGTAATCTTGCGCATCCAACTGGGCCAGCAATTGCCCGACCTTCACCCGCTGGCCTGACTCGACCGCCCGTTGTACAAGCTTACCCGCGACCCGAAATCCAAAACGCGACTCGACCCTCGCCCGCACCTCGCCTGAAAACTCAGCCCCCGACTCCATCTTGGAAGAACTGACGGTGACCACCTTGACGGCTCGGATAGGTTCTTGCACCGGTGCCGGTTTCGAACAACCCACCATGCTTGCCAACACACACCCGGCCAACAACACGACAGGGCCAAGCCGTCCAACTGCGCCATTGCCCATCAACCTGTTATTCAAACGGTCTGCTCCTGGGCGCGCCGCGTTTGACCGATGCAACAATAGGGCTGGTGGATGAAATGACATGGCAAATCCGTAAAAATTACCCTTTGATGGGCGAACCTCAAGCATCAACAGCATCACTGCCGTTGACCGGAACGACAATTTTAGGTGTCCTGGCCCTTATATTGTCAAGATTTATAGCATCGCTGACAAGCAAGACAGCGCGCTAAAGCCACACATCAGCTTAATTTCAATTCCAAACCTATGACTATTTCGTTGCCGACACCGCAATCCGGCGCTCAAGCCCCCACCCATTACGAAAACTTTCCGGTTGCGTCCTGGTTGTGCCCGCCCCACCTGCGGCCTCCAATCGCCGCCATTTACGCGTTTGCGAGAACTGCCGACGACATCGCCGACGAGGGCTGTGCTGAACCACAACAAAGGCTCGCCGACCTGGCGGCCATGCGATCCGCTTTGCTTGAATTCGACAGTGTTGATGGTGACGGCAGCCGCTGGCCTTCGATATTCGGGCCACTCAGGCGCATGGTCGGCCAGTTCAACTTGCCGGTCAAGCTTTTGCTCGCCTTACTGGATGCTTTTGAACAAGATGTTGCCAAATCGCGCGACAAGGCCTCCTACGCAACCCGGCAGGATCTGCTCAAATACTGCGAACTATCAGCAAACCCCGTTGGCAGACTGTTGCTGCATCTGTACAACATAGCCGATTCCGAATCGCTCAAAATGAGCGATAAAGTCTGCACCGCATTGCAATTGATCAACTTCTGGCAAGACCTCAGTGTCGATATTCCAAGAGGTCGATACTACTTGCCAGACCAAGAGTGCGTACGTTATGGCGTTGGTATTGAGGTGCTGCGACAAGAAAATCGCAGCCGTTCGCAAACGCCCGCCGTCACGGCCCTTGTCGCCGCCCAAGTCGAGCACGCCAAACGCCTGATGCGTGATGGCGCACCGTTGGCCAAACGCATCCCTGGACGGGCTGGTTGGGAACTCAGGCTCGTGGTTCAAGGTGGCCTTCGCATCATTGACAAAATCGAAGCGGCGAATTACGGCACGCTGACCCAAAGGCCCAGAATCCAGGCTCGTGACTTGCCCATCATGCTATGGCGCGCATTTCGGATGTGACCGGCAGCGGCGACAATTCATTCATGACGCCAGAAGAATACGTCCAACAAAAAGCCGCTGCATCAGGCAGCAGTTTCTATTACGCCTTCCTTTTCCTGCCCAAACCCAGGCGTGCGGCCATTACCGCCTTTTATGCGTTTTGCCGCGAGGTCGACGATGTCGTCGACGAAACGACCGATCCTGGTGTAGCCCAAACGAAACTGGCCTGGTGGCGGGCCGAAGTGGCCAAATCATTCAGCGACGCGCCCTCCCACCCCGTCATGAAAGCCCTGCTTCCGCTGGCTGCAGACTACGGCATTGAGCCACGCCACCTTCTGGCGATCATTGACGGTTGCCAAATGGATTTGGAACAAACCCGGTACCTCGATTTTCCAAATCTGCAACGGTATTGCCATTTGGTTGCGGGGATCGTCGGCGAAGTTGCGGCCAATATTTTCGGGCAAAGCCAGCGCCAGACCACGCAGTATGCCCACACGTTAGGCTTGGCGCTGCAACTGACCAACATAATCCGGGACGTCGGCGAAGATGCCATGCGCGGTCGCATCTACCTGCCCGTCAACGAGCTGCAGCAGTTCGATGTCAAAGCCCATGAAATACTCAAACGCAGCTATTCTGATCGCTTTGCCGCGCTGATGAAGTTTCAAGCCACGCGCGCCCAGAGGCTCTACGAAGAAGCGTTTGCCTTGCTCCCCTTTGAAGACCGCCGAGCCCAGAAGCCAGGCCTGATGATGGCCAGCATTTACCGCACCTTGCTGCATGAAATCGAGCGGGACAACTTTCAGGTCATGCGCCAGCGCGTCAGCCTCACGCCACTGCGAAAGTTGTGGTTGGCGTGGAAAGTGCAAGCTTTGGGACGCGTTTGACCCCGATGAAACTGGCCATCATCGGCGCGGGTTGGTCAGGTCTGTCGGCTGCAGTGGCTGCGACCAAAACTGGGCACGAAGTCACGGTTTTTGAAACGTCCCGCACTCTTGGCGGGCGGGCAAGAGCGGTTGCATGCCAATTGCCAAACGGCACTTCAGTGCGCCTGGACAATGGCCAGCATATCCTGATCGGCGCCTATGGCGACACGCTCGCGGTGATGGTCGCAGTTGGGGTCGACCCCTTGGCCGCGTTGCATCGACTGCCTCTCAGCCTCAAATTTCCAGACGGCACCGGCGTTGAGTTTCCAAACTGGCCGTCCCCGCTGGACGCGCTGGGCGGCATTCTGGGCGCTGACGGGTGGCGCTTGGCGGACAAGGCCTCGCTTCTGATGGCAGCGTTGCGCTGGCAGTGGCATCGGTTCACCTGCCCCGGCAGCATCACGGTGGCTCAGCTTTGCCAATCTGTCAGTCCTAAAATCATGGCCGAATTGATTGAGCCACTGTGCGTATCGGCGTTGAACACACCGGCGAACCGTGCGAGTGGCCAGGTTTTTCTGCGCGTCATGCGCGACTCGCTTTTCGGTGTCGCCGGTAGCTCCAATCTTTTGCTTCCAAAAACGGATCTGTCTGCGCTTTTTCCCGATGCAGCCGCCGCTTGGCTGGGAAGCAACGGAGCGAAGGTTCGGCTCGGGGCCAATGTAGAAACCTTGCAACCGAATTCCCAAGCGTCCGGGTGGCTGGTCGGCAACGAGTCTTTTGACACCGTCATTTTGGCCGTTTCGGCGTCGAGTGCGAAGTCCTTGCTCACAGGAGCCGTGGATAAAGGCGCAGAACCCTTTAGCCAGCAAATATTGGAATGGGTGCGCGTTGCAGAAGCTTTGCGGTTTGAGTCCATCACCACTGTCTACGCCTTCGCGCAGGGTGCCGCTTTGCCACATCCGATGCTGGCCCTGCGCAGCAAATTGGGCGGCAGCAATCCGGCCCAGTTTGTATTTGATCGAGGGCAGTTGGGTGGCCTGGCCGGACTATTGGCATTTGTCGTAAGTGCCAGCGATGGTGATCGTCAACAACTTGAAGCGCAGGTTCTAAATCAGGCGAAGTTGCAGCTAGGTCTTCAACTTGTGGCAGTTCAAACCATTGTCGAAAAACGCGCGACATTCACCTGCGCACCCGGCTTGACGCGACCCCCCATGCACATCGCGCCTGGCCTGTTCGCCTGCGGTGACTATTGCGAAGGCCCCTACCCCGCAACGCTGGAGGGAGCCGTCAGAAGCGGCTTAGCCGCTGCCGCCGAAATTGCGTCACAGCGGATAATGGGCGCGTCAGCCATCGACTAAATCTGCCGAGTTCTGAACGATGTTGCCCCAGCCCAATAAAAACCACCATTTGCTGGCGATGTTCCTGGCAACCCTGGTGCTGGGGGTGCTGACCTGGCTTGCCTTGCGCACCTTCAGCCCATCGCCGCCTCGCACATTGACCATGAGCACCGGCAGCATCGATGGTGCGTACCACCAATTTGGCCTCAAATACCAGGCCATACTGAAAGAAAGCGGCGTCAACTTGGAGTTGCAGAACTCCAATGGCTCCCTTGAAAATCTGCAGCGGCTCGGTGCCGGAAGCGCAAGTGTCAGCCTTGTCCAAGGTGGCCTGGGCGTCCTCTCACTGGATCCCAACAAAGACGAGTTTGACACCGACCTGCGTACGCTGGTCACCGTGTCCTATGAACCGGTCTGGATTTTCTCTCGCAAGCTTGACCTGTCTGCGGGCCTTCAAGGACTTCAAGGCAAGCGCATCGCCATCGGTTCGGCCAACAGCGGCACCCACAAAGTGGCGCTCGAACTGCTCAAATCTTTCGGAGTTGTGAATGCCGACGGGGTGCCAAAAGGCGAAACCAGGATCATGCAGGAACGTGGCATGGCAGCCGCCAAATTATTGCAGGACGGCGATCTTGACGCAGTTTTTCTGGTGGCTGCGCCGGAGGCCCCGGTCGTCCAGCATTTGCTCAACGATGCCAGCGTCGCACTTGCGTCCCTGCGCCAAGCAGAAGGTCTATCACGGAAGTTGCCTTTTCTACAACCTGTCAGCCTCAAGATCGGATCGGTCAACCCTGAGCGTAATATTCCAGACAGAGACATCGCGCTGGTCGCCACCACCGCCAATCTGGTGATCCACGAAAATTTGCATCCGGCCCTGGCTTTCCTATTGCTCGAGGCCGCGCAACAAGTCCACACCCGCCCCAATCTGCTGAGCCGCCCAGGGGATTTTCCGGGAACCCAGGGCAGGGATTTTCCACTGGCCAAGGAAACTGAGCGTTACCTGAAAAACGGACGACCTCTGCTGCACCGCTACCTGCCTTTCTGGTTGGCCAACTTTGTGCAGCGCTTGATACTTTTTGTGCTGCCCATGGTGGCCATGATGGTGCCTCTGTTCACCGTGGTGCCGGCGATCCTGGGTTGGAAACAAAAAAGCCGCCTCTTCAATCGTTACGGCGAGATCAAATTCATTGAAAGTGAAATCATGTCGCGCGCCATGACGTCCACTGAAATCGCAGAGACACTGGGCCGACTCGACCAGATCGAACAAGAAATCGTGGCAACACGGTTTTCACTGGCATTTTCAGACCGCGTTTACACCTTGCGCCAACACGTAGACTATGTCCGCGCAAAGCTCAAAGGCACTCAAAGCGCGCAACCGCCGCCCGCTTAAAGGGAAAAAATTGCCTTAAACGTATTGGCTTAGCTGCAAATACCTGACCAGTTGGCTCAGATCCGATACCGTCAGGTGAGGGGCTTCTTGATGGGGCCAGGCCTGTTGCGCCCGATTGATCCACACGGTTTGCATACCCACCGCCAGCGCGCCCATCACGTCCAGCGCCGCGTCATCGCCAATGTGCAGCACTTCAGGTGCCGCACATCCCGCAGCTTCTGCCGCAGCGCGGAATATTTTGGGATCTGGTTTGCCCACTCCAAATTCATGCGCACTGACACTGGCATGGAAAAATTCGCCGATACCGACACGGTGGACATCTGCGTTGCCGTTGGAAAGTGCAACCACCGGATAACGCGTAGCCAGGTAATTCAGACTGGGCAACACATCGTCAAACAAGTCCACCTTCATACGTGCGTCAAAAAACACATCAAAAGCCGGTTCTGCCAACGCGCTGTCATCGCCGCACTTTTTCAGCGCCTCGCGAATCACTTCGAGACGCAAAGCGCTCATGTTGTGGCCCAAATCAGGCCGGCTGCGGACCACCTGACCGCGCAGGCGCAGGCGCGCATCCAGATCGGCAAACAAACTCGCTGTCGCAGCAGCGTGTTCACGCAGCCAAGCGGCCAACGCGTCTTCTGCGCGTTCAATGCAGGGCCAGATCGGCCACAGGGTGTCATCCAGATCTATCGAGATGGCTTTGATTTTGGCTACGTCAATCATTCAAAAAACCGGGTGGCGGAATACATCATCTCAAACATGCAGGAAAAGATACGGGAGAATAACGCATGCCCTTTTTCAAATTGTCACCGTTCGCCAAAGAACCCCCCTTCGGCTCCCCAGCCGCACAGAGTCCAGGCCCTGCTCAAAAGACCGCTGTCCTGTTTTGCAACCTGGGCACGCCCGATGCACCCACGCCCGCAGCGGTACGGCGATTTTTGGCGGCGTTTTTGGGCGACCACCGCGTCGTCGAAATCCCGAAATTGCTCTGGTGGCTGATCCTTCACGGCATCATCCTGCGCGTGCGTCCGGCCAAGTCAGCGGCGAAATATGCCAGCATCTGGCGGCCTGAAGGTTCGCCGCTCAAGTACTGGACGGTAAAACAGGCCTCTCTGATGCAGGGGTTTTTGGCGCAGCGCGGACAGATGGTCAAGGTGGTCCACGCGATGCGTTACTGCAGCACATCGATCCCGTCGCAGCTCGATGCCTTGAAACGGCAAGGCGTGGACAAGGTGCTGATCTTGCCCGCCTACCCGCAGTATTCCGCCACCACCACGGCCAGCTTGTTTGACGCGGTCTACGCCTGGGGCCTGCAAACCCGGCGGATTCCTGAGTTGCGCTTCGTCAACAGTTACCACGATGATGCGGGCTACATCAAAGCCCTGGCCGCGAGCGTGCGCAAACATTGGCTGGATCACGGCAAATCCGACCAACTGGTGATGAGTTTTCACGGCATTCCAGAGCGCTGCATCCAGCTGGGCGACCCGTATTTGAGCGAGTGCCAAACCACGGCACGCCTCCTGGCGGAGTCGCTGGGTTTGACCCAAGCGCAGTTCAAACTCACGTTTCAATCACGCCTGGGCCGTGCGAAATGGCTGGAACCCTACACCGAGCCGAGTTTGATCGCGTTAGCCAAGGCCGGCACGGGGCGGGTGGATGTGATTTGCCCTGGCTTCAATTGCGATGGCCTGGAGACGCTGGAAGAAATCAACATGGAGGGCCGCGAGGCATTCCTGCACGCGGGGGGGCGCGAATTCCACTACATCCCCTGCCTCAACGATTCAGACGCCTGGATCAACGCTTTGTGCGACATCAGCCAGCGGCATCTGTCGGGCTGGCGGTAGCTCTGTTTGAGCGCCACGCTCTAAAAGTGCGAATCTGAATTTCGCCGCAGCGGCGTCACAGACGCAAGCGGGCGCGCTGCAAACTTTTGCCCGTACATCCGGCGGTCCGCTTTGCGCAACAGGGCGTCGGCATCGCGGCCATCGTCCGGGAAAAGCGCTTCGCCAACCGAGCCGCCAAAATCTACAGCGTCCAGTGACTCGCGCCCCAGCGCCACCAGCGGCTCCTTCAAAGCCTTCTGGATTTGATGGCGCACGCGCTCCAGGCTTTCGCGGTCACCAATCACGTCCAGCAACACCGCAAACTCATCGCCCGAGAGGCGTGCCACCATGTCCTGCGCCCGCACCTTGCCGCGCAGGCGCGAGCCGATTTCGATCAAGACCCGGTCGCCGATGCTGTGGCCGTAGTGGTCATTGATGTATTTGAAATGGTTCAAATCCACGAACAAAACGGCAAACCGCTCCGGCGACGCCACGCCTTCAGCCTGGTTGACTTTGTCCCGCAGGCGCAGCATGAAGGCCTCCCGGTTCGCCAATTGGGTCAAATCATCGGTTTGCAGGCGCTGTTGCATGGTGGCGAAACTGCGGGCCAGCTCGCCGATTTCACCCGGTTTTTTGCTGTCCAACGGCCAATTGAGCTGCCCTTCGCCGACGCGTTTGGCCGCTTCGCTCAGCAGCCTCAAATCACCGACCAGCAGGTTCAGGATGCGAAATCCGATCAGGATCGTCGCCAGCGCGGCCAGCGCCGCCAACACCGCCGTGCGCAAGACATTGTCAGTCACACCCGCCATGAAATCACTGCGCGGCATCGCCACAACGGTGATCCATTGCAAGCCGGCGTCGTCTTTCAGGCGGTCAAACGCGGCGTGGATCGTGCGGCCATCAGCCGAGGTGAACTTGAAGGTCTCCGACGTGCTTTTACCGCTGGGCGGCGTGGCGCGAAGCTGGATTTCACGGTAGATTGCCGCAATCATCGGATTGCCGCTTTGCTCTGCGGAAATGCGCTGTTTGCTGCCGTCTGCCACGGTCTTGACGTTGGCGGAGGCGCTGGAGGCGATCAGGTCGCCATTGGGCTCGACGATGAAGGCAAGGCCGTTGGGCGAGACATCGAGCCGTTTGACGAAGTCGTTGAGGCCCCGCAGCGACACATCGGTGGCGACCACACCTTCAAACTCGCCTTTTTTGCCGGTGACGCGCCGTGCGCGCGTGGCCACAAGGTCTTCGGTGACAAAGTCGATATAGACGGAGGTCCAGGTGTGCACCTCCTCTGAGGCCCCGGCTTTGTACCAAGGCCGGGTGCGCGGATCAAACAGTTTCGCCTCGCGTGTGTGGGTATCGAGCTTGCCATTGATGCCGCTGAAGCGGTAGAAATCGCGGTTCTCGTCGGCTTTGAGTTTGACGCGCAGTTCGCCATCTTTGCGCGAATGGCGGTACAAGCCAATGCCCTGCCCCAAGCGGTTGCCGTAATAGACGTAATTGTTCGGATCCAGGTGGAGCGACGTGGCAATCCAGAACCGCGTGCGCAGCGCCTCAAGCTCGTCTTCGATGGATGCGGGCGCCGCCATCCCGTCGGGGAAGGCCGCCTCCAGCACGGCGCCAGAACCCACAATGTGCCGGTCGACGGCCTGACCGATGCGGCCCACGGTTTCGAGCAGCAGGTGCTCTGAGACTTTGTCAACCGCTTTGCTGCCAGCGCCATAGGACAAAGCGCCGATGGTGATGGCCAAAACCAGCACCAGGACGACATAGGGGATGGTCAATACCTGGCGAAGCGAAAGGCGGTTTTTTCGAGGAGCGGTCATTCAGCACGAAGGTTCGGGTTCAATTTGGCAGGTGGCGCGCGGCCACGATGGCGGATCTTTAAAGTGTAATGGAGGCCGATTTTGTAACAGCGCCAGGGTTGGCAAACTAACGGTGCCATCCGGACGGATTTGGCGCTTTGGCAAAAAATTTGTGCACGGCTTATGGATACTTTGTGGAAGGTGTTTTCAAATTAACATGCATGTTAATTATGTTTGGAAAAAGCAGGCAAAAACCGAACCAGAGAATGAAATTCAGCATTGAGCCACGTATTATATTGATAGTTTGCTATTATTTTTATAGTCACCATAGACTTCAGTCAAACTCAAAAATCGATGAGGCCACGTTCCCAGCCGCTGTGGTGATCGCCACCGCCACCCGGTCAGACGCCCGCGATAAAGCCGGCAAGCTGCAGCAATTGATCCGGCACATTGAGCGCGGGGGCGTGGCCGCAACCAGCGATTTCGACCACTTTGACCAGGCCCCTGGCGCCGGGGCCACGCTGCAACATCTCGACCGTGGTCTCGCGCCGCACCAAATCTGAGTGTTCGCCGCGCAGGCACAGAACGGGGATGGCCAGCGCGTCGTAGTGGTTCCAGATCAAATAGTCATCGGGGTAGTTGACAAACTGCTGCACCATGGCCGGGTCGTAGTGCGGTGTGACGCGGCCGTCGGGCAGGCGGCGCGTGGAGGTTTCCGTCAAGCGCCGCCACTGCCCGTCTGTGAGGAAACCATAGGGCTGGTAAACCTGCCGGAAGAAGGCCTCCAGCTCCCGCACGGTCGCAAATGCGGGCGGGTTGCCTGCATAGGCGCGGATGCGGGCGATCGCGGCGTCTGCCACCTGAGGTGCGGTATCGTTCAAGCTCAGGCTTTGGATGACGTTTTTCAGTTGAGGCTGAAAAAGACCTGATGCACACACCAAGCCGAGCGCGCCACCCATCGAGGTGCCAACCCAATGGGCTTTCTCGATGCCTAGCTGCGCGATTAAATCCGCGACGATGCGGGCATAAAACGCCAGGCAATATTCAGCGGCAGGATCGGGGCTCCACTGGCTCAAGCCGCGGCCAATGGTGTCCGGGCAAATCACGCGGTACCCAAGCTGGCTCATATGCGCAGCCAACTCGTCCATGTCGCGCCCAGTGCGCGCCAAACCATGCCAGGCGATCACCACCGGGTTGTGCGCAGCACCCCACTCGGTGAAATGAATTTCACGGCCAGCGCAGCTCAGGTAGCGGGAAGAAGGCACCATGTTGAATGCCGCTCAGTGGGGCGAAGCCCTGGCGTTTTTCTTCAAGTAGGCGCTGGTGCGAAGTTTGCCCACCACGCCGGTTGGAAAGTAATATACCGAGAGCACAAACAACAGCCCGAGCCACAGCAGCCAGCGGTCAGGCGACAACAAGGCCGCCAGCCAGGGCAGGCCCGCCGCCGCTTCGCTGGCCAGCCGGAGCAAATCTTGCAAGTAGCTTTGCGCAAACAGGAACAGCGCTGCGCCAATCGCCGCGCCGTACACAGTGCCCATGCCGCCGATCACGACGATCAGCAACACGTCCATCATGATCTCGAACGACAGCGAAGTGTCCGGCCCGTTGTAACGCAGCCAAAGCGCCAACATCGCCCCGGCCATGCAGGCAAACAGCGCCGACAACACGCTGGAGGTAGTGCGGTACAAGACCACCTTGTAGCCAATCGCCTCGGCGCGGAACTCGTTCTCGCGTATCGCCTGCAACACGCGGCCGAAGGGCGAATTGACGATGCGCAGCAAGGCCAGGAAAAGCACCAGCGCGGTGAAAAACAGCAGGTAGTAACACAGCAGTTTGCCGTCCAGGTTGGCACCAAAAAACGGTGTTTCTGACAACTCGAAACCCGGTGAAATGATCTCGGGCAGTTTGAAGGTCAGGCCGTCTTCACCACCCGTCAAATCTGACAACTGCGAGGCCAGGGTCTGGAAGGCCGAGGCCACCGCCAGCGTGATCATGGCGAAAAAAATCGCCCGCACCCGCAGTGAAAACAGGCCGACCGCGAGCGACAGCAAAAACGACAAGGCCAGGGATGCGCCAAGCCCCACGGCGATGGCCAGCCAGGTTGCCCCCAGGCGCGTAGTCGCAATCGCAATGCCATAGGCGCCGATGCCAAAAAACATGGTGTGGGCAAAACTGACAATGCCGGTAAAGCCCAGCAACAGGTCAAAACTCGCCACCAGCACCACGAAGATCAAAATTTTCGCGGCGACATCAAGCGCCTTGACGCCCGAAAACAAAAACGGCGCAAAGGCCAGCGCGACCAACAGCAAGCCCAGGACAATGGCCAAAACGCGGCTTCTGGGCAAATCGTTGGAAAGGATGCGGGTCAGCATACTGGCCAGACTCCCGCCGGGCCGCCCCAAGAGAGGCCCGCCCCCTCGGGGGGCAGCGAATACACGAAGTGATGGGCGTGGGGGCGCATGTTATCTGTTGGCCACCGGGTAAACACCTTGGGGCCGCCACAACAAGATCGCCACCATCAGCGCAATATTGGAAAACAAAGCGGCTTTGGGTAACAGAAAACCGGTGTAGTTCACCATCAGGCCGACCAGCAGCGCACCGATCAAGGCGCCACCGGTGGAACCCAAGCCGCCAATGATGATGACGATGAAGATCAGGATGTTCACCTGGCCACCCATCTGCGGCACCAGGTTTTGCTGGAACAGGCCCCACATCACGCCGCCCAGGCCGGCCAGCGCACTGCCCGCCACGAACACCGCGATGAACAGGCGGCGGATGCGGTAGCCCAGGGCCTCCACCATTTCACCGTTTTGCACGCCAGCGCGGATCAGCAAGCCGATCTTGGTGCGGTTGAGCGTCCAGGCCAGCAAGGCGAACACCACGATGCCCACCACCACGGCGATCAGGCGGTATTTCTCCAGCACCGCATCACCCACGTGCAGCGCGCCGCGCATGCCTTCAGGAAGCGGCAGCGGAATCTGCACCGGGCCCCAGACCACTTTGATGAGTTCTTCACCAATGATCATGCCGCCCATGGTGATCAAGATTTGTTTGAGGTGCTGGCCGTACACCGGGCGCACGATGAAACGCTCAAATGCCAGCCCGACCGCGCCTGCGACCAGCATCGCCACCAACATGGCGGGCAATACGGCCATGAGGTTGAGCCAGAGATTGCCCGAGCCCGTCCAGTCGCCCATCGTGCCCAGAACACTGGCGGCCACGTAAGCGCCCAGTGCGATGAAGACGCCGTGGCCGAAGTTCAGCACGTCCATCAGGCCAAACACCAGCGTGAGCCCGGAGGCGATGATGAAAACGATCATGCCCATGGCCAGCCCCGCCACCGTGAGCGTCAGCCAAGTGGATGCGGACCCGATGAAAGGCATCACCACCAGTGCCAGCACAGGCACCAGGGCCAGCGGCTTCCAATCCAGATCAAGCGCCTTCATATCGCCAACCCCAACAAGGACTGTTGCAACGCTTCGTCATCTGCCAGCGCCTGCATCGAACCCGCATGCACCACACGCCCGTTGTCCATCACCGCCACCGTGTCGCCCAGGCGTTTGGCGAAATTGATGTTTTGCTCCACCAGCAGCAGCGTGGTGCCCGAGACTTTCAATTGCGCAAAGGCGTCGATCATGTTGTTGATGATGGCCGGTGCGAGGCCCTTGCTCGGCTCATCGACGATCAGCAGTTCGCGTGGTTCGACGATGGCGCGGGCCACCGCCAACATCTGTTTTTGCCCGCCCGAGAGTTTGCCCGCCGGATGGTTCCAGAATTTTTCAACAGCCGGAAACAGCTTGAAAATCCACTGTAGCCTTGCTTCGTCCATTTGGCTGGCACGTTTGGCTTTTTGCGCGGCCAAGAGCATGTTTTCCTTCACCGTGAGATCGGAAAAAATGCCCATGTTTTCAGGCACGTAGGCAATGCCCAGGCTGGCAATGTCGGGCGTTTGGGCGGCGGCAATGTCTTTGCCCGCGAATTGCACCCGCCCTTTTGACGCACGCCACAAGCCCATGACGGTGCGCAGCGTGGTGGTTTTACCCGCTCCGTTGCGGCCCAGCAGCATGGTGAGTTGCCCCTTGGGCACCACCAGATCCACGCCATGCAGGATGTGGTACGCGC
>JANLYO010000302.1:0-38208 GCA_031365665.1 Rhodoferax sp. | reverse complement strand
CAGCGGCGATTGAGACGTGGAATCAGGTGTCGGCCAGGCGGTAACCCACACCGGTTTCAGTCAGCAGGTGGCGCGGCTCCGCCGGATCTTGCTCGATCTTGGCGCGCAGTTGCGCCATGTACAGGCGCAGGTAGTGGGTGTGTGAGGTGAATTCCGCGCCCCACACGTCGGTGAGCAATTGCCGGTGCGTCACCACGCGGCCGGCGCTCCTGACCAGGCGCGCCAGCAAGTTGAACTCGGTGGGCGTGAGGTGCAACACCTGGCCGTTGCGCGACACGACGCGCGTGGCCAGATCAACGCAGAGGTCATCCAGCTCGTGCCGTGTGAGGCCGCCGCCAGGCTGGTGCCGCGATGGCGCAAGGCGACGCGGATGCGCGCCAGCAGCTCCGCCACGCTGAAGGGCTTGGCCAGGTAGTCGTCGGCCCCGGCATCGAGCAATTCGATTTTCTGCGCCTCCTGGTGGCGCGCCGAGACGATGATGATGGGCGTAGACCGGTGTCTGCGCACCTCCTGCACCAGTTCCCTGCCGTCGCCGTCCGGCAGGCCCTGGTCCAGCACCACCACGTCCGGCGGGCTGTGTTGCATCAGGGCGCGCGCTTCGCTCAAAGACACCGCCGTTTGCACCTCGTAACCCTCGACGGACAGGGACGACTGGATCAGCGCCCGGATGTCGCTGTGGTCTTCCACCACCAGCACGCGCAGACTCATGGGGCGCCTCCATCCGCGTCTGCCGCAGCTTCTCCCCCGGCGTCACCGTGGGTCGGCTGCGGCGCCACCGGAAAGCTGACAACAAAGCAGCTGCCGCCATTTTGGCGCGGCCTGAACGCCAGGCCGCCGCCGTGCGCTGCCGCAATGGCGTGGCACAGGGCCAGGCCGAGCCCGGCGCCGTGCGGGCCGGCCTGGTCGCTGTGCCGGTAGGGTTGAAACAGCATTTTTTGCACCGCCGGGTCAATGCCAGGGCCCCGGTCTTTGACCGACACCTGCAGGCGGCCGTTGGCGGCGCCCACCGCCAACTCAATATCGCTCTCGCTGTATTTGAGCGCGTTGTCCAGCAAGTTGCTCACCAGTTGCGCGATCAACACCGGGTTGGCCCACAGGAGCGGCAGCCCCGGCACGATTTTCGATTTGATGCGCCGCTTGGGATCGCGCTGGCGCAGACGCGCCAGCACAGCGCCGACGATCTCTTCCATCGATTCCCAATCGCGCTTGAAGCTCTGTTCGGCCGTATTGAGCTGCAGCAGTTGCAGGGTGTTTTCTGTCAGCGTTGACAGGTAGGAGGCTTCGCCTGCGATGCTGGCCAACAGACGTTGTTGTTCGGCGCCGTCCAGCTTGCTGGCCTGGGTCTGCAAGGCGGAGGCTGCGCCCACAATCGCCGCCAGCGGTGTGCGCAAATCGTGCGACACCGCCGCCAGAAAGGTGGTTTGCACTTGCTGGCGCTGCAATTCAGACTTCGCCGCCAGAGCCACGGATGAGAGGCGCATGCGCCACAGGCTTTGTGCCACCAGGTCACACAGGGCCTGCGCGTGCTCGCGCCCGGACTCATCCGTCGCCAGCGCAGGCTGCACACAGGCTGCGCCCAGCGTGCGCCCCTTGCCGCCGAGCGGCAGGTACCAGGCGTTCAGGCCCGGCCAGCGCCCGGTGTCCGGCCCGAGCACCGCTGCTTCTTGCACACTGCAGCGCAGGCCATCCCGCACCGTCTGGCCCAGGTTTTCGCTGCCTGGAATCTCCCCTTCAGGAATCTCCTCTTCGGTTTGGGCGGGAGCCATCAGCAACAAATGGTTGGGACCGGCAAATCCGGCGTCCAGCGCCGATTGACCCAGCGCCACCACCTCGTCCACCGCATGGGCATTGGCCAGGCTGGAGGCGAGCGCCTGAAGCTGGCGCGCGCGCTTCTCACTCTGGTTGGCATGGCGCAACTCCTGGCGCAGACGCGCGGCCAGGCGGCTGATCACCAGGGCGACAGCCAACATGCTGGCCAGTGCAATCAGATGCTCCCGGCTTTCAACTTCAAAAGTCCAACGCGGCGGCACAAAGAAAAAGTTCAACGCGGTCACGGCGCCGACGGCACAAGTCACGGATTGCTGCCATTCAAGCCGGTAAGCGGCGATCACCACCGCCAGCACGTACAACATGGCCTGGCTGGTGATGGAGATGTGCGATTCAAGCGCAAAGCAGACCCCGGTCGCCAAGGCCAGCAGGAGCGCGACAACGGCCCATCCGCGCCCCTCCCGCAGCGGCGCGGAAGCGGCGGCGGTTTGCCGTGGTGATTCAGTCTGTTCCATGGTGCCAGCGTAGCACCGGGCGCATCAGGATTTCGTCAGGAAGTTTCGGCAGCCAGGTGGTGGGTCGCGAAAGGGGGGCGGCAACGTCACCCAAATTCAACACAAATTAATACTCATGTTAACTTTTTGCCGAAAAAAATCAAATCCATCGAAAATTTAAGAAAAATATGCCGCCAAGTCTCGTGAAATGGACTTTTATTGCTATATTATTAATAGCAATCAAATCGCAAACATCAAGTTGATTGATACCGTTTCATCAGGTCCTCGAACGACATCAACTCCCCCGCCAGCGCGCTGGCCATCACGGTGGGCGGGCTGGCCAGCCAGACCTGGCCAGGGCCGCTGCGGCCGGGGAAGTTGCGGTTGATGGCACTCACGGTCACCTGCCGCGCTTCGGTGGACGCGCCCGGCCCGCAGTTGGCGCAGGCGCCGCACGAGGGCTGCAAAATCTGCGCACCGACCGCCGCAAAGGTTTTGTCGTAACCGCGTTGCACGCAGTAGTCGCGCACAGCGGTGGTGCCGTATTGCAGGTAGAGCTTGACGTGGGCGGGTAGCAGCACCCCGTTGGCCACGGCCCATTGAAGCACGGCGTGGTAGCGGTCAAAGTCTTCGCGTTTGCCCGCCGTACAGGAGCCGCCATAGGCGATGTCGATCCTCACGGGCGCATTGAGCGCGCTTAAGGGCATGCCGTTGCCGGGGTCGCCGGGGGCGGCCACCAGAGGTGAAAGCGCGGAGCAATCGACAGGGATGACGTCGGCGTAAGTGGCGCCCAAGTCACTGTGCATCCACGGCTCGATGCTGAATTCGACGTCCCGGCGCTGGTGCAAAAATGCGAGCGTTTGCGCATCGGGGGCGACGATGCCGGTCAGGCCGCCCAGCTCGGCCGTCATGTTGGTCAGCGTGGCGCGTTCGTCGATGCCCATCGCCGCCACCACCTGGCCGCAGAACTCAAACACCTTGCCCACGCCCAGACCAGCCTTGATTTTGGGCAGGGCCAACAGGTGCAGCACCACGTCTTTGGCGGTGATGCCCGCTGGCAATTCACCTTGCAATTCAATGCGCAGCGACTCGGGCAGGGTCAGGCGCACCGCGCCCGTCATGAAGGCGTTGGCCATGTCGGTCGTACCTACGCCGAAGGCTACGCAACCGAGCGCGCCGCTGTGCGGCGTGTGCGAATCGGTGCCGACGACGATTTGGCCCGGCAGCGCGTAGTGTTCGATCATCATCGCATGGGAAATGCCAGCGGTGTTGCTGCCGTCGTCTTCCCGCGCCTCGTCGTCGGTCAAAGTGCGGTGAAACCGCAGGCCATGTTGGTCGACAAAATCGCGCTGGGCCTGGCGCATGGCGTGCATGTTTGGCACCAAGCCGTTTTTGAGATGCGCCGGGCTTTGTTCCACATACGAACTATGGTCTTCAAACACGACGATGCTGTCCGGCTCCACCAGATCGAGCCGTTCAGACGCTGTGCCGAAAGTGGCCTGCAACATGTGCGCGCACATGCCCGTGTAGTACTCGTGGATGAAGCGCCAATGCGCCTGCACGAAGATGCCGCTGCCGGGCAGGGGTGCCGTCGCCGCGGCATTTTCCGTCATTGACGTCGCCAGCGTGTGGCGTGCGATGATCTTCTCGAACAGGGTTTGCGGCTTTGACCCAGGTGTTGGTTCGAATCGTTGCGCGCCCTGCATGTGCGCCAGGTGCTGCTGGCCAAACGCCAGCAGCCCGCCGCAGCGCAAAATGGCGGCGGCCAGCGGCTCGCGGTCTCGCACCAGCTCGTCGATGCTGATGGGTTCACCGCGCTGGATGCGCGCCACCAAGCCAAGATCGGTGGCGGTGAAAAGCCCGATGTTGTCGGCGTTTTGGCGGTAAATGCGCTCAAAACTCTGCGCAATCACCAGCCGGATACCGGCCAACTTTTCGGCCACCGGGCTGTGTTCACGGGAGGAGCCTTTGCCATACCGCTGGCCTGCCACCGTGACGGCAAAACCGCCCTGGCGCACGCCATCGACGCGGATCGGCAACTGGCCCTGCACCGTCAAACCGGTGTAGGGGTAACGCGCCAACCGGCCATCGAAATGGGAGAGGATGGCAACCGGCGTGATCTCGTCTGTCGAGATGTCGTCGCGCAAACGCGTCGCCGAGGCAGCGCGCAGCGGGTCGCGTGAGTCGCCACCCCTAGGGTCAAACATCTGTTCAGCTGCAAAGTCTGCGCCCCGCATTTGCGCTTTGAGTCGATCAAAATCGAGGCACAAAAACAGCACGCGGCGGCTGGCCAGATCCAGAGTGGCGGGGCCCGTCACGGCAACCTGTATTGCGCTGCGGTGTGACTGGCGGGCAAGCGATGGCGGCCAAAAAGTTTGCCGCGCAAGCTGCCTGCGCCTTCACCCGACGCATAAGCGGTTTTGTAGGCCCCGCGCTCTTGCAGCTGCGGCACCACCAGCGCGATGAAGTCGTCAAAACACTCAGGCACCACGGTGCGCGCCAGGTTGAAGCCGTCCACACCGGCCTGCTCGCTCCAGGCGATCATGGTTTCGGCGACGGTCTCGGCAGACCCCACCCACGGGGCCTGCCTGCTCCCCATCACGATCTGTTCCAGCAGTTTGCGTCGTGTCCAAGCCGGGCCACTGCTGCGCGTCATCGCAGCGACATTGGAGACAATGGCCTGGCTTTTAGCGGCATCAATCGGCTCGTCAATGTCGTATTTTGAAAAGTCGATGCCCATCGATGCGGCCGCATGCACCAGCGCGGCCTCCGAGCTGGCGTAGTGTTGGTAATCGGCAAACTTCTCCTTCGCTTCTTTGTCCGTTCGCCCGGTGACGATGGTCGCGCCCAGAAACACCTTGATGTCCCCCGCTGCACGGCCCAAAGCCATGGCCTTCGCGCGCAGGTTCTGAACAATCGCCTGCACGCCCGCTTGGCTTTGGCCGTTCACGAACACACACTCGGCATGTGTCGCGGCAAATTGGCTGCCTCGAGGTGAAGAGCCCGCCTGGTACAGCACCGGCGTACGCTGCGGCGAGGGCTCGCTCAGATGCATGGCCTGGAGTTGGTACTGCGGACCCTGATGCTGCACACGGTGCACCTTCGCCGGGTTGGCGTAGATGCCCTGTTGCCGGTCCGCCAGCACCGCGCCATCTTCCCAACTGCCCTCCCAAAGTTTGTAGACCAGAGACATGTATTCGTCTGCCAGGTCGTAACGGTCGTCGTGGGCCATCTGGCCTGACAGCCCGTTGGCCCGTGCGGCGCTGTCCAGGTAACCGGTGACAATATTCCAGCCGATGCGCCCGCGTGTCAGATGATCCAGGGTGGACATGCGCCGGGCAAATAAAAACGGCGCTTCGTAACTCAGATTAGCCGTAACGCCAAAACCCAAGTGCTGGGTGGCCGCCGCCATCGCCGGGATCAGCAACATCGGGTCATTCACCGGCACCTGCACCGCGCCCTGCACCGCAGCGTCTGGGCTGGCCCCCAATACGTCGTACACGCCCACCACGTCGGCGAAAAAGATGCCGTCAAACAGGCCTGCCTCCAAACGGCGGGCGTAGTCGGTCCAATAGCTCAGCTCCAAATAACGCGTGGACTGGTCGCGCGGGTGGGTCCACAAACCCTGCTGGATATGGCCCACGCAGTTCATGTCAAACGCGTTGACATGAATCTGCTTGGTTGTGCGAGCGCGGCTCAAGCCTTGGTGCGGCAAGATGCCGATAACGTAGGTGCCAAGGAAGTTGATTGCGCCAGCAGCCGATCTGCATATCCTTGCCAGGGCGCATCTTTAGCCAGATGGGCGAACACGCCCGCCGCCGCCTGGTCGGCCACCCACTGCTGTTTGGCGGCTGTGCCCGAAGTCATCAGGGGTTCAAACCCGGCTTCTTTGACGGTATTGGCCGCTTCGCGCATTTCTTCGGCGCGGCGTTTGCCATGTTGCACGACCCGGCTGAAAAAATACGCGCCCTGCTTTTCCCAATCAATGCTGGGAAAGGTTTCAGCCAGAGTCGGCAACACATGATCCTCGACGCCGTAAAAACGCGCGGTGGCATAGCTTTCAATCACCAGCGCCTCCAGGCCCTTGATCATCACGCTGCGGCACATTTTGATGGCGCTGGCCACCCCCAATTTGTCAGACACAGCTTTGGCATCCATGCCCCAATCGGCAAAGCGCGCGGCCAGCGCTGCCGCCTGCGCGCCGCCCAGCAGCATAGGCACCTTGATGCCGTAGGGTGGAATCGATGTCATCACGCCGGCTTCGACATACTGCCCGCCCGCAGACTCAATCACTTTTGCGCAACACTGTTTGGTACCCGGTGAGGCGGAATTCAAATCCAGAAACAAGGTGCCGGGGCGCAGAAATTGCGCTGCTTCCTGCGCCACAGAAAACGTGTTGGAAGCAGTAACGGCAGAGACCAAAAAATCAGCTTGCGCGCACAGCGCCTGCATCGACGCGAAGGCCGCCACGCCAGCGCCTTGCGCATGGGCGAGTTCATTGCCTTGGGGCGCTGCGCTTGCAAATTTCAAATCCCAAGCACCGACCGATTCAACGCCGGGCTTGGTTTTGAGGCCCTCAGCAAAGACCTTGCCGACCTCGCCATAGCCGATCAATCCAATGTGCTTGTTCATAGGTCAAAGCCAGTTCCAATGGGGATCGGGGTGGCCATCATTTGGCTACTGTTTGGCGATTTTGGCGCGCACAATCACGTCGCCCCAGCGCTTGATTTCACCCGTCAGAAGCTCGCTCGCCTGCTCAGGTGAGCTGGGGTGCGCCTCGACGTTCAGGTCGTGCAACTTCTTCTTGACTTCCGGTGAATTGAGCGCGGCCACAATGTCCTTGTTCAGGCGGGCGATCACGGCCTTGGGGGTTTTGGCCGGCGCGGCCAGCGCGTTCCAGCTAGAGGCCACCAGGGCGGGCAAGCCGCTTTCTTTTGCGGTGGGCACATCGGGCAGCACGGCAGCGCGTTTCTCGCCGGTGACGGCCAGGGCGCGCAGGGCCTTGGCGGTGATTTGCGGCAACACCGGGCCAAGGATTTCAAATGCCGCATCAACCTGGCCGCCACGCAAAGCGGTAATCACGGCTGGCGTGCCATTGAAAGGAACAATTTGCATATCCGCGCCCGAGGCGGTCTTGAACAGCTCGGCGGTCAGGTTTTGCGTGCTGCCAATATTGATGCTGCCCACGTTGAGCTTGCCGGGGTTGGCCTTGGCAAATGCCAGCAACTCTCCGAGGGTTTTGAATTTTGAATCCGCCGGTGTGATGATGGCAATGTCAAACGTGCCCAGGATCGACACTGGCGCGAAATCGCGCACCGTGTCAAAGGGCAATGACTTGAACAGGTCCGCGCTGACCGCCGTGCCGTTGGACATCAGCAGAAGGGTATGGCCGTCGGGATCGGCCTTGGCCACGGTGTCCCCAGCCACCACGCCGCCAGCGCCTGGTTTGTTCTCAATCACTACCGGCTGCCCCAGGGATTCGCTGAGCTTTTGGCCGACCGTGCGTGCGGTCAAGTCGGCAACGCCGCCAGCGCCAAAGGGCACGACGATTTTGATCGGCTTGGCGGGAAAAGTCTGGGCCGATGCCATCTGCATGGCAAGCAGCGCAGCCGACAGGCCAAGAACAATGTGGTTGATCTTCATTTGAATACCTTCGTCAATCAATCAATCGAGGCACAGACCTGGTTTGAATTGCCCAAGCAGCGACTTGATGCACAGCTATTGAAAATCTGCCAAACCGACAGTAAGTTTACCGTGCCACTCCCAGCAAGCGATCCAGCAACTCAGGATTGCCCTGCAAGCCGCGGGCCGTGCCTGCGTGCACCACGGTGCCTCGGTCCAGCACGGCGGCAACGTCGGATATTGCCAAAATCGCCTGCGGATGCTGCTCGACGATGATGGCGCTCAGGCCCTCTTCGCGCGTGATGCGCCGGATCGCCTTGAGCAGTTCCTGCACGATGATGGGGGCCAGGCCCTCCAGCGGCTCGTCCAGCAACAGCAAAGTCGGGTTGAGCACCAGGGCGCGGCCCACCGCCAGCATTTGCTGCTCGCCACCCGAGAGTTGTGTGCCCAAGTTGCCTTTGCGCTCTGCCAGTCGCGGGAACATCTCGTACACGCGCTCAGGTGTCCAGGCGCTGGCCTGCCCAGCACGCCCGGGGCGCGCCACGGCGGTCAGGTTTTCATGCACGGTGAGCGATTTGAAAATATTGCGCTCTTGCGGCACCCAGCCAATTCCTGCCGCAGCGCGCTCGTGCGAGGGCAATGTGTGCAGGGCCACTGTGCCACCTGCATTTGAGCCCAAGCTGATGCTGCCGCCGTGTTGCCGCGTGGCACCCGCCAGCGTGTTGATCAAAGTGGTCTTGCCAGTGCCATTGCGCCCCAAGAGCGCCAGCGTCTGACCTTCGTCCAGCGACAGGTTCACGCCATGCAGCACCACGGCTTCGCCGTAACCGGCGCTCAAGTTGTCAATGTGCAGCAGCCGCGTCATGCATGCGCTCCTTCGCCATGGCCGAGGTAAACGGCTTTCACGCGTTCATCTGTGGCGATCTCCTCAGGCGTGCCTTCGGTGAGCACCGCGCCATTGACCATCACCGTCATGCGGTTGGCGAAACTGAACACCAGGTCCATATCATGCTCGATCAACAGCACTGACACATCGGCAGGCAAAGCGGCCACGGTTTGCAAAAGCTCCTCGCGTTCACCGGCAGGCACTCCGGCCACGGGTTCATCCAGCAACAAAACGCGCGGCTCGCAGGCCAGGGCGATGGCGATTTCCAGCAATCGGCGTTTGCCGTAGGCCAGTTCACGCGTAGTCTGGTGGGCAACCGAGGTCAAATGAAACTGGGCCAACAAGGCTTCGCAGCGCGTATTCACCGCTTTGTTGACCCCCAGCGCCTGCCACCATTTGCCCCCCAGGCCCTGGTTTTGCGACACGGTGAGCGCCAGGGTTTCGAGCGGTGTGAGTGAGTCAAATAGCTGATTGATCTGAAACGTGCGCACCATGCCGCGTTTGACCCGTTCATGCGGCGCCAATTGGGTGATGTCTTGGCCTTCGAGCGTGATGCGGCCAGCTGAGGGCTCCAGCACCCCCGTGAGCAGGTTGATCAGGGTCGTTTTACCGGCGCCATTGGGGCCAATCAGCGCATGCCGCGCACCCTTTTTCAAGTTCAGCGTGACATTGTCTGTGGCGGTGATGCCACCGAAACGTTTGATCAGGCCTTGCGTCGACAACACTGTTGGCGCATCTTCCTTGCTGGCGCCGGTCATGGCTTGGCCTCCCGAGATTCGCCAGCCTGGCGAGGTTTTCCAAACCAGGTCCACGGGCGGATCAACTTGTCGCGCCCCACCAGGGCCAACACCACCAGAAAGAGGCCGATCCAGAAAGTCCAGTACTGCGGCGTGATGGCCGAGATCACGTCTTGCAGCAGCTTGAACACCACCGCACCGGCCACGCCGCCGTACAACCAGCCGGTGCCGCCGATCACCAGCACCAACATCACGTCGGCGGAGCGGATGAACTCAAAAACGTCCAACGAGGCGAACCCCGTGGTCTGGGCCTGCAATGCACCTGCCGCGCCCGCCACGGCAGCCGCCACGGTGTAGATCACCGCCGTACGTTGCGTCACCGGGATGCCAATCGACTGCGCGCGCAGCCGGTTGTCCCGCACCGCCTTGAGCGTTGCACCAAAGGGCGAATGCACGAGGCGGCGCAGCACCACAAAAAGAACCGTCAGCACCGTGAGTGAATACCAGGCCGCCGTGCGCCCGGCCAGGTCGAACTCAAATTGGCCCAGCAGTTTGCCCATCACCACACCTTGCAGGCCATCCGCGCCGCCGGTGAGCCAGTCGAGTTTGTTGGCCAGCTCGTACAGGATAAGACCCATGCCCAAGGTCACCATCAGGCGGGTGAGGTCGCTGCCGCGAATGATCGTCAAACTGCAGACTGCTCCTAAAAGAGTAGCTAGTGCAATACCCACTGCGAGGCCCAGAAGCGGATCTGGGTTGATGTGTTTGGCAAACAACGCTGAAGCGTAAGCGGCCATGCCGAAAAACGCCGCATGCCCAAGCGAGACGATGCCGGTATAACCCAGCACCAGATCCAGCGACACCGCAAACAGCGCCACGATGGCAATCTCGTTGATCAGCGGCGCGTGTTTTGACAGGAGCCAGGGCGAGGCCAAGACCAGCAGCCACAGCGCCATCTCCCACGCCTTGAAGCGGCCCGCCGCAGCCAGTGCCCTGCCTGGCGGGTTGACGGAGTCCATCATGCTTTGCCACCCGTGCGCACAAACAGGCCCTGCGGTTTCCAGATCAAAATTGCAATCATCAAGCTGTACACAATGAAACCACCCAATTTGGGAATGTAATACTTGCCTGCCACATCGGCAATGCCCAGCAGCAGCGCCGCCAGCAGCGGCCCGGTGATGCTGGAGGTGCCGCCCACGGCGACGACGATGAGGAAATAGATCATGAATTTCAGCGGGAACGTCGGGTCTAGCCCCAGCACCTCTGCCCCGAGTGCGCCGCCCAGCCCGGCCAGGCCCGAACCCATGGCGAAGGTCGAGAGAAAAACCACATTGACATTGATGCCCAGGCCCGCCGCCACCCGCTGGTCGTCCACCGAGGCGCGCAGGCGGCTGCCAAAACGCGTCTTGGCCAACACGTATTGCAGGCCGATGGTGAGCGCCGCACACACGGCGATGATGAAGAGCCGGTAGTGCCCCATGCCCAGCATCCAGGCGCCCCCACCGAATATTTCAAGCTCGGTGCGGCCCTTGAGCCAAATGGGCAACTGGATGATCTGTTGGGATGACCCCATCGAATAATCCATAGCCGCCACCGCCATGAAGGTCAGCCCGATGGAGAACAACACCTGATCCAGGTGTGGCTTGCGGTACATCGGCCGGTACAGCGTGCGTTCGGCCAAGCCACCCAACACGGCAGCGCCCAGAAAAGCCAGCGGCAGGCAAAGCAAAAACGGCACCCCCGCCTTTTGCATCAGCAGCACCGTGATGTACCCGCCGACCATGGCAAAGGCGCCGTGCGCGAGGTTGATGAAATTCATCAGCCCCATCGTCACCGCCAGCCCGACGGCCAGCACAAACAGCAACATGCCATAGGCAATGCCGTCAAAAAGAATCGTCAACATGGGTCAGTTTTGCCTTTTTTTTGCCGTGCTGCATTCATGGCTCCGGCCGGTAAGCCGAATCCAGCGTAATCTCGCCCACCACGCGCGACACACAGACGCAAATGCGTTTGTTGCCGGCTTTTTCGGCATCGCTCAAAAACACGTCACGGTGGTCGATGTCGCCGCTCACCGCCAGCACGTCCATCGCGCACAGGCCACATTCTCCACGACGGCAGTCGTACAGGGCTTGCACACCTTCGAGCTCCAGCGCGTCGAGCAGGCCGACATCCGCCGCCACCTCAAAATCCAGATGGTGCCGTGGCAGCTTGACGCGAAACGCCTGCGGCGCAAAGCGGCCACTGCTGCCGAAAGTCTCGTACCGCAAATCGGCGGCGGGGCGCGCTGCGGCGACCCAGGCCCGGCGCGCGGCTTCTAGCATGGGCGCCGGGCCGCACACGTAGGCCTGCGCACCAGCGGGCAAGGCGGCGATCTCGGTGGCAAAGTCGATCATCTCACCGCGGGTGGCCACGGCGGTTGCCAGGCCACCAGCCAGCGCCTCTTGAAGCAACCCGCAGTAAGCCAACTCGTCATCTGAGCGCGCGCCCAGCACCATCTGCACCTTGGCCGAGCGGCTGGCCAGGCGCTGTGCCATGCCCACCAGGGGGGTGACGCCAATGCCACCGGCCAGCAGCAAATAAGCGGGGGCCGTCAGGTCCAGCGCGAAGTGGTTTTGCGGTTCGGTGATGCGCAGGCGCTCGCCCACTTGCAAACGCCACATGGCCAAGGAGCCGCCCCGGCCATCATCCAGGCGTTTGACGGCAATGCGGTAAAACGCACCGTCAGGCTGCCCGATGAGCGAATACGAACGTGTGTGCAAACGGCCAGTGCCACTGGGTGCACCCAACGGCGTCACCATGATCTGCACCTGCAAATGGCTGCCGGGCTCGTAGGCCAGCGCGCCCGACGGCGCTTGCAGGGTGAACTCGCGCACCGTAGGCGTCACATCGAGGATGGCGTGAACCCGCGCATCCACCCAGAGTTGCTGGTTTTTCATGTCGGTTCTGCTTCAGCGTTTTCGGATCAGGCGCACACCGGGCATCTTATCCAGCAGCGGCCCGCGCACGGCTTCGCGCAGGTTGCGCTGGGCGATGCGCGAGTGCTCCCGCATGAGCGCCTCGGCGCGCGCGCCCTCGCGCCGCTCGATCGCGTCGATCACCTGCCAATGCTGGTCTTGCGCCACGATGAGCATGTCGCGCGCCGCCGGGCTGTTGGCCTGCACCACGACAAACCCTGAGGGCGAAGCGAAGGGCATGGCGCACACCCGTTCGATTTCTTTGGCGATCACCTGGCTGCCCGACAATTCGGCCAGCAGTGTGTGGAAGCGTTCGTTCAGGCGCACAAAAACGGCAAAAGCCTCGTCGTTCAGGGCGTTTTGGCGCAGGATGGCGTCGATGCCGCTCAAGGCCTCGCGCGCCTCCTTGAGCACCATGGGAGCTGCGCCGCGCTCGGCCGCCAGACGAGCCGAGAGGCCCTCCAGCGTGCCGCGCAGCTCAATCGCTTCGCCGACTTCGCGCTCTGAAAATGTCTTCACCGCATAACCACCGTTGGGCAAGGCGTCCAGCAGGCCCTCTTGCTCCAGGCGCATCAGCGCCGCGCGGATGGGCGTGCGCGAGAAGCCGAGTTTCTCGACGATGGACAACTCGGCAATACGCGCACCGGCCTGCAACTCGCCCGCCAAAATCATCTCCCGCAGCTTGAGCTGTGCCTTGAGTTGAACGCTCTGCTGGGCGCTCTGTTGAACGTTTTGGTCCGCGCGCTGCCGGTCTCCTTGCCCAGCCAAGGGCAAGGCAGAAGCATCAATTGACAAAATATTATTTATCACCGTTTACCTAATAAAAATTGACCACTAAGCCACGTAAAATATAAATTTATTGCTATCTAAATAAATACTAATAATGACCTAATTTTTATCATCTAACACTATTTATTGAAATAAAGACGGCATTTTTTGCCTCTTTGGTCACCAAGCCATCGATCAAGCGCCGCGCCCACATCGAGCCCGCGTCGATGTTAAGGTTGTAAAAGGTGTGATCGGGGTGGTCGTTCATGGCCTGCTGCTGGGCCTCCAGCACGTGTTCGTCTTCACGAAAAATATTCGCCACGCCTTCGCGCAGCTCGTGCGTGAGGCGTTGTTCACCCAGGGCGTAGTTACGCGCGAAGGCCCAAAAATACAGGCAAGTCTGGTCGGTTTCCGGCGTGATGGTGTTGAGCACAAAGCCGTTCACGCCTCGGCTGCGCCGGCTTTTGGACGTGTCGCCCTGGTTCACGTCGCCGTTCACGGCAGGTGGCAAGGCGCCCGTGCCAGTCTCGGCCACGCCGACGTCAATGTTCACGGTGCAGGGCGCTTCAAACTTGATGATCTGCCAGCGGTCCACTTTGCCCTTGTAGCCCAACGCGTGGTCGATCTGCCCGGCCCAAAACGGCGGCGCGTCGATGTTTTCCATCCAACGCGTGACGGTCGCCGTACGTTCGCCATGGGTGGCCACAAACGGCGCCTCGGCCACGGCGCGCTGGCCAATCGAGCTGCCGTGCACATAGGTCTCGTGGGTCAAATCCATCAGGTTGTCAACGACCAGGCGGTAATCGCATTTCACGCGGATCATCTTGCCGTCGCCGGTCCAGGCCGGGTCGTCGTTCCAGTGCATGTCGGGCACCAAGGCCGGGTCCGCCTTGGCCGGGTCGCCGGGCCAGACCCAGACAAAGCGGTGTTTTTCGAGCACCGGGAAAGCGCGCACGCAGGCCGAGGGATTGAGCGTCTCCTGGCTGGGCATGTGGGTACAGCGGCCCTGGGCGTTGTATTCCAGGCCGTGGTAACCGCAACGGACGGTGTCGCCGTCTAGCGCGCCGAGCGACAAAGGCATCAAGCGGTGCCAGCAGGCGTCCTCCAGCACGGCGACCTGGCCATTGAGCTGGCGGTACAAGACCAGCTTTTGATTGCACACCGTGCGCGCCATCAGTTTGCGGCCGACTTCCACGTCATATGCGGCGGCGTACCAGGCGTTGAGCGGGAAACTGGCGCTTGTGCTGCGGGTGGAGGTAGTCATGATGAATGGAAGGGATGGAGGTCAACGTTGAATACTCATTGTATACATAAATTTGAAAAAATGGTAAAATATGAGTTGATTCACTGGAAAAAGACCATTTCTGTATTCACGGCTTGTGCCTAAATTTGTCTAAGATGCGTGTTGCCCAAGCTGTTTTCAGGCTTTTTCCTTCGACCTCGATCCACCCCGTAATTTTCAGGAGTCCCCATGAGTCACATTCCCGCACGCTTTGACCACGTCGGCAGCTTCCTGCGCCCCAAATTCCTCTTGGACGCGCGTGAGCAAAAAGCCAAGGGGCAGATCACGCCTGAGCAACTGCGCGTCGTGGAGGACAAAGCCATCAGCGAGATCGTCAAGTTCCAGGAAGACGTGGGCCTCAAATCCATCACCGACGGCGAGTACCGCCGCACCTATTTTCACCTCGATTTTCTGGAGCAGTTGGGCGGCGTGAAGGTCGGCGAAGCGACCCTGTCACGCGACGCCAACGGCGTGGAACACCTGGTGCCGCCGGCCATCCATGTGGTCGACAAAGTCACGCACGCCAAACAAATCCAGTTGGCGGATTTTCAATACCTCAAAGCCCAAGTAAGCGCGGGCCGCACCCCCAAGGTGACCATCCCCTCGCCCACCATGCTGCACTTTCGTGGCGGTAGGGCCGGCATCAGCCGCACCGCCTACCCTGAGCTCGATCCCGTGTTTTACGAAGACGTGGCCCGCGCCTACGGCGACGAGTTGCGCAGCCTCTCAGCGGCAGGTTGCAACTACGTGCAGATGGACGACACCAACCTGGCCTACCTGTGCGACGACAAAATGCGTGAAGCCGCCAAAGGCCGAGGCGACGACCCCAATGAATTGGCCCACCGCTACGCCAAGTTCATCAACCTGGTGGTCGCGCAAAAACCGGCCGGCATGACACTGGCCATGCACCTGTGCCGCGGCAATTTCAAGAGCACGCACGCGGCGGCGGGCAACTACGAACCCGTGGCCGAGGCGCTGCTGTCCGAGATGAACATCGACGCCTATTTCATGGAATACGACGACGACCGCAGCGGCGACTTCAAACCCCTGCGTTACCTCTCCAAAGGCAAAACCGTGGTCCTGGGCCTGGTGACCACCAAATTCGGTGCGCTGGAGAAGAAAGACGACCTCAAACGCCGCATCGACGAAGCCGCCAAATACGCTCCCCTGGACCAACTCGCCCTCTCCCCCCAATGCGGTTTTGCCAGCACCGTGCACGGCAACGACATCGCCGTGGAAGCGCAACGCGCCAAGCTGCGGCTGGTGATTGAGACGGCCCAGGAGGTGTGGGGTTGATGAGGGCTTGAGGAGCTTCGCCAATTGCGATTTTTAACCGCCACACCCTGAACTTCAGGACGTGGCAGGTTTTCAATCATCTGCCCGCCCCAATAAAGTCATACCCATTGTGGGTATGATTGCGTTAAAAATCGCTTTCGAGAATACTGTTCGCACTCTGATTGGTCTTTAGGCCACGTATTATATGGTTGTTTCGCTATATAAATGCTATCAAATCAGCTACGCCCCCGGTCCCAAATCACCAAGCCAATGCCCGCCAGCACCGCCACGGAGGCGGCCACCAGGGTCAGGCTCAGGGCTTCGCCAATGAACAAGACGCCGCCGAGCGCGGCGATCACCGGTACGCTCAGTTGCACAGCAGCCGCTTGGGTGGCTTTGAGCGCGGGCAGCACCTGGTACCAGATGACGTAACCCAAGCCGCTCGCGAGCGCCCCTGACGCCAGCGCGTAGGCAGCACCTGCCATGCTGAATGAAAACTGGCTGAGCCAGACGGCGCTCAAGACCAGGGTGAACGGCAGGGTACGGACAAAGTTGCCGGTGGTCGCGGCAATCGGGTGTTGGGTGCCCCGGCCACGAATCGAATACATGCCCCAGGCCACGCCCGCGAGGACCATCAGGGCTGCGTTTTTCAAGGGCGGCGCGGCCAGGCCGGGCAGCAGCATCAGCACCAAACCCGCCAGCGCCATCAAGAAGCCCAGCATTTGCACGGGTGAGAGCCGCTCGCCTTTGAAGATGCCGTAGCCGATCATGCTGACCTGCACCGAGCCAAACAGCAGCAGTGCGCCAGTCGCCGCAGTGAGTTCAAGGTAGGCCAGTGAAAATCCGGCGGCGTAGACAAAAAGCGCGGCGGCGCTGGGCCAATTGCCTTCGCTTCGCCAGCTCGCCGGGGGTGGAAGGTTTGCGTGCTGAGCAGCCCCGATTGGTGCGACGGCACCTCCACGCCAGGAAACCAACATCATCAGAACCATGCTGGCTGAGAGCAGCCGGATCGCCGTGAAAGTGGCGGCGTCAATCGGTGTGAATTTGAGCGCCAGTCGGCACAGCAGCGAATTGGCCGCAAACGCGAGCATGGCCAGCGTAGTCAATATGAGAATGCGTTGCGTCGTGGGGGCGGGCATTTCGGGATGGGGGGTTTGGAACGGGTCAAATTTGGGCGCGTCGTTCGCACCATTGTCATTCACGGTATGCTCATGGGATTATGAGCGGCTCCCATCCACCAAACCAGCGACGGCGTTGACATCTCAAGCTTTCACCAAACCAAATTATTTTCAGACCATGACTCAAACCACCTTCACCGGCCTGCAACTTCGCTCGCTCATCAAAGCCAGCGGCGAGCTGGAGCTGTCACTGGCCAGCGTCGAGACACCCGCCCCGGCGGCGGACGAAGTGGTGATCCGCATTGAAGCCACGCCGATCAACCCTTCCGACATCGGCCTGCTGTTTGGCGCGGGCGACATGCCTGCCGCCAAATTTTCAGGCACCGCCGCTGCACCCGTGGTCACTGCGCCCGTGCCCGAACGCGCCATGAAAGCCATGGCCGGGCGCATGGGCCAATCGCTGCCTGTGGGCAACGAAGGCGCAGGCACCGTGGTGGCGGCAGGCGCATCATCCGCAGCGCAGGCCTTGATCGGCAAAAAGGTGGCGGTGATCGCTGGGGCAATGTATTCACAGTACCGCACGGCCAAAGCCAACCAGTGTTTGGTGCTGCCAGCGGATGCCTCGGCGGCCGACGGCGCTTCGTGTTACGTCAACCCGCTGACGGCGCTGGGCTTTGTCGAAACCATGCGTTTTGAGAACCACAAAGCCATCGTGCACACGGCGGCAGCCTCGAACCTGGGCCAGATGTTGCTCAAGATTTGCCAACAAGACGGCATTGATCTTGTCAATATCGTGCGCAAGCCCGAGCAAGAGGCCCTCTTGCGCGGCATGGGCGCCAAATGGGTGTGCAACCAGTCGTCACCCAATTTCATGGAAGACCTGACGCAGGCCCTGGTCGACACCGGCGCCACGCTGGCTTTTGACGCGGCCGGTGGCGGCAAGTTGGGTGGCCAAATTTTGATGTGCATGGAGGCCGCTCTGAGCCGCACCGCCAAAGAATACAGCCGCTATGGCTCCACCACCCACAAGCAGGTGTACCTCTACGGCGGGCTGGACATGAGCCCGACCGAATTCAACCGCAGCTTCGGCATGGCCTGGGGCATGGGCGGCTGGCTGGTGTTTCCGTTTTTGAGCAAACTCTCGGCTGAGAAAAATGCACAGTTGCGCGCACGGGTGGCGGCGGAACTCAAAACCACATTTGCCAGCCGCTACTCAAAAGAGATTTCGCTGGCCGAGGCGCTCTCGAAAGATGCGATTGCGGTTTATAACCAGCGCGCGACGGGGACAAAATACCTCATCAACCCGAGTCTGTAGGCTGACCCGCCGCAGAACCCAATCAGGCGTCTGAAGTCTCAGCCGCCCGAATGCCCGCTTGTATGGCGGCCTGCATGTCGGCATCCGACATTGGCTCGCAGGTCGGCGCATTGCTGCCCAGTTCAACCGGGTGCACATAGGGCTTGCCCACGTGCCCTGTGGCTTCGTTGTATTGCACTTCCTTGAGGAAAAGCGCCAGCGCGTTGTCCATGCTCTGCGCATGGCCCGCAAACCACACACCGAGCTCGCGTGCCAGTTGGCGCACCATCGCCAGGTTGCCTGCTGCGCCACGACGGCCACCTTCTCGCATCACTTGCAGGATGGCTTGGTGCTCAGTGGTGTGGCAGTCGCCGGGGGGAAAAGCCGAGTCGCGCATCCACTGGTCTTCGCGGCCAAAGTGGTCCTCGGTATGCACCAAGACCGACTGCCAGGCCGCCATGAGTTGGCCGTCGGGCGCGTCAGCCACGCCCCCGAGCAAGCTGACAAATTCCCGATGGGTCTCGTCCATGTAGGACAAGCCCAGTTCCAACTCTTCAGACCATTCAATTGCGCTCATCAACCGATCATACCGAAGTGAGACGCAAGATGAGACGCCTCACCGCATCAGGCCAAGGTGTAGGAAGTTTTCACGGTGGTGAAAAACTCCTGTGCGTAGCGGCCCTGCTCCCGCGCGCCAAAACTGGAGCCTTTGCGGCCACCGAAAGGTACGTGGTAATCGACCCCCGCCGTGGGCAGGTTCACCATCACCATGCCCGCCTGCGAATGGCGCTTGAAATGCGTGGCGTATTTGAGCGAGGTGGTGGCGATGCCGGCAGACAGGCCAAAGTTCGTATTGTTGGCCTCAGCGAGTGCAGCTTCATAGTCTTTGACGCGGATGATGCTGGCCACCGGGCCGAAGACTTCTTCTCGGTTGATGCGCATGCTGGAGGTGGTGTCGGTCAGGAGCGCAGGCGCCATGAAGTAGCCGTCCGTGGACAATTTCAGGCGTTCGCCGCCTGCGACCAGGGTAGCGCCTTCCGCTTTGCCAATCTCCACATAACTCAAATCCTGCTCGAGTTGGGATTGCGACGACACCGGGCCAATGTCGATGCCCGCCGCCAAGGCGTCGCCCACCTTCAGCGCCGCCATGCGCGTTTTGACGGCATCGACAAACTTGGGATAAATACCGTCCGTCACGATCAAGCGGCTGGACGCAGTGCAACGCTGCCCGGTCGAGAAAAACGCACTCTGCACTGACAGCTCAACCGCCTGGGCCAGCACCGCGTCATCCAGAATCACCTGCGGATTCTTGCCGCCCATCTCCAGTTGCACTTTTTTGAGATTCACCGCACACTGCTGCGCGATGCGGCCCCCGACTTGCTGTGAGCCCGTGAAGCTGATGGCGTCCACACCGGCGTGATTCACAAAAGCGTCACCAATCACACTGCCGCGTCCCATCACCAGGTTGAACACGCCCGCTGGAATGCCGCTGCGCGAAATGATCTCTGCCAGCGCCCAGGCGCAGCCGGGCACCAGGTCGGCGGGCTTGAGCACCACGCAGTTGCCGTAGGCCAGGGCCGGTGCGATCTTCCAGGCGGGAATGGCGATGGGGAAATTCCACGGCGTGATCAAACCCACGACACCCAGCGGCTCTCGGGTCACTTCGACGCCAATGCCGGGCCGCACCGAGGGCAACATCTCACCGGCCAGGCGCAGGCATTCACCAGCGAAAAACTTGAAGATGTAGCCCGCGCGCGCCGCTTCGCCAATGCCTTCGGGTTTGGTTTTTCCCTCTTCGCGCGACAGCAGCGTGCCCAACTCCTCGCGCCGTGCCAGGATTTCATTGCCGATTTTGTCCAGCGCGTCCGAGCGCGCCTGGATGCCGCCTGTGGACCAAGCCCCAAATGCGGCGCGGGCGGCAGCGACGGCTTCGTCCAGTTGCGCGGCGCTGGCCTGCGTGTAGTCACCAATCACATCGGCTGTGTTGGACGGGTTGATGTTGGGCGTGTAGGCGCTGCCTGCGACCCATTGGCCGTTGATGAGGTTATCGTGTTTCTGGGTCATGGCAATTCCTTGAGATTCGTGGTGGGCCCATTTTGCAGACCTATTGTGGGCCGGGCGTTTGAACCGAAGCGGCCAATTGTTCCACTTTTGCGGGCTTGAAGTCCGTGACGGGGACGGACAACAGGCCAGCGCTGATGGCCCAGGCGTCAAACACCCATCATGCGGGGCAGCCACAAACTCAGCGCGGGCCAGTAAGTCACCAGTGCCAGCAGCACCAACAACACGCCAAAAAACGGGTACATCGCCTTGACCAACGCTTCAATGGTCAATTTGCCGACGGCGCTGCCGACAAACAGCACAGAGCCCACGGGCGGCGTCAGCAGGCCAATGCCCAAATTCACCATGATGATGATGCCGAAGTGAACCGGATCCACACCCAGCGTCTTGACTACGGGCAGCAGGATCGGCGTCAGTATCAAGATCAGCGGCGCCATGTCCATCAGTGTGCCCAAAATCAACAACATGATGTTGATGTAAAACAGGATCAGGTAGGTGTTGTTGGTCAGGCTGGTGAACATCGTTGTGATCTTCAGCGGGATTTGCATCAGCGTCATGACGTAACCAAAACTCGCCGCAAATCCAATCAAGATCATCACTACGGTGACGGTTTTCACTGTGCGATGCAAGAGCTTGGGCAGATCGCGCCATTTGTAGTCGCGGTAAATGAACATGGTCACGAAAAACGCCCAGATCACAGCGATGGAGGCGGACTCGTTGGCGGTGAACACGCCGGACATGATGCCGCCCAAGATGATCACCATGGTCATCAAACCCCACATGGCTTCGGCGCAGATTTTGAGCGCCTGCTTCAACGGAATCACATCACCCTTGGGGAAGTTTTTCTTGCGCGCCACGTACAGGCAGTATCCGGCCAACATGGCCCCCAGCAGCAGGCCAGGCAACAGCCCGGCTAAAAACAAGGCCGCCACCGACACCGAGCCGCCAGCCGCCATGGAGTAGATCACCATGTTGTGGCTGGGCGGAATCAAGATCGCCTGGATGGAACCACTCACCGTGAGCGCTGCAGAGAAATCACGGGGGTAGCCTTTGCGCTCCATCTCCGGGATCAGCACGGAACCGATGGATGCGGTGTCGGCCACTGCCGAGCCTGAAATGCCGCCAAAAAAAGTGGACGCCAGAATGTTGACCAACGACAAGCCGCCGCGCACAAAACCCACCAGCACGCTGGCAAACGCCACCAGTCGGCGCGACATGCCGCCCTCGGCCATCAGCGCGCCGGCCAATACGAAAAAAGGAATCGCCAGCAAGGAGAACTTGTTGACACCGCTGGCGATCTGGATCATCACCGCGTCCAGCGGCAAATCGATCCACAAGGCTCCGACCAAGGACGCGAGCCCAAGTGCATAAGCCACCGGCATGCCCACCAGCATCAGCACCAGGAAGCTGCCCAGCAATACAAAGGTGTCCATCGTCAAGCTCCCGCTGAGGCCGGTTCAGCCTCGTGCGCCTCTTCCAAGCCGTGGTCATATCGAACCACGGCACGCAGGTGCGCGGAACCCAGAGTCACCTTTTCCACAACGAAAATGAGCGTCAACAAGGCTCCAAAGGGCAAAGGCAAATAAGTGAAGCCGACCGGCAGCCAGGGGATCTCCGCCAGTGTCTGCCCCATGGTGCCCAGCCCCAGCTTGGTGCCGTAAATCACACCAAATACGCAGATTGCCACCATCGCCAGATCAACCAACGTGGTGCAGGCCCGTTTGAGAGGGGACGGCAAACGCTCGGTCAACATCGCCACCGCAATGTGGGCGCCCGCACGATAGGCAGCCGCCGCGCCGATAAAAGTGAAAACGACCATCAACATGATGGCGATCGGCTCCGGCCACTGCGCACCCGTGCCCAGCACATAACGCGCAAACACGCCGATGGGGATGATCACACTCATGAAGAAAATGGCAATACCCGCTGTCCAGATGCAGGCCAGGTAAATGCCGTCAAGGACACGCAAGATCGAATCGCGCATGATGATCCAAGTAAGGGTTCAACAACACAGGGCCTCCCGACGCAAGGGCGTCAGGAGGCGTGCAATTTGATTTATTTGACAGCTTCGATCCGCTTGATCAGCTCGGCATAGGCTGCACCGTATTTGGCACGCACCGGAGCGGTGGCGTCGTAAAACGGCTTTTGGTCGACGGCGACAAACTCAACCCCCGCTGCCTTCAATTTGCCCGAATAGTCGGCCACGCTTTTGTCCCACAGGGCGCGCTGCTCCATCTGCGCCTCACGCGAAAACTTCAGCACCAGGGCCTGCTCGTCTTTGCCCATCTTGTCCCAGGTCAGCTTGGACATGACAAAAATCTCCGGAATGATCAGGTGGTTGGTCTGCGCGTAGTACTTGGTGCCAGCGTTGTAATGGTTGGAGGTGAACATGCTCGGTGGATTGTTTTCGGCGCCGTCCAACACGCCCGTCTGCAAGGCGCTGAAGACTTCACCGTAGCCCATGGCGATGCCATTGCCACCCATCGCGTTCATGGTGTCGACAAACAGCGGGTTGCCCATCATGCGGACTTTCATGCCCTTCAGGTCAGCCGGTGTTTTGACCGGCTTCTTGGTGTAGAGGCTGCGCGAGCCGCCATCCATCCAGCCCAGCGCTACCATTTTTGAAGGGCTGGCGGTGATCTTGTCCAGAATCTCCTGGCCAATCGGGCCGTCAATCACGGCGCGCATGTGCGCTTCGTTGCGGAACACGAAGGGCATGTTGAACACATTCACATCCGGCACCACCGGACCCAAAGGCCCCAGAGAAGTACGCAAAATATTGATGGCACCCACCTGGGTTTGCTCGATCATCTCCTTCTCGCCGCCGAGCACGCCGCCCGGAAACATCTGCAGCTTGTATTTGCCGTTGGTGGCGGCTTCGAGTTTTTTGCCCAAACTTTCCATGGCCACCACATTGGGATAACCCACCGGGTGCACATCAGCCGCCTTGAGCACGGTTTGCGCCGCCACATTGAAGGCAAAAGGCGCCGCCAAGGCAGCTAAAGTTGCCGTGGCGATAAAGGTTCTGCGAAAGCTCATGAAGGTCTCCTTGAAAAAACTAAATATAAATCCACGTCAAAATTTACACATACGGCCCGCGTTTGACGAAGCCCCCGCCCTGAAATTGCACCGCTGGGTCGGCCAGGTCAGGTGCCGGTGTCTTGGCATAGATGGCATCGCGAAACAAATCCGAGCTGTCTTGCGGCTGGTAACCCACATGTTTGGCCGAGGCGTTGTCCCACCACACGACTTGATTGTTTGACATGCCATAGATCACGCTGTGCCCCAGCACCGGCGTGGTCAGGCAGGCGGTGATCAGCCGGTGCAGGTCATCGTAACTCAACCAACTGGCCAACATGCGCCGGTCGGTCGGCTCAGGGAAACTGGAGCCGATGCGCAAGCACGCCGTCTCGATGCCATAGCGGTCGAAATAGAAGCGCGACAGGTCTTCGCCAAACGCCTTCGAGATGCCGTAATAACCATCGGGCCGGTGCGGCTGCTGCGGTGTGATGGTCTCATTTTGTTTGTAAAAACCGGTGACGTGGTTGGAGCTGGCGAACACGATGCGCTGCACGCCGTGCAGGCGCGCCGCCTCATACAGGTGGTACACGCCGACGATGTTGGCCTGCAAAATCGGGGCGAAGGGCCCCTCGACTGAGACACCCCCCAGATGCACGATGGCGTTGACATCTTTAACGATGGCGCTCACCGCAGCGGCGTCAGCCAGATCGGCACCCATCACTTCTTCACCCGCCTGCGCGTCCCCCACTGCCGCCAGATCCGACAAACGCAACACGGCGCAATTGGATTTGAGCCGCCCGCGCAGCGTCTTGCCCAGGCCGCCAGCCGCGCCAGTGAGCAAAATTCGGTGGTGAGATGGAATCGTCATCGTGGGTCGAGTAAGGAGTGGCTTGCCGGGAGTTGTCTGATGACTTAGAATTGTAGCCACAATGATTTCGAAGTCAAGCATCGTAAAAAAATCACGTCCGGTCGACGCTGTACTGCGCCCCGCACGCACGCGGCCAGGCAAGGGCCGGGTCGATGAAATTGCCCACAGTCTAGGCGCGCTGATCCAAAACGGCGGCCTTACAGCGGGTGACCGTTTGCCCACAGAGACCGACATCGGCACGCGCTTCAATGTCAGCCGCACGGTGGTGCGCGAGGCGCTGTCAAAAATGCAAGCGGCCGCCCTGGTGGAAACGCGCCACGGCATCGGCACTTTTGTGCTCGACCCACCGGCGGGAAACTTCCACTTGAGTGCGCACAACTTTGCCACCATCAATGACGTGATTTCCGTGCTTGAGCTGCGCATTAGCCTTGAGACTGAGGCTGCAGGCCTTGCCGCACAAAGACGAAATGCTTCTAATATTGGAGCAATTCAGAACGCGCTGACGGCTTTTGAGATCGCGCTGCACAGTGACTCAGATGCTGTGCCGAGCGATTTTGACTTCCACCTGGAAGTCGCCCGCGCCACCGGCAACCGCCATTTTGCAGACCTGATGAACTACCTGGGCACCCGCATCATCCCCCGCACCCGCCTGGACACGCCGCACAGCGCCCCCGAAGGCCGTTTGAGTTACCTGCAACGCGTGCACGCAGAGCACGAGAGCATCTTCAACGCGATCCGCAACCAAGACCCCGACGCCGCCCGCGCCGCCATGCGCACCCACCTTTCCAACAGCCGGGATCGTTTGCGCAAGGTGCAGATTGAATAAATTAGAATTTATAAATAAATAATTTTAATTATTCATGCTTATTTTTTTGATATTTGAGCCAAATAAATATTATATTTAATGCTATTTAATTTGCATTTAAATTAGATTAATTATCAATCATAAATTGATATTTAATTAATTAAAAACTCCTATTCTCAACTAAAATACCCAAATTGGGGTTTTTTCAAAGCATTCACGCTTCTTCCGCGTGTTGTATGACAACTTAGGTGCCGCAAGGTTGCCACCACATCAGCGCGCGCGTCGGCTAGCATCCCACCATGACACCTATCGAGCCTGCCGCCCGCGCCGCCTTTTGGGCGGGCACCCGCATGATCCTGGTGGTGTCACCGTCCTACGTGCCCTTTGCCGTGGTCTGCGGCGTGGCTTCGGTCAATGCCGGCATGGGCACACCTGCGGCGTTGGCGATGGGGCCTTTGGTCTTTGGCGGCTCTTCACAAGCGGTGGTGGCGCAGTTTTTGCAAAACTCCGCGTCGATCTGGGTTGCGGTGTTGTCGGGCTTGGTAGTCAACCTGCGCTTGGCCATTTACAGCGCGGCCATGGCACCCAAACTGCGCCACTTGAGCACACCCCAACGCATGTTGGGCGCCGCTTTTTTGGTGGACAACATCTTCGCCTTTATCCAGCAGCGCGAGCAAACCCACCCGCATGACAAACACCTGCTGTGGTACTACGCAGGGCTTGCCGCCTTGTTGTGGCCGGTGTGGGGCATCTTTTGCAGCGTGGGCGTACTCGCGGGCAACGTGGTGCCGACGAGTTGGCAGCTAGATTTTGCGATTCCCCTGTCTTTCATTGCGATGCTGGCCATGAACGTGCGCAGCCTGCCTTTGTTGGCGGCCGCTTTGGTGGGCGGAGCTGCCGCAGTGCTGCTGGCGGGCGTGCCGCTCAAACTCGGGCTGATGGCGGCCTGCTGCATTGGCATGGCGGCGGGCCTTTTGACCGAAAAAGTGCAAGGCCAAGCCGTGCAAAAGGAAGCGGCCCCATGAGTGCCTGGCAAGCCTGGGGCGCAGTCATCGGGCTCGCCGTAGGCACTTTTTTGATCCGTTATTCCTTCATCGGCCTGTTTGCCAAACGCGAGATTCCGCCTTGGCTGGAGCACGGGCTCAAGTTCATGGTGCCCGCCGTTTTTGCAGCCATCGTGTTCAGCGGCGTATTGATGAACGCTGGCCGCATCGCCGGGCTTGAGCAGTGGCCGCGGTATGCAGCGGCTCTGGTGGCGCTCGGTGTCGCCCTCAAAACCAAGGGGAATATGCCCTTGACGGTCATCGTCGGCATGCTCACGCTGCACCTGCTGCCCTGGCTCGTATCCCATCTATGATTTAGGCCACTAGCCGTTGATATATAAGCGTAAAATGCTACATTTATAATAGCGTCAAGGGTCAACCGCTGGCCTGTAGTCGGCCTCCGGCACAAACTTCCAGTGGCCGGTGAGCACAGTTGCCACCAAGGCCAGCAGCCCGGCCATGCACATCATGGCCCAAGCATGCAACCAGCCGTTGTCAAACGCGCCAAACAGGCTGGCCCGCAAGGCCTTCACCACCCAGGTGAAGGGCAGCCAGTTGTGAACTGCCCGGAAAAAATCCCCCGACAGCTCAATCGGCATCACGCCCCCGCCTGCCGCGAGTTGCAGCGTCAGCAGCAGCACTGCAATGAGTTTGCCAGCCTCGCCAAAGGCCCGCAGCAACAGCATCACCATGGCCAGAAACGCCAGTCCGGCACCAGCCAGCGTGAGCGCAAAACTCAGCGTTGCAGGCACGTGGATGCCCAGCCCGAACATCAGCATCAAGAAAATGAAGACCGCCTGGGCCATCACCAGCCCCGCTGGCAGCGCGAGTTTGCCCAGCGTCTGCGCCAGGCGTGAGGCGTCTGCATCCGCCGTGCGCAGCAAGTTCATGTTGAAGAGGTAGGTGGTCATCACCGCGCCCAGCCACAGCGCCATCGCCACCATGTTGGGCGCAAACGCGTTGCCGTTGTTGGCAACCGGCGCCAGCACATCAAGCACGGGCTCGACCGAGTCGGCCAGGCCTTTGGCGCTGGCATCGAGCGGCAGCGGCGTTGCGGGCAGCACGGTGGTGATCAGCTCAATGCCCGCGCGCACGCGGCGTGCGGCGTCCGCCAGGCCCTTGCCGCCGGTCGCAAAGGCGTCCACCTTGCTGTCCTCAGGCAGCTTGGCCACGGTGGCACGCAGCGAGCCGCTGATGTCCAGCGCGCCGTCAATCAGTTTGCCGGTGTTGGTCTCGACCCGGCCTGCGCCCCGGTTCAGGCGGATATTGGTGTCCACCGCCGCGCCCAAACCCTGGCGCAGTTGCTGCGCGCCTACCGCCAGCTCGCTCACAGCCTTGAGGCCCTGCTCGCCCAGCTGTGGCAACTGGCTGGCCTGCTCCTGCATCAGCGCCGCCCCGTCGGCCAGTTTGACAGCGCCCGCCTGCAACTGCTCAAGGCCACTGCCCAGTTCACGCTGGACGATGGCCATGCGCTGGGTGCCATTCTTCAGAGATTTAAGCTCGGCTTCCGGGGGCAGCTTGCCGTCTATCCTGCGCAACCCGTTGGCGGCGCTCTTCACGTCACCCGCCAGCTGACTGGCCACCAGGCTGTATTTCGTGGCGTTTTCTTCTACCGTCAGCGCCCCGTTAAGCGCCTGGTTGAGCCCCTGGCGCAGTTTCTCCATATTCCGGCCGGAACCGTCCACGGTGGCCAGCACCTGCTCCCATCGTTTTTCATTCAGCACTTCATTGGCGCGGTGGCCCAGGTCTTCGGCAAAGCGCCTGGCAAAACCGGCGGCAGCGTAGTTGTTGCCCTCGGAGAGCACCACCACCAGGCGGCCTCCGCCCTGGCGCTCTCCCGGCACGGCGTTGGCGCTGAAGTCCTTGGGGATGATGACGGCAAATGACAGGGTGCCCAGCGCCACCCCCTGCCGTGCGCTCTGGGGATCGGCCATGTTTTTGAAGCCGAACACTTCAGACTTGACGAGCTCGCCGGTGAGCTCCCGCCCCATGTTGACGACCTGGCCCTTGTAGCTGATGCCTTCATCAAGATTGACGATGGCGACCGGCAACGCACGGGTATTGGCGTTGGGCTCCCAGACGCTGGCCAGGTAGATCAGCGCGTAGATGGCAGGTACGATGGCAATCGCCACGGCAGCCAGCACCAGACGCGGGAACCTGCGAAACAGGTCCAGCTCCGCGTGCACAATGCCCATGATGCCCTGCAAGCCCCTGATCTGGAATAAGCTTGATTCGCCTGGTACTGTCATAACCGCCATTTTGATGCCTTGCGCGGATTCGTGCTGGTACCGCCTCCTGCAAAGAGATGAAATCCATGAAACCCCTTGCGCCCCTGCAGTTTTATTTTGACTTCATCTCCCCTTTCGGCTACTTCGCCTCGCTGCGGATTGACGCACTCGCCGCGAAGTTTGGCCGAAGCGTCGAGTGGCATCCCATGTTGCTGGGCATCTCCGTGCTGAAGGTGATGGGCCTCAAACCCCTGCTGGACACCCCGCTCAAGGGCCCCTACACCGCCCACGACGTGCGGCGCTACGCGCGGCTGCACGGCATCCAGCTGGGCCGGCCACTGGGCGCTGCGATGATGAACCCGCTGACCTGCGGGCGTGCCCTGGCCTGGGCGCGCCACCACCACCCCGCCCAGGGCAACATGTTGGCAAAAGCACTGCTGCATGCCTATTGGCACGACGGCATTGATCTTTCTAAGCCTGTGGCTCTCGCCAATATTGACTTTTCAGCTATTATTTCAGGAGTAAATCTGATGGCCGCCGTGCAATCGCCGGAAGCCGCCCAGCTGCTCCGTGACGAAGTGGATACCTCGCTGAAAGCCGGTGTGTTTGGCTCCCCAACGGTGATCGTGGACGGCGAGATGTTTTGGGGCGTGGACAAGCTGGAGCAGGTTGAGGGCTGGCTTCAGACGGATGGCTGGTGAGTCACGTTGAATCGGGGTGTTGGCAGTACAGTGCACTCGGGTGACGCAGTCCGCGTCTGCCTGCACGCTCTTCACAAACCTGCACCAGGAGACTCCACCATGGACACCCCCACGCTGCTGGCCCTGGCCCGCGAGACCATCGCCAAAGTGCCGCTGTGTTTTGTCGTTACCGCAGCGGCGAACGGTGAGGCCAACGCCCGCATCGTGCAGCCGGGCCCGCTGCGCGAAGACTGGTCGGTCGGCTTCATGACCAGCCGGCTGTGCCGCAAGTTTGACGAAATCCAGCGCGCCGGCAGGTTCACTATGGCCTACCAGCACGACCCCGACAGAGCCTATGTGACGCTGGCCGGGCGGGCGGTTGTCATTGACGACATCGCCATCAAGCAGGCTGTCTGGCGCCCGGACTCGGACCACTGGCACCCCGGCGGGCCGCAGGACCCCAATGTGGTGATCATCAAGCTGGTCACTGACCGCATCGAGTTCTACAGCGGTGCCCGCGATGTGGTGCCGCAGCCCAGGGGCCTGAGCGCAGCCGTGTTGTTGCGCGAGGGCGCGGGCTGGCGCTACGCGGAAACCTCCCCGCCAGCCGCGGGGCCCTGATCAGGCCACCAGCCCAAACCGGACCTCATGCACCACGGCAATGGCGGCCAGGCGCTGGCGCACGTCGGCCGTGATGGCCTGCGATTCGCCACCTGAAACCTGGATCACCGCCACCTGCCCGCCGGGCCGGTCTTCTGCGGCGACCGACACGGAGCGCCCCGCTGCCATGCCTTCCAGCATTTCCGCCAGCTTGACTTCGATCGCCCGCAGCCGCAGCGCGGGTTTGAATATTTTGCCGACCGCCGTCATGGGCATGGCGTCGAGGACGGTGACGCGTTTGGGCACGGCCGGGCGTTCATAAACGCCGGGGGCAACCTGGGCCAACAGTGCGTTTGCGTCAACCGACTGGCCCGGCTTGAGCGTGACATAAGCCACTGGCAACTCACCGGCATAGGCGTCGGGCTCGCCCACCACGGCACACAGCGCCACGGCCGGGTGCGCGAGGAAGGCGTCTTCCACCAGGCCGGGGTCGATGTTGTGCGAGCCACGGATGATCACGTCTTTGGCGCGGCCGGTGATGTGCAGGTAGCCCTGCGCGTCGATGTGGCCCAGGTCGCCCGAGACCAGCCAGTGCTCGCCATTGGCCAGAGTCTCAAACATGCCCGCGTTGCGGCTGGCATCGCTGTAGCCGGGGCTGACGTGCGGGCCGCGAATGACGACGATGCCGGTGTCGCCCACAGCACAGTCTTCGGCCAACTGCGCCGCGCCGTCGCGCCAGGGCACAACGCGCACCTGGGTGAAAGGCAGGCGCAGGCCCACGGAGCCGGGCACACGCGGGCCTGCTGCGGGCTCGATAGCCACCAGTCCGGCGCTTTCGGTCATGCCCAGAATATTGCGCACCGGGATATGCAGCGCGCGCTCGAACTGCGCAGCCAGTTCACCCGGCAGAGGCGAGCCGCCGGTGTAGGCCACAGTGATGGATGAAATGTCGGCATCCACCGGCGTGTTGAGCAGAATAGCCAGCGCCGTAGGCACGCAGGCCAGCGCTGTCACCTGCTCGCGCTCGCAGAATTTCCAGTAGTTCTTCACAAATAGGCCATTGCGCATGCCACTCAGGGTCGGCAGCACCTGGGTGCCACCTACCGACAACACCGAGAGGCCATACACGAAGGCACCCGCCACATGAAACAGCGGAAACCCATTGACCTCCACCGTGTGTTCGTCAAAGCCGTAAAACAGCGGTGCCAGGCTGCTGGTGTGAACCTCGTTGGCATGGGTATGTTGCGCCAGTTTGGGTGCGCCGGTGGTGCCCCCGGTGTGAAAGCAGGCCGCCATGCGCCCAACAGATTGCTCCAGATTCAATAGCTTCTCAGGCTTTATTGTCGGGAGCTGGAGGCTCAATTCGTGTTGAAATACTGCGCAACCAGGCGCATCGGGTGTGGCGTCAACACCGGCCCGTATCTGTACCACCGGAAGATCACACAGGGCCTGCAGCTTCCGCACGACCGGCCACAGGTTCAGTTCTTCATTGGGCCCCAGTGCCACGATCACCCTGGCGTTGGAGGCCTTGAGCAGCGCGGCAATGTGGTCGGGCTGCAGCAGGTAGTTGATGGGGCAGGCGCGCCCCGCCACCTGCGCACCCCACAAGGCGTAGTGGGTGTCAGGAATATTCGGCGCGAGGATCGCCACCGCATCGTCGGGCCCCACGCCCATGGCCGCAAACAAGTTGGCGGCGCGATGGATCTGCTGCAACAGCTCGGCGTAACTCACCCGCACGACGGGCGTCGTCGGGTCGCCGTTGGGCAGAAACCGGAAAGCGTCACGCAGCGGGAAACGGGCGGCCGCCTGGGCGATCAGGCCATAGGTGGACTTGGTCGGTACCGCACTGTCATACGGCTGCGCCTCCAGCGCCTCGATGTCGGCGAGCGTCCGGACGGCCTTCATGCTGCCCGCCTGTGTCTGGCTCGTTCAGCTCAAACCGAGCAGGCGCATGGCGTTTTCTTTCAGGATCAGCGGCTTGACGTTGTCCTTGAAGCCCGCCTCCTCAAAGTCGGCCATCCAGCGGTCCGGGGTGATCAGCGGGTAATCGCTGCCAAACAGGATGCGGTCTTTCAAGAGCGTGTTGGCGTACTGTATGAGTTGCGGCGCAAAGTATTTGGGGCTCCAGCCTGAGAGGTCAATCCAGATATTGGGCTTGTGCAGCGCCAGTGAAATGGCCTCGTCCTGCCACGGCCACGACGGGTGGGCGACGACTATTTGCATGTCGGGGAAGGCAATGGCCACATCTTCGAGCAACATCGGGTTGGAGTTTTGCAGGCGCAGCCCGCCGCCGCAGCGCATGCCACTGCCAATGCCGCTGTGGCCGCTATGGAAGATGGCCGGGAGTTTGTGTTCGTTGATGACTTCGTAAATCGGCCAGGCCATTTTGTCGGCGGGCAGAAAGCCCTGCACGGTGGGGTGGAACTTGAAGCCCCGTACGTTGTGGTTCTCCACCAAACGGCGCGCCTCTCTGCCACCCATCTTGCCCTTGTGCGGGTCGATGCTGCCAAAGGCGATCATGATGTCGCTGTTGGCGGCGGCCGCATCGGCGATTTCTTCATTGGTGATGCGGGCGCGGCCCATTTGCGATTCGGCATCAACGGTGAAATTGACGAAGCCGATTTTTTTCACGCGGTAGTAGGCAATCGTCTCGTCCATCGTGGGGCGTTTGCTGTTGCGGAAGTATTTGTCCGCCGCGCGGTCGAACTCTTCGCCGTAGTTGTCAAACGGATTGCGGCACGACACCTCCAGGTGGGTGTGGGTGTCGATGGCGATGAGGTTTTTGGTGTCCATGGGGCTGATCCTTATGGTGCGTAGTCTAGCGTCACCACACTTGTCGCAACGCGCTACCATTCCTCAACAGACCACCTAGAGGCAGAAAAATGGATTCCTCAGCATCGATCACACTGGCACGCAACTTCTACGAGGCCCTTGCCAACGGTGATCGCAGCCGCCTGGGACAACTGTTGCACCCTAAGTTTGCAGGCCACACGACCGAGGGGCTGCCTTTGGGCTTGGGCGGCGACTACGCCAACGCGGACGACATGCGCCGCAACTTCTGGGGAAAGATAGCTAAAAATTACGCAGCCAAAGCGCATCCCGGCGATTTTCGGCTGCTTGACGATGGCCGGCTGTTTGTGCAGGGCCGCTACAGTGGCGAGGCACTGGCCAATGGGGCCAAGCTGGACGCCGAGTTCATCCATATCTTGAGTTTCACCGGCGGGCAAATCAGCGGCTTGACCCAGCTGACCGACAGTGAGCGCTGGGCCAAGGCGGTTCAAACCGATGGCGCTGCATCGCGTTTGAGCACCTTGGAGTTTCGTGTCCACGACACCCTGGCGACCATCACCTTGAACCGCCCTGAGGCCCACAACGCCATCGATGCGAGAGTGGCCTCAGAGCTTTACGAAGTCGCCAAACGGTGCGCCAACGACGCCACTATCCGCTGCGTGCTGCTGCAGGGTCGCGGCAAGTCATTTACTGTGGGCGGCGACTTGCCATTTCTGTCCAACGCGAAGAGCGGCGAACTGCCCGGCTTGCTGCGCTCGATGACCGGTCCGTTCCACGATGCCTTGCGCACGTTTGCCCGGCTGCGCGTGCCCATCGTCGCCAGCGTGCAAGGCGCAGCGGCGGGCGGTGGCTTGGGGCTGATGCACTGCGCCGACATCGTGCTGGCGGCCGACAACACCAAAATCGCGCTGGGTTTTGGCAGTCTTGGGCTGACCACCGACGGTGGAAACTCCTGGTTTCTGCCCCGCTTGGTGGGCATGCGCCGGGCGGCCGAGTTGTATTTTGAAGGGCGGGTGCTCAATGCCAACGAAGCGCTTGAATGGGGTCTCGTCACCCGGGTGGTGCCACTGGCGGAGCTTGAAACACAGGCGCTGGCCTGTGCGAGGCGCCTGGCCAGCGGCCCGACCCAGGCCTTTGGCGAAATGCGGCGTTTGTTCCGGGAATCGTTGACGGCCAGCCTTTCCGAGCAGTTGGCTGCCGAGACCGAGGCGCTGTCGTTGACGTCCGCCACCACAGACGCAGCCCAGGCCATTGCGAGTTTTGTGGGCAAGCGCAAGCCCGTTTTTCACGGCCGATAAAGTCTCGGACCCGTGATGCGTGGCGCTTGATCAGCCTAGGAGTCTGGGCGGCAGAAGGCATCGAAGCGAAACGGGTGGGAAAAGAGTCCAATTTGCGCCCACTTTTGAGGACTGTAGCTCCGCTACAGCCGGAAAAATGGGTGCGAAGTGGGACTTTTCTCCACCTGTTGCAGCCGATGACCTTCTGCCGCCCAGACTCCTAGCCCCCAGCAGTTGAATTTGCCGACGCTTCAATCAAGTTGTCAGCCCCGCCGCATCGGCACATACCGGAAAAGGACAACACCACGCCCTATCATACCCAATTTGGGTATGATAGGAGGCATTTTGCCGTTTTCAACTGAAATTATTAAGTTTTTAGCTCATTAGGTCACGTGAAATATAGCAATTCAGCTATCTTTAACATAGCAAACTGCGCAACAAAAAAACGGCCTGCACAGCAAAAATGCCGCCGTGGGCGAGGCCAGCCACGCCCTGGGCCAGTTCAAACGAAGCCCGCTGCACGTCCAGCCGATTCACCCCACTACTTGGGCTTCATCATTTTCTTGATTTCTTCCATGTGTTCGTTGGCTCGCTTGGTGATGCTGGCCATCGATTCAGTTTGCGCCTTGCGTGCCATGTCGGCCAGGTCTTTCACATCGGCGACCGCCTTGGCATAGGCTTTTTTGGCGATGGCGGTTTGTTTGGCCGGGTCGCCCAGGCTGCTGGCCATCTCCTTGCTGGTCTCCTGGATTTCCTGCATCGCCGACTTGAGCATCTCCACTTGCTTGCGGCCCATGGCCTGCATGGCTTCCATGGCGGCTTGGTTGGACGCGACCACGGCCTCGATGTCTTTGCGCCTGGCTTCGATGATGGCGCTCATGTCCACACCGGGCACCTTGAATTTTTCCAACATTTTGGTCACGTCGCCAAACGGATTTTGCGGGGAATTGGGCATGGGAGTCTCCAGGGGTTATGGGAGGGACAACTGTAGCGAGAAATCAACCTGGGCAAAAGCAAATGTTTCAAGTTTCGGTGGCCACAGCGCGCCCGGCATCAATCCAGGCTGATGTTTTTGCGCCGAGCCAACTCGCCGTAAATTTTGAACTTGGCGTCGGTGGCGCTGCGGATTTCTTCCGGTGACCAGCTGATGGGCTCAAAGGCGAAGGTGTCGAATTTGACTTTGACTTCCGGATCCGCCAGGACGCGGGCGACGTCGCCGCTGATTTTGGCCTGCAGGTCCCTAGGCAAACCTTTGGGCGACACCAGCGCCACGAAGGAGTTCACTTCAAAACCGGCGGGGCCGCCGGATTCCTGCATGGTGGGCACGTCTGGCATCTGCGGCAGGCGCTTGGGACCCGCGACGGCAATGTAGCGAAGTTTGCCAGCCTTGAAGATGCCAGCGCTCGAAGGAATCGAACCAAAACTCCACTGCAATTCGCCCGAGCCCACCGAGGTGAACAACTGCGACATTTCGCGGTAGGCCACGTGGGTCATGTCAATGTTCGTCATGAGTTCAAGCTGCGCGCCGCCCATGTGGCCTGGGCTGCCAATGCCCCAGGAGCCGAAGTTGACCTTGCCGGGATTCGCTTTGGCGGCCTCAATCAGATCCTTCATACTTTTCCACTTGGATTCGGTGGGCACGGCAACCAAAAAGTAGGTTCTGAATATCGTGGCGACAGGGTCGAAGTTGTTCAGCGGAACAAAGTTTTTGGCTTTGTAGAGCACGGGCAAAGCACCCAGGTGTTCACCGTCCAGCTGGAGCAGTGTGTAACCGTCGGGGGCGGCATTTCTTGCGGCTTCAATCGCGATGAATCCGCCGCCACCGGGTTTGTTTTGGATCAGCACGGGCTGGTTCCACATCTTGGAGAGTTTTTCCGAGACTTGGCGGATCACGGAATCCGGGCCGCTGCCTGCGGGAAAAGCCGTGACGATGGTCACCGGCTTGTTGGGGAAATTGCTTTGTGCGGCCGTGGGCAGCGCCAAAGCGGCAGTTGCAATCGCTGCCACGGCCACGATGGATTGAATGAAGGTGAAGCGTTTGATGGATGGCTGAAATGATGTCACGGGGTTCTCCTGGGTTAATGTAAATTGTCAAGCCGCCTGCTGCGCCTGGGCGTCCAGCATGAAGCCGCCGAAAAATGACGCCAGCGCCTCGGTGGCATCCAGCGGCAGGATGTGCGCGATGTACTGGTCGGGCCGCACCACCACCAGGCAGCCCAGCTCGCGGTCAATGCGGCGCAGGGTGAAAATGTTTTGAAGGGTGTTTTGGCTGGCGTTTTGATCCGCAGTCTCCAGTGCACAAAACGCTTTTTCATAGTCGCGCAGCCCGTAGCGGCCTTTGGGCGGGAACAGCAACTCCGGCATGGCCGTGATGGAAAGCGAATGGTGGCTTTGCTGGAACACCGCCCGCAAGTCGATGACGGCGTCCAGGTCGGCGCCTGCCGGGGTGAAGCGCTTGATTGGGGATTGCGGCGATCCACTGAGGTAGCTGCACAGTTTGCCCAAGGGCGATGCGGACTCTGCGCAATCACTGCGACCGGCAAATGCAATCAAACGCCAGCGGGCATCCGCTTTCAAGGCCTCTCCCAATTGCATCTGCCTGCCGTCACCCAGGCGCAGGACGGGCGCCGAGTGAAAACGCGTCCCAATTGCCAGTCCCTCAGCCAGGTGCTGGTAGGTGGGCGCGCCAGTGAGCAGCGCAGGCGTGTAACGCGTGGCGGTGCCTGCGGTGTAGCGGCCATGTTGTACGAAATAACGCTGCACGTCGGCGGGCTCGACTCCTGTGCCGGCCGCGTCGCCGGGTTTCTTCAGGGGCGCGCTAAGCATCTTGGCCCACTCGCGGTCGAAGTCGATCAACTCCTTGGCCACAGCCTGCCGCTCTGCCGAATAAGTGTGCAACAGGCTGGCCGGGCTGCGCCCTTGCAGCACGGCAGCGAGCTTCCAACCCAGGTTGAACGCGTCCTGCATGGAGACGTTCATGCCTTGCCCCGCCTTGGGGCTGTGGGTGTGGCAGGCATCACCGGCAATGAAGATGCGCGGCTGGCGGGCTTCCATCTCCTGGGGTTGGAGATCATCAAACCGGTCACACAGCCGTTGGCCGATTTCATAGACTGACCACCAGGCCACCTCTTTCACATCCAGCGTATACGGATGGAAGATGCGCTGCGCGGCAGCAATCAACTGCTCAAGGCTGATGTTGCGGGCTGCCACGCGCTCGTCCACGTTGAGCTTGTCCAGTTCCACATAAAGACGAACCAGATAGCCGCCTTCACGCGGAATGATCAAGAGGCTGCCTTCGTCGGCAGACTGGATCAGCGCCTTGAAGCGGACGTCGGGGAAGTCGGTGACCACCAGCACGTCCATCACGCCCCAGGCATGGTTGGCCGAATCGCCCTTGAGCGCCAGGCCCATGGACTGACGCACATTGCTGCGCGCACCGTCACACCCCACCACATAACGTGCGCGGATGGTTTCAAACTGGCCTTCGTATCCGGCATCCTGCCGCTCGAAGCGGGCCAGCACAGGGTAGTTTGTGGGGTGGTCTGCTGACGCCGCATCCGGCGCACGCTCCAGTCCAGCCAGCCGACGGCTGTAATTCGGCACCAGACGCGAAGCCGAACGTTGCATCGTCTCGAGGTAAAAGTCATGCACACGCGCCTGATTCAGGATCACGTGCGGCATATGCGAGAGGCCATCCTCCACGTCCTGCACGCGCCCGCTGCGCACAATGCGCTTGCGCTCGCCGCCCGCGCTGTCGTCAGGTTTCCAGAAGGTGGTTTCATTGACCCAATACGATTCCTTGAGCACGCGCTCGGCAAACCCAAAAGCCTCGAACATTTCCATCGTTCGGCAGGCCACGCCATCGGCCTGGCCCAACTGCAAGGGACCGGGCTTTTGCTCCACGATCACCGTGCGGATGCCGGGGAAAGCTGCCAATTGCGCGGCAAGCGTCAGCCCAGCAGGGCCGCAGCCGACGATCAGGACATCGGCTTCAAGGGGAAGTCCATCGCCCGCAGGCCCTTCTGTGGTCGGCGTCCAAGCTTGCGCCGCAACATCCAGAAGCCCCGGGTCGCCGGTTCGAAATCCATTGAGATGAAATTGCACTTTGTTTATTCCTTTGACAGACAGCTGGCAACTGTCGCAGGTGTTGACTATTGCGTCAAAGCCAAATATCGAATAAGCAGTATATTGTTTTGATATAGACTAGTAGACTGCACCCATGGCAAAACTAGATATCGATTGGCTCGGCGTTTTTGTGGAAATTTACAAGTCCCAAAGCGTCTCGCGCGCGGCCCTTGCACTGGGCATAGAACAGGCGAGCGCCAGCATCGCGCTGAACAAACTGCGTCGGCATTTCAGCGACCCGCTGTTCTGCCGAACCTCGCAAGGCATGTCGCCTACGCCGCGCGCCCACGCGATCTACCCGGATGTGCAAGAAGCGTTGCAACGCATCGCCGCTGCACGGGGCGCGCCGCCGACGTTTTCGCCGCAGGACACCCGGCGCGTGTTCCGCATCTGCATCACGGACATCAGCGAAGTCATTTTGCTGCCCAGGCTCATAAAGCGCCTCCACGCGGACGCCCCTGGCCTGGTGTTGGAAGCCCACAAAATTTCCCCCGGCAGCCGCACCCGCCTCGG
>JANLYO010000299.1:0-40503 GCA_031365665.1 Rhodoferax sp. | reverse complement strand
CCGGCGACCAGTCGAAAAACGACGCTTTCCTGACGGCCATCGAGCGCGGTGCGATTCTGGAGACGGTGCGCACCGGCTCCAGCGGCATTGGCCGTGGTGAGAGAATCCTCAGAGTCTGATTTCAGCGATCCGAGCGCGCGTTTCGACAGGCTCAACGCGAACGGATCTTCTGCGGCGATCAACGCAACCGTTGCTTTCAACGTAAACCGTTCGCCCTGAGCCTGTCGAAGGGCATTTCGCCAAACCATTTAGGAGAAGAAAGATGAAAGTTTTTTACGACAAGGATTGTGATCTGAGCCTGATCAAGGGCAAAACGGTCGCCATCATCGGTTACGGCAGCCAGGGCCACGCCCATGCGCAAAACCTGAACGACAGTGGCGTGAAAGTCGTGGTCGGATTGCGCAAAGGCGGCGCGTCATGGGACAAAGTCGGCAAGGCCGGCCTGAACGTCGCCGAAGTGGCTGACGCCGTCAAGCAAGCCGATGTGGTCATGATCCTGTTGCCCGACGAGCAGATCGGCACGGTCTACACCAATGACGTGGCGCCCAACATCAAGCAGGGTGCGTCGCTCGTGTTCGCCCACGGCTTCAACGTGCATTACGGCCTGGTCACGCCCCGCGCAGACCTGGACGTGTGGATGGTGGCGCCCAAGGCGCCCGGCCACACCGTGCGCGGCACCTACGTGCAAGGTGGCGGCGTGCCGCACCTGGTGGCCATCCACCAGGACAAGTCCGGCCGTACGCGCGACTTGGCCTTGAGCTACGCGATGGCCAATGGCGGCGGCAAGGCCGGCATCATTGAAACCAACTTCCGCGAAGAGACCGAGACCGATCTGTTCGGCGAGCAGGTTGTGTTGTGCGGCGGCACGGTGGAACTCATCAAGGCCGGTTTTGAGACCCTGGTCGAAGCCGGTTACGCGCCCGAAATGGCCTATTTCGAGTGCCTGCACGAGCTGAAGCTGATCGTCGACATGATCTATGAAGGCGGCATCGCCAACATGAACTACTCCATCAGCAACAACGCTGAATACGGCGAATATGTCTCCGGCCCGCGCATCATTACCGACGAGACCAAAAAGGTGATGAAGCAGGTTCTGAAAGACATCCAGACCGGCGAATACGCCAAGAGCTTCATCATGGAAAACAAGGCCGGCGCGCCCACTTTGCTGTCCAAACGCCGCCTGATGGGCGAGCACCAGATCGAAGTGGTCGGCGAAAGTCTGCGCGCGATGATGCCCTGGATCAAAAAGAACAAGCTGGTCGATCAAACTCGCAATTGATTGCAGAGCCTGCTACAGTGGAAGGCCACGCCAAGAAATTGGCGTGGCCTTTGTATTTTGTGATTAAAAATAATTCTAAAATAAAAATAAATTAATAGCATAAAACGCATGTATTGCGTGATCTAAAGGCAAAATTTATGCACGATGGTGAAGATTCAAAGATTTTAGAGGATGAAGGTGTGCTGGTGCGCAAGCGCCGCAAGGGCATCTACATCCTGCCCAACCTGTTCACGCTGGCAGCGCTGTTTGGCGGCTTCTATTCGGTGGTGATGGCCGTCAATGGCGAGTTTGACAAGGCGGCGATCGGCGTCTTCTTCGCCATGGTGCTCGACAGTTTGGACGGTCGCGTCGCGCGCATGACCAATACCCAAAGCGCGTTTGGCGAACAGATGGATTCGCTCTCCGACATGGTCTCGTTCGGCGCCGCGCCAGCGCTCATCAGCTACATGTGGGCGCTGCAGGGCCTGGGCCGCTGGGGCTGGCTGGCCGCTTTTGTCTACTGCGCCTGCGCTGCTCTGCGGCTGGCGCGGTTCAATGTCAACACCGGGGTGGTTGATAAACGCTACTTTCAAGGCCTGCCCAGCCCCGCAGCGGCGGCCTTGGTAGCCGGCTTCATCTGGCTGTTGACCGACCTGGGCTTTGAAGGCACAGAGCGGCTGTGGGGCCTGTCGATCCCCTGGATCACCTTTGGCCTGGCCTTGTACGCCGGCCTCACCATGGTCACCAACGTGCCCTTTTACAGCTTCAAAGACGTGAGCATGAAGAAAAGCGTGCCCTTTGCGGTGCTCGTCTTGATCGCGCTGGCCATCGCCGTCATCAACATCGACCCGCCCATCGTGCTCTTCGGCGTGTTTGTCGCCTACGGCCTCAGTGGTTACGTCATCTACGCTTGGCGCAAAACCAAGGGCCAGCACACCAGCGTGATCGCCACGTCCACGGATGAACCGGATGAGCGGGGCTTGCATTGAGGGAGTCTCGCGGGGCCGCGCCCGTCGGGTTGGAGAATCGGGACCAAGGGTGAGGGCAAGGCTTGAACGCGAAAGGCCAGGGCTCGACCATGGCGGTGTTATGATATCGCTATCAGTTATCACTACAGTTCAAAATGCGTCGAACATTAGTCGGGTTCCCCGATCAGGATTTGGCAAAGCTTGATGCCATTTCGGCGGAGCAACACATTTCGCGTGCGGAGTTGATTCGGCAGGCCGTTTCGACCTACCTTGAGAAGTTCAATCCTTCGAACTCCTAAGACAACGCCTTTGGCCTTTGGCGCGCCAAAAAGCTAGACGGACTCACCTACCAGACCCAGTTGCGGGACGAGTGGTGAAAGCGCTTTTCGACACCAACATCCTGATCGACTACCTTAACGGCAATCGGGCCGCCAAAAAGGAGTTTTCGCTTTATTCCGACAAGGCGATTTCGATCATTACCTGGATGGAGGTTCAAATTGGCACCGACGCCCCTGACCAAGCGGCGATCGACCTTTTTTTGTCGAAATTCGTGGTTTTGCCTTTGGACATGGACGTCTCAGCGAGAGCTGTTGCGTTGCGGCGCGAGAGCCGAATCAAGTTGCCCGATGCCATCATTTGGGCGACCGCACAGGTTCAAAATCGGATGCTGGTCACCCGTAACACGAAGGATTTTCCAGAGTCTCACCCTGGCGTGCGGATGCCGTATTCTGTTCAGACCCGCTGAATTTAGTTGTAGAGCTCAGAGCTGAGAAGGCGAATTTGCCTGCATTCAAAAACATGTGCTATATTTCTCCCATGAGTTCCGCGCAAGTTGCCCGCCAAACCCTCAGCCGCTATTTCAAGTTTGAAATAGCGGTTTTTGGTATTGTGGTGCTACTGGCCCTACTGCTGACCAAGGCGGGCTAAGCGCGTACATCTTCTAGATTTACCCCAAAACGGCCCGTTAGCTTCCAGCAACGGGCCGTTTTGTTTTGGGTTGCTGGTTTTAGAAACTTTGTGAATTGAATGAACTTCTGGAGCGCACCATGACCGACAAACTCATCATTTTTGACACCACTTTGCGTGATGGCGAGCAAAGCCCTGGCGCCTCCATGACGCGCGACGAGAAGCTGCGCATTGCGCGCCAACTGGAGCGCCTGAAGGTTGATGTCATCGAGGCTGGTTTCGCGGCCAGCTCGAACGGCGATTTTGAGTGTGTGAAGGCGATTGCCGAGGCGATCCGGGAGTCGACCATTTGTTCACTGGCGCGCGCCAATGACCGCGATGTGTCGCGCGCTGCCGAAGCCTTGAAACCGGCGGCCAATGGCCGTTTGCACCTGTTTTTGGCGACCAGCGCCCTGCACATGGAGAAGAAGCTGCGCATGACGCCTGACCAGGTGTATGAGCAGTGCAAGTTGTCGACCCGGTTTGCCCGCAATTTGATGGCCGACGTCGAGTTCAGCCCGGAAGACGGCTACCGCTCTGATCCTGACTTTTTGTGCCGCGTGTTGGAGGCCGTGATCAACGAAGGCGCCACCACCATCAATGTGCCGGACACCGTGGGTTACGCCGTGCCGGAGCTCTACGGTGAGTTCATCAAAATGCTGCGCGAGCGCATCCCCAACTCCGATAAGGCCGTCTGGAGCGTGCATTGCCACAACGACCTCGGCATGGCGGTGGCCAATTCGCTGGCCGGGGTGAAAATTGGCGGCGCGCGGCAGGTGGAATGCACCATCAACGGCCTGGGCGAACGCGCCGGCAACTGCTCTCTGGAGGAAGTGGTGATGGCGGTCAAAACCCGGCGCGATTATTTCAATCTGGATCTGAACATTGACACCAAACACATCCTGGCCGCCAGCCGCATGGTCAGCCAAACCACGGGTTTTGTGGTGCAGCCCAACAAAGCGGTGGTGGGGGCCAACGCTTTTGCGCACGCCTCGGGCATCCACCAGGATGGCGTTTTGAAAGCGCGCGACACCTACGAGATCATGCGTGCCGAAGACGTGGGCTGGACCGCCAACAAAATCGTGCTGGGCAAGTTGAGTGGGCGCAATGCCTTCAAACAGCGCTTGCAAGACCTGGGTGTACAAATGGAGAGTGAAGCCGATGTCAACACCGCGTTTGCCCGCTTCAAGGAACTCGCAGACCGCAAGAGCGACATTTTTGACGAAGACATCCTGGCTTTGGTCAGTGATGAAAGTGTCACCCATGACAACGAAGAATACGGTTTTGTGTCCTTGTCGCAACACAGTGAAACCGGCGAGCGCCCTCAGGCGAGCGTCGTGTTCACCGTCGGTGGCAAGGAATTCAAAGGCAGTTCGGACGGCAACGGCCCCGTCGACGCATCCCTGAAGGCCATCGAAACGCACGTCAAAAGCGGCGCAGAGATGGTGCTCTATTCTGTGAACGCCATAAGCGGTTCCACAGAGAGCCAGGGAGAAGTGACGGTGCGTTTGCAAAACAGTGGTCGTGTAGTCAACGGCGTGGGGGCTGACCCAGATATCGTGGTGGCCTCGGCCAAGGCATACCTGAGTGCCCTCAACAAGTTACACAGCAAAGCTGATCGGGTTGCTGCGCAAGGCTAGGGTTTACGCTAGGTTCTCGTGTTTATGTTGAGAAAAGTCGTTCAAGTGCTTGATTCAATGTAACTTTATTGGATAAACTGTCATACCGCTGTAAAAACAGCGGGTGACGGTTTGTTCAATTGTCAAATTGTTGCGTTGGGAAACACCTTGAATCGACTTCAAACTGCCTTTGCTTTTGTTTTAGTAGCTGCCTCGCTCGCGTTGTCAGGGGTTGGCGGCGCAAACGCCGCACAGTCGAAACGGCAAGTCGCCAAATCCGCTGCGGCGGCCAAAAGCCAACGGCTCAAAGCAGGCAAGTCCGTCATCAAAACGCAACGCCGTAGCGCGGCCCGTGTGGTGGCAGCGCCGCCCCGGCCCTCGTTTGGGCAACTGGCCGGTTTGCATGCAGACCACGACACGCTGGATTTGAAATCAAGCGTGGCTTTTGTGGTCGATCAAGACACCCATGAAGTGTTGTTCCGTAAAAACGAGCAAGCGGTGTTGCCGATTGCCTCTTTGACCAAACTCATGACCGGCCTGGTGGTGACAGAAGCCAAATTGCCTGCCGACGAAATCATCACCATCTCGCAAGAAGATGTCGATACCGAAAAAGGAAGCCGCTCGCGCCTCAAAGTGGGCACTGAGCTCAGCCGGGGCGAGTTGCTGCACCTGGCCTTGATGTCCAGCGAAAACCGAGCGGCGCATGCCTTGGGTCGCACCTATCCCGGGGGCATGCAGGTTTTTGTCGCGCAGATGAACGCCAAGGCCCGCCTTTTGGGCATGTCTGATACCAAATATGTGGAGCCGACGGGTTTGTCGAGCAAAAACCAATCCAGCGCGCGCGATTTGGCCAACCTGGTCAACATTGCACATGGCGACCAGCTTTTGCGTGAGTACTCCACGTCGCCGGGCTATCAGGTGGCGGTGGGCAACCGCACCTTGCAGTTCAACAACACCAACCGCCTGGTGCACAACCCGAGCTGGGAAATCGGCCTGCAAAAGACGGGTTATATCTCGGAAGCCGGGCGTTGTTTGGTGATGCAGACCAAGGTTGCAGGACGCAAGCTCATCATGGTGTTTCTGGATTCAGCCGGCAAATTGAGCCGCTTGGGCGACGCCGAGCGGGTGCGCAAATGGGTGGAGTCGGCCGCGCTGGTAGCACCGCTGCAATTGCCAGCGTCAACGCTCGTGGTGGCCCCTAAAACCTAGAGACTTTGAAATTTCGTCCACGGTTGCCTGCAACTTGGGCAGCCAGGCGTCTTCCAGGCGGCTGGCAGGCGCTGAGATGGACAAACCGGCCACCAGTTTGGCTTGGTCATCGTAAATGCCTGCGCCCATGCAGCGCACCCCGAGCTCCAGTTCTTCGTTGTCCTGTGCGCTGCCAATTTGACGCACTCGGGCCAGTTCCCGCTCCAAATGGGGCAATTGGGTGATGCTGTTTTTGGTGTGGCCCGCCAAGCCGGTGCGCGCGGCATAGGCACGGATGCGCTGGGTGTCGTCTGCGGCCAGGAAGAGTTTGCCAACCGAGGTGAGGTGCAGCGGCCCGCGTGCGCCAATCGTGCGCACCACCTGCATGCCCGAGCGTTCGCTGAAAGCGCGCTCGATGTACACGATCTCATCACCTTGGCGCATGCTCAGGTTGACCGGTTGCTGTATCAGGCGATGCAGATCCCTCATGGGCGCCAAGGCTGCGTCGCGCACGCTCAAACGCCCTTTGACGAGATTGCCCAGCTCCAGGAGCCGCATGCCCAGGCGGTAGGTGCCAGATTGCGGCCGATCAACGAAGCGGCCAATGGCCAGGTCATTCAAAATGCGGTGGGTAGTGGAGGGGTGCAGCCCGGTTTTTTCACTGATTTCTTTGAGGCTGAGCGCGTCTTCGCGGGACGCCAGAACATCGATCAGGGCAAACATGCGCTCGATCACTTGCACAGTGGGCACAGCAGGGATGGAAGCGTCTTTTTTTTTCATGGCCATTTCCCGTCATAGGTTGACGTAATTTTACCATATGAAATATTAACCTGCCATGTGGCGGGTTTTTAGCCTGTGACGGGGCGAGTCCAGCCGGTTGCGCCAAGCAACTCGTGGGGTGCAAAACGCGCCTTATAGTTCATTTTGGGGCTTTGCCCAATCCAGTAACCCAGGTAAATATGGGGCAAATTCAAGCTGCGCGCCTGCTCGATTTGCCACAACACACAATAGGTGCCGTAACTTGCGCCAGGATCGGGTTCATAGAAGGTGTAGACAGCGGACAGGCCATCCTCCAGCACGTCGAGAATGGCGACCATTTTGAGCGGCCCCGCTGACCCATCGGGCAGAGGTTCCCGGAACTCCACCAACCTGGAGTTGACGCGGCTTTGCAGCAGAAATTGCGCATATTGATCGACGCTGTCTTCGTCCATGCCGCCGCCGGAATGTCTCCCGCGCTGGTAACGCAGGTACAACTGGTAGTGCTCGTCAATAAAGCCGAGTTTGAGCACTCGGGCAATCAACCGGTGGTGCTGTTTTGCCGCCCGTCGCTGGCTTCGGTCCGGAGTGAATTCGTCCACCACCACCCGCAGCGGCGTGCAGGCGGCGCAGCCGTCGCAATACGGGCGGTAGGTGAACATACCGCTACGCCGAAAACCTTGGCGCACCAGGTCGGAATAAGCGGCGTTGTTGATCAAATGGCTGGGGCTTGCGACCTGCGAGCGCGCTTGCCGATTAGGCAGGTAGCTGCACGGGTAGGGTGCCGTGGCATAAAACTGCAACGTCTGGAGGGGCAAGTCCTTAAGGTGCGTCACGGAAAGTGCGTTAAAAAATCTGTGAAATGCGGGTCAAAAATGAGATTTTCACCGGGGGGGAGCCGGGGGTTTCGGCAACAGTTCCTGCCAGTATAAATTGTCAAAATGCCAAGCGGGTGGCGGACGATGTGTGGCGGCTTTCACCCATGCCTGAAAGCTTTTTCGCGGCATTTCACGGGCACCCAAAAAGGCCAGATGACTGGTGTTCTGCTGGCAATCGATTCGTTCAATGTTATGGGCTCGGCAAAAACAAACCAGCGCCGCCAAGGCAATTTTGGAGGCATCAGCCTGCGTGGAGAACATGGATTCACCAAAGACGGCCTGCCCAATCGCCGTACAGTACAAACCGCCCACCAGTTCGCCATCGATCCAGGTTTCGACGCTGTGGGCCAGCCCCGCCGCGTGCAAACGGCAATAGGCGTCTGCCATTTCCGGCAGTATCCAGGTGCCGCTATCGCCTGCGGGTTGTCCGGCGCGCGGGCTGTTCGCACAGGCGGTGATGACCGATGCAAAAGCACAGTCAAATTTGATTTCGCAAGTAGGGCGCTCGGTAAAACTTTTAATCACCCGTTTGAGCGACCTGTGCAGACGGAACTGGTCAACGTCCAAGGCCATGCGGGGGTCGGGGCTCCACCACAAGATCGGCTGCCCGTGGCTGTACCACGGGAAAATGGCGTTTTCATAAGCCCCACGCAGGGTGGCAAGGTCAAGCGCACCGCCCGCGGCGAGCAGGCCGTTGGCGGGCGACCCTGGCCCCCAAGCCGAATCGACCGGTGGAAACGCCTCACCTGCGACCAGGGTGGGCAGTGCGAAACGACTCATACGCATGTCGTGAATATAACTTTCCCGTGCCAGGCGATTATTTGCTTCTGTAGCCTTTTCGATTATTTGACGCATTTGCTGGGGCGTCAGGCCAAAGCCAAAGCCAAGCACGGTAGAATGTGGGCCAGTCGGGGCGTAGCGCAGCCTGGTAGCGCATCTGGTTTGGGACCAGAGGGTCGAAGGTTCGAATCCTTTCGCCCCGACCATCAATATTTTTGTCCAGCCTCCCGTTCGTTGCCAAATCAAAACGAGAGTAGGCGCGCCGACGCCGACAGTGCTACAGCACGGCCAGGAGGCGCAACGCCCTATCGCTTTGATTTGGCAAGCGAACCTGTCCGTAGCTCAGTTGGATAGAGCATCAGCCTTCTAAGCTGAGGGTCGGGGGTTCGATCCCCTCCGGACAGGCCAAATTCCATCTCAAATTGACTCAGTCGGGCGTTGCTCCTCCTAGGCGCCCAGCGGCCCTTTCGTCATCGTCGCGCCAACGCATGTGCCGATTTGCGACGAAATTCGATTTCTGATTGGATCAAACGGAACAAACCGATACACTTTGACCATGATGTTGATATGGCGAATGGTGTGTCGTGCGCTGGTGCTGATGGCTTTGCTATCAGGCCTCAATGCCATTGCCGCCAACCTGGGACTGGTAGACGAAGGCCGCAAGTTGTACGACGGCACGGTAGCGATTACCGGCACCGGGCCGGGGGCCTGCGTAGGCTGCCATTTTTTCAATCCGCCGCCCAGCACATCCCAGGGCATCACCGCGCCCAACCACAACCTGGCGGCGAACAACCCGTCGCGCATCTCGAACGCTTTCACCGTCAACGCGACGATGACGTTCTCCGCCATCACTGCGAGCGAACTCTTCAAGCTGGCGCTGCACATCGGCCAGTTCAAAGCGCCGACGGCCGTGCTGCCCAAACAGTTCATCGGCATCAAATCGGGCGCGGCGTCGGGCAAATCAAACGTTTACGCGCTTTTGCCCACAAATGGCACGAGCGGTGTCGCCAGCGACAGCGGGTTGTCGGCGGTCTTGCCCGGTGGCGCGACGGGCAGTGTGGCAGCAGTCGTGAATAACCCGAACACGTCGTCGATCGAATACAACATTACCTATACGCCGGCTGCGAATTTTGTCGGCACCGAGACGGTGAATTACAAGATCGCCAACCCCGCCGCGCCCACGCCGACGGCGAACCAGGTTGATTTCACGGTCTATGGCTTGTTGCCGGCCAACACCTATGCCGTCACGGCGGTGAAGGGGCAAACCTACGCTGCTGGCACTTTGTATACGGTGCAAACCAACGACCCGGCGGCGAGCAATTTCAGCGGCAACACCACAGGACTGCCTGCGGGTTTGTCGATCAACGCGGCCGGGCAAATCTTTGGCACCACCAACGTCGCGCCTGGCACCTACAACGGCACAGTCGGCTTCACTACCGGATCGGCAACAGTCGGCAACGGCAGTGTCACCAGCCCGATGACGGTGACGGTGGCCGGCATCACGACGGCGGCTGCCGTCAACTATTCCCAAAACACGGCGATCACGCCCCTGAACCTGGCCTCGTTCCCCGCCGCCATTGGCGCGGTGACGATCACCGGCACGCTGCCGACAGGCCTCAGTGTGGTTGGCAATCAATTGGTGGGCACGCCCACGCAATCCGGCAATTTCATCGGCCTGACCATCAACGCCAACGCCGGCGGCACAGCGGTCAGCTTGCCCTTCGCCATCACGGTCGGGCCGATTCCGGTGATCACCACGACGCCTGCGATTGCGGCGTCGCCCGCCATTTATGTGGCTGGCGTCACGAACAGTGCATTGCCGTCAAACATCCAGATCAATGTCGCGAATGCCGACGGCAACACCCCCGGCTCTTATGTCCCGCTGCAAGCCGCATTGCCGGCAGGTTTGTTGATATCTGCGGGTGGACTGATATCGGGCACTCCCACGGCCAGCGGCGACTTCCCGCTGACGCTCGGTGCCAGCAATGTCAACGGCCAGGGCACGCTGAACGTGATTCTGCGCATCAATTCCAGCAGCGCGCCCAACATAACCAGCGGGCTGACAGCGGGTGCCACGAGTTTGGGCGTATTGAACAACAACGTCTATACCGTCACCGCTGACAACGGGCCGATTATCAGTTACGCCATCGTCGCGCCCAGCGTGTTGCCGCCAGGGTTGAACCTGAACGTCAGCAACGGTGTCGTGTTTGGCACCCCGAGCGCCAGCGGCACCTTCACCACAACCTTGAGTGCCACCAATTCGACGCCGCTGACCGGTTCGCGCCTGGTGACGTTCACCATCAATCCAACCCTCGCGCCGGTCATCACCAGCCCGACTTTTGCCTCGCTGGCTGTGGGTGTGCCCATTACGCCAATACAGGTGGTCGCGAGCAACCCGCCCATTTTGAATTACGGCGTTCTGGGCGGAAGCAGTTTGCCTGCCGGTTTGGTGCTGGATGCTGCCACCGGCATCATTTCGGGCACGCCCACCACGCCAGGGCCAGTGACCACGACATTGACGGCCGCCAACGTCATCAATACGGGCCAACTGGCGGTGCCTTTCAGCATTGGCGTGCCAGCGCCTTCCGCCTGCGTGATGGCCGTTGTGCTGAACACGGCGACCACGATTGACCTTAAACCTTGCATGTTCCCGGCGTTCACGCCCACCGGCGTGTCGATTCTGGCGACGCCCGCCCACGGCAGCGTCAGCGTGAATGGCACCACGGTGACCTTCACGCCTACGAACAATTATTTTGGTCCGGATACCTTCACTGCGGTGGCCTATTTCGCCGGTGGCGGCACCACGACGGCCGGCGTTGTCAAAGTGACGGTCACCGGTCGCCCGGACCCGACCCGCGACCCGACGGTGGCCGCCATTGTGTCCGCGCAAACCGATACGGCCCAACGGTTCTCCCGTGCGCAAATTTCAAACTTCCAGCGCCGTACGGAGTCGCTGCATCAGAGCAATGACGCGGCGGGCGCGGCCAGCACTTTGCGGCTTCAACCGCGGGGGGATGCTCCGGCCAGCTTGGCATCACTGTTGCCGGCGGCTAGTCCGGTGCCCAATTCAGACGCTTACCGTGCCTCTGGTGCCGCTGGGTCGCAAGTTGTCCCCGCAACGACAACGGCTGCAAGCAGTCGCTCCACCTTTGATGTCGCCCGCGACGCAGGTATGGCCGCGACAGGCGCCGCCCCGGTCGCCATCAGCCAGTCGCAGGCTTTAGATGCGGTCGCCAGCGGTGTGGGTCTTAAGTCACTGCCATTTGCCGAGGCCGTTACGCAATTGTTGACGACCAACTCCGTCAACATGGCCAATCTGGTGCCGTCCAGCGGCGCACCTCAACCCGGCGCGACGAGCTTCTGGGTGGAAGGTGTCGCCAGCTTCGGCACCAAAGACGCCAGCGGGGCCACGGGCGCCTATGAATTCAAATCCGACGGCATCACCTTTGGCGCAGACCGCCGCATTAACGACAAACTGGTGGTCGGCCTGGGCCTGGGCTTTGGCCGTGACAAAACCGTGATCGGCACCGACGGCTCGCAAAACGAAGGACGCGGCCTGTCGTTGGCGGTTTACGGCAGTTACCAGCCCGCGCCCGGCACCTTCATTGACGCCATGCTGGGTGTTGGCAGCCTTGACTTTGACACGCGCCGTTATGTTGTCCCCATCAACGACTTTGCCCTGGGCAACCGCAAAGGCACGCAGTTGTTTGGTTCACTCACTGGCGGCTATGAGTTCCGCAACAAGGGCGTGATGTTCTCCCCCTATGCGCGCCTGGACTATTCAGCAGAGCGCCTGCAAGACAGCACAGAATCCGGCGCAGGCGCGTACGCCTTGACATTCTTTGACCAAACCTCGTCGTCACTGCAAGGCACCTTGGGCGCCCGCGCTGAATCCATCCATTCGACCAGTTTTGGATGGGCAATACCGCGGGTGCGCGCCGAATTGCGCCACGAGTTCCAAAGTGACCGCCAGGCCTTCATTTCGTATGCCGACCAGATTGGCGGCCCGCGTTATGGGCTGGCGACGGCTGGGACGGGGCGCGACGCGCTGGTGCTGGGCCTGGGCAGCGACTTCATCATGCGGGACGGCTGGACGCTCGGCCTTGATTACCAGTTGACGCAAACCTTCGGGCAGGCGTCCAGTTATGCTTTGCAGCTCAAACTCAGCAAAGACTTCGACGCCAAGGGTTTGCCAAAACTGGTGGGCAATTTCTCGGATGAACCGAGCAAACCGATTGACGTCCAGGTCGATGCCGGTTTCATGTTCGACGACAACGTGACGCGCGCCAAAGCCGGCCCGGACAAAATGTTTGACAGCATTTACAGCGTCAACATCGGCAAATCCGAAGCCTTTGAATGGACCCCGAATTCGCGCTTTCTGCTCAGTGGCACGGTGGGCGGCGAGCGTTTCCAGAATTTCAACGGCCTGTCCCGGATCACGGCGGGGGTCGATGGTGAATACCAATACCGTGAGTCCTCGGAGTTTGATGCGCCCACTTGGGGCCTGTTTGGCAAACTCAGCGTGGAGCGCTTCCAGTCGGACTTGCGGGACGGCTACCGTACCTCGTTTGGCGCGTCCGTGCGGCAGCCGCTGACGGATCGCATCTCGTTGTTCGGCGCGCTCTCGCAAAACCAGCGATTCAGCCAAAGCGCTGTGTTCAGCACGCTTGAGCGGGCCCTGCGCCTCAACGCCGACTACACCTTGAGCGACCGCGAAACCCTGTATGCCACTGCCGAGTTCCGCTACGGCGACATTGTCTCCACGGGGCGTCCGTCTTTGGAGAACATCAGCGTCGCCAAGGTGTTTGTACAAGACGATGCCTTCGCCGGTGGCCAGTTTTTCAGCTACAAATTTGAAGGCCGCACGGTGCTGACCACATTGGGTTACAACATTGGCTTTGGCCCGCGCGACTCGATAGATTTCTCCTGGCGGCGCGTGGAGTCCACACCCGGCTTGCGCCCGGCCTTTGTGACCTCGCCAAAGAGCTATATTGACAATCAATGGGCAATCACCTATTTGGTGCGGTTCTAATGCGGTTGCAGGAAAAAATGATGAATGTGCATCCAAAAACTCCTGGCTCGTCCTTGGCAGTGTCTTCCACACAGATCTTTAAGCAGTTCACTAACCCTTTAGGCGGTGCGCTGGTTTTGGCATGTGCCTTGGCGCTGACGGCCTGTGGCGGTGGCGGCAGCGGCAGTTCCAGCGGCGGCGACATCATTCCGGGCGACAAAACCATCACCGCCACCAGCGGCCCCGACAGTTACCTTCTGTTCCCCAATCCGCAAAAACAGGCTGACGGCAGCCTGCAAGTCGATTCGTTGGCCTACGCCACAGCGTATTACGAAGCCATCGACCCGCTGAACGAACGCGATACTCTGGCCAAGTTCAAGGCCAAAAACGGCATTGGTGCGCCGCTAGGAGGCGGCGCCATTGAAGAAAACGTGATCGTCGGCGACATGCGCGACCTAGGTTATGGCCGCAAGATGACGGCCCGGCAAAACGCCGATGGCACGCTGGCCTTCATGGTTGACAACTTCCTGGCGGGCGGTTACGGGGGTTATTCGCCTTTCAACCTGGAGGCCGCCATCCGCGGCGCCACCCAGTGGCACATTGGCACGAACGGCATTGAGTTCAGCCCCGGCCCCGGCGGCACCATCAAATTCGCCAAGTTTTACACCTTTGATCCCGTCACCGGCGCGCGCCTGATGGCGGCCAGCCTGGATGGCCGTGGCAACAAAGCCATGCCGACGATTTGCATCAGTTGCCATGGCGGCCGTGGCGACCCCCTCACGCCACCCGATGCCTCCGGCAAACGCCTGTTCGCGCTGGTGATGAACAGCGTCTCGCAGGCGCGGGGTGACGTGAGCGCGCAATTGCACCCGTTTGAGCCCGCCTCGCTGGACTTCTCTGCCTTGCCTGGTTTCAGCCGCGCCTTGCAGGAGTCCAAACTCAAAACCATCAACAAGATGGTGTTGTGCTCCTTCCCATTGCCTGCGGCGTCAATTTTTGCAGAAGACACTTGCCGCGCCGCCAACCGGCCCGCCAGTGGCGGGCTGGCCACGGTCAACGAACACCAGGGCAATGCGGCCGAGCATCTCAAACACATCTACGGCGGCGACGGCCTTCCGTCCGCGGTGTCAACGACGGTTGACACCTACGTGCCCACTGGCTGGCAGACTGCTGGCCAAACCTCGCTTTATCTGAACACCCAGGCGAACGCCTGCCGGGTTTGCCATTTGCTGCGCGGCACCGGCAACCAGTCCGACATCACCTTTGACACCTTCAGCAAGTTCGACGGTTACGCCGACCGCATCAAGGCCCACGTGATCGACCGCGGCAACATGCCCCTGGCCAAACTGATTGCCGACAAATACTGGAGCACGCCGTCCATCAACCAACCCATGGCGAGTTTTCTCGTAGGCAAAGGTTATGCAGATGGCACCCAGCGCCCTGGCAGGCCCATTGCCGACCCTGGGCCCAGCCGAGTCGTCAAACAGCTCAGCACGCCGCTGTCGTCTGCCATGAGCCTGTATTCGTCGAGTTATCTGTGGGCTGTCACCGGCGGCCCGGCGGGGGCCACCTTAAGCAGCACCACCGCCGCCAACCCCAGCTTCACCGCCACCGCACCCGGCAGTTATGTGATCCAACTCATCACCGGCAACGGCAGCAGCCAAAGCGCGCCTGCCGCCATGACCTTGGTGGTTGATCCGACCTTGCCATACGAACCCACCCAACTGCGTTTCACGGAAATCAAGGCGATCTTGCAGAACGCCGCCGGTGGCAACTGCATCAGTTGCCACCAAGCCGGTGGCAACGGCACCGTGACTCCGCCGATCTGGTACACCAGTTATGACCGCGCGGGCACCGGCAATGGCGCCGACGCCACCAATGACACCTGGTTCTACACCGAGCTGCGCGGGCGCATCAACTTCACCGACATCGCCGCCAGCGCGCTCTTGCGCAAACCGTCTGGCAACCACCACAATGGTCTGCTGCGCACGGGTTTTGACGCCTCCAAGGCACCGGGCCACGTAGACCGCGTGGATTACGACAAGGTGCTGGGTTGGATTTTGAACGGCGCTCCCCAGTAAGTCCGCTTCTCATCCACAAAAGAGTTGAAAACGGCGTGCACAGCCCACGATGCCGCGTGGCAAAACGGGTGGCACCGCGCACCAGCTTTAAAAATATTTTCCGAATATTTTGCTATCGTCTTAATTGCACGTTAGGCCACGTGATATGGCAATAGTTTGCTATTGTTTAAATAACAATTTTTAGCTAAAAACAATCGAATTTAACAGTCAGTTTATTTTTAAACGACAGTTTTCGGTCGAACTAGCCAACAATTAACCTGTAAGTTGACAAGCCAGCAGTTTAAAACTCGGCTTAATACGTCCGTCGTGGCGCGGTGTAGGCGTCTTTGCCAAATACGTAAGGCACGCGCCGCCCCACCAGGGTTTCGATCAGCGACAGCTCCTGGTCGGTGTGGTTCAGAAAGCCTGCTGGGCGGATTTTGCGGCCTTCGGCGCCGTCTTTGGCGATGTAAATCGGCTTGTCATGGCGCATCGCGGCAATCAACTCCCGGCTTTGCGGGTCAGTGTTCGACTCGACTTCCGTCGCGCCATAACAGGTGCAAAAGTAGGTGAGATCAGGGTCGGATTCCACATAAAACCCGGTGCCACGGATGCCGATGGTCGAGGTCGAGGTGCTGACCCGCATCGGCGAATTGCGCGAAACCGACAACAATTTGCCGGTGATCATGCGCAGGCCCGCGATGATGGCACCGCCCGCGCTGGCACTGGCGTCTGGCGGCGGCTCGATCAGCAGTTTGCTGTCGCCGCGCAGGATCATCGAATGCGTGTTGACGACAAAAATGATCTCGCTGTTTTTACCGGTTTCCACTGTATCGCCCGGCTTGATGCGGGTGGACAAACTGGCCTGGGTGTCATTGACAGTGACCTGGCCCGAGAGCCCGTAGATCGACTGTGTCGGCGGCAGTTTGGCCGGGCGGGAGCCGAAAATGCTGAAGCCCTGCGCCGCAGCGTCGCCCATCGCCGTGGTGAACACGCCCGCCGAGAGCGCCTGGATCAGCCAGCGCCTGCGCGGGTCGTCCAAGCCCTGGTCGTCCCTGCCGCTGATGATGTTGAAGTTGTTCATTTGCCTGTCCTAGGTTGCTGCAACTGTAATTCCCTTGAACTGCCCCGTTGCAATTTTTTTCTGCCATTCAGCCGGGCCAGTGATGTGGGCGCTGGTGCCGCCTGCGTCGACCGCTACCGTCACCGGCATGTCGACCACGTCAAACTCATAAATCGCTTCCATGCCTAAGTCGGCAAAACCGACAACTTTGGCGGTTTTGATCGCCTTGCTCACCAGGTAGGCCGCGCCGCCCACCGCCATCAGGTACGCGCTTTTGTGCTTTTTGATGGCTTCAATGGCGACCGGGCCGCGCTCAGCTTTGCCAATCATTGAAATCAAACCAGTTTTCGCGAGCATCATTTCCGTAAAGCCATCCATCCGGGTCGCGGTGGTGGGGCCTGCGGGGCCGACGGCCTCGTCACGCACGGGATCCACCGGGCCTACGTAGTAAATCACGCGGTTGGTGAAATCCACAGGAAGTTTTTCACCTTTTTCCAACATGCCTTGAATACGTTTGTGTGCTGCGTCACGGCCTGTGAGCATTTTTCCGTTCAAAAGCAAAGTTTCGCCCGGCTTCCAGCCCGCCACCTCAGCCGGGGTGAGTCGGTTCAGATCGACTTTTTTACTCTTCACGTAATCGGGCGTCCAATGCACGTTGGGCCACAAGTCGAGCGAGGGCGCTTCCAGGTAGACCGGGCCGCTGCCGTCCATCACAAAATGCGCGTGGCGGGTAGCCGCGCAGTTGGGGATCATCGCCACCGGTTTGCCGGCGGCGTGGGTCGGGTACATGTTGATTTTCACGTCCAGCACGGTGGTCAAACCGCCCAGGCCCTGTGCGCCGATTCCCAGCGCGTTGACCTTTTCAAACAGCTCCAGGCGCAGGTTTTCGACCTTGCTCAGGGCCGCGCCGCTGGACGATTTGGCCTGCAGTTCGTACATGTCGATGTCTTCCATCAGCGCTTGTTTGGCCATCAACATCGCTTTTTCAGCTGTGCCGCCAATGCCGATGCCCAACATGCCCGGCGGGCACCAGCCTGCGCCCATGGTGGGCACGGTTTTCAAAACCCAATCGACCACCGAGTCACCGGGGTTGAGCATCACGAGTTTGGATTTGTTCTCCGAGCCGCCGCCTTTGGCCGCCACTGTCACGTCTACCTTGTCACCCGCGACCAGCTCGACGTGGATCACCGCCGGCGTGTTGTCTTTGGTGTTTTTGCGGTCAAACTCCGGATCGGCCACGATGGAGCCACGCAGGGGGTTGTCGGCATTCATGTACGCGCGGCGCACACCTTCGTTGACAGCATCGTCCAGCGTGCCGGTGAAGCCATCGAGCTTGACGTTCATGCCGATTTTCAAAAATACGTTGACGATGCCGGTGTCTTGGCAGACCGGGCGATGGCCCTCGGCGCTCATCCTGCTATTGGTCAAAATCTGGGCAATCGCGTCTTTGGCCGCCGGGCCTTGCTCGCGCTCATAGGCCCGCGCCAGGTGCGCGATGTAGTCCGCCGGGTGGTAATAACTGATGTATTGCAGCGCGGCAGCGATGGACTCGATGAGATCGGCTTGTTTGATCGTGGTCATGGCGGGTGGAATCAAGAGATTGGTCGTCTATTAGTCATTATTGGCGCGGCCATCGACTTTTTTGGCCTCGTGTTCGCTGTGCGACATCAGCTTGTCGGTGTAGGCAATGGCCATCGCGCTCAGGAGGAAGACGACGTGGATGGTGGTCTGCCACAGCAGCACTTTCTCCGAATAGTTGGCCGCGTTGATGAAAGTCTTCAAGAGGTGGATCGACGAGATGCCGATGATGGCGGTGGCCAGTTTCACCTTCAGCACGCTGGCGTTGACGTGGCTCAGCCACTCGGGCTGGTCGGGGTGGTTCTCCAGGTTCATGCGGCTCACAAATGTCTCGTAGCCGCCCACGATGACCATGATCAAAAGGTTGGAGATCATCACCACGTCGATCAGGGCCAGCACGACCAGCATGATCACGGTTTCATTCAGCGAGGTGATCTTGGCGTCTGCCACATAACCGATGCTTTTGACCAGCGCGTCCACGTCCGCCTGGTTGCCAAACGCGGCGCCGATCAGGTGGTACAGCTCCAAGCCAAAGTGGAAGACGTAGACGGCCTGCGCGGCGATCAAGCCCAGGTAGAGCGGCATTTGCAGCCAGCGGCTGGCGAAGATCAAATTGGGCAGGGCGCGCATGCCGTTGTCAGAGTTTTTGCGGCGGGTGCTCATAGGGTCGAATCCAGTGTGAAAAGGTTGGAAAATCGATTGTAGGCGCGCAGGCGGCCTGCCTGGGGCCGTCCTGCACGCAGCCGTCTGCTTGCATTAATATTGTCAGCTTGCAGCAAGTCAGTGGCCCGTAAGTGCCATTGGCCAGAATCGCCCCGATCAGCATTCGCCTGAGCCTACCCGAGGAGACCCGCCCGTGACCCTATCGACCGCCACCCCCACCGCCACAACAAGCCAGGCCATTGAATCCATTCTGGTTGAAAACCGTGTTTTCCCGCCGCCCGCCGCCGCCATGGCGTCTGCGCGCATTTCGGGCATGCCTGCCTACGAGGCCCTGTGCAAGGCCGCTGAAACCGATTTTGAGGGCTTCTGGGCCAAGCTGGCACGTGAGAACCTGGTCTGGACCAAACCCTTCACCCAAACCCTGAACGAGTCCCAAGCGCCGTTTTACAAATGGTTTGAAGACGGCGAACTCAACGCCTCAGCCAATTGCCTGGACAAACACGTCGGCACCGAGGTTGAAACCAAGACCGCCATCATCTTCGAAGCGGACGACGGGGCCGTCACCAATATCACGTACAAAGAGCTGCTGGCCCGCGTGAGCCAGTTTGCCAACGCCCTCAAGGCGAATGGCATCCAACACGGCGACCGTGTCATCATCTACATGCCGATGACGGTCGAAGGCGTCATCGCCATGCAGGCCTGCGCCCGCATTGGCGCCACCCACAGCGTGGTGTTCGGCGGTTTCTCGGCCAAGAGCCTGCAAGAGCGCATCATCGACGCGGGCGCCAGCGCTGTGATCACCGCCAACTTCCAGATGCGCGGCGGCAAAGAGCTGCCACTGAAGTCCATCGTGGACGAAGGCCTGGCGCTGGGCGGCTGCGAAAGCATCAAGAAGATGTTTGTCTACATGCGCACCAAGACGCCCTGCAACATGGTGGCCGGGCGTGACTTGAGTTTTGACGACGCGATCAAAGGCCAAAGCACCGTGTGCCCGCCCGCCGTGGTGAACGCCGAGCACCCGTTGTTCATCCTCTACACCTCCGGCTCCACCGGCAAACCCAAAGGGGTGCAACACAGCACCGGCGGCTACCTGCTGTGGGCCAAACTCACGATGGACTGGACTTTTGACATCCAGCCCACGGATATCTTCTGGTGCACGGCAGACATCGGCTGGATCACCGGCCACACCTATGTGGCCTACGGCCCGCTGGCGGCGGGCGCGACACAGATCATCTTCGAGGGTGTGCCGACCTTTCCGAACGCGGGCCGCTTCTGGCAGACGATTGAAAAACACAAGTGCACGATTTTCTATACTGCGCCGACCGCGATTCGTTCACTCATCAAGGCGGCCGAGAGCGACGAAAAAGTCCACCCCGCGCGCTCTGACCTCTCCAGCCTGCGCATCCTGGGCAGCGTGGGTGAGCCGATCAACCCCGAAGCCTGGATGTGGTACCACAAACACGTGGGTGGCGAGCGTTGCCCCATCGTAGACACCTTCTGGCAAACCGAAACCGGTGGCCACGTCATCACACCGCTGCCCGGCGCCACGCCGCTGGTGCCCGGCTCGTGCACCTTGCCGCTGCCCGGCATCATGGCTGCTATCGTCGATGAAGTGGGGCACGACGTGCCCAATGGCTCTGGCGGCATGCTGGTGATCAAACGCCCCTGGCCCTCGATGATCCGCACCATCTGGGGCGACCCGGAGCGCTTCAAGAAGAGTTACTTCCCGGCAGAGATGGGCGGCACGTTTTATCTGGCTGGCGACGGCGCCGTGCGCAGCGCAGACCGTGGCTACTTCCGCATCACCGGCCGCATTGACGATGTGCTCAACGTCTCGGGCCACCGCCTGGGCACGATGGAAATCGAGTCGGCGCTGGTCTCCAAAACCGACCTGGTTGCCGAAGCCGCTGTAGTGGGCCGGCCTGATGACGTGACGGGCGAAGCCATCTGCGCCTTTGTGGTGCTCAAACGCGCGCGCCCCAGCGACGACGAGGCCAAAGCCATCGCCAAAACACTGCGCGACTGGGTCGCCAAAGAGATCGGCCCCATCGCCAAACCGAAGGACATCCGTTTCGGCGAGAACCTGCCCAAAACCCGCAGCGGCAAGATCATGCGCCGCCTGTTGCGCTCGATTGCCAAGGGCGAGGCGGTGACGCAGGACACCTCGACGCTGGAGAACCCGGCGATTCTGGACCAGTTGGGCCAGGCGTATTGAGTGACATATTGAGGGCGTAAACGGCGGGAGATCTCGCAAGCGGTGAAACGACTGCGGGAGGCATTCAAATTGACACCCAAGTAGCAAATGGACTGAAATTAGCCAATAATTAACATGGGTATTAATTTTGACAAAAAACGGTCGATTTTTGCCAAAATAACAATAAAATTGGCACTCAGGTCTCGCATAATATAGATAATTTGCTATATAAATTATAGCAAATTTCAACTGTCCGAGCTTCCGTCTTGTTCAAGCTACAGCTTGTTTTTGAGACCCGATCGCGCCTATTTCGTCAATATCCTGGGTGGTCGCATCACCATCTCGGGAAACACAATCAAAAGGCCCATCGCCATGCCTGCGGGCGGCGTCACCCGGTCGATGGCGTTGGGCAAGATGCACAAGACGCCAAAATAGACGGGGTCAACGGCGGCCCGTTTGATCACCGGAATCGCAAGGGCTTTCCTTGAGCGGCGCGCGTGGGAAGGGTGTTTAAATCTTGGCCGCTCCATCAGGTGAAGGTGGAAACTTGGATGGGCTTGTTCCTGAAGTGAGTGATGGTTTCTAACACATAGAATTTGAAATGACCGAAATCGTTTTTATCGTTGAGCAAGCCCCTGAGGGCGGCTACACCGCTCGCGCTTTGGGTGAATCCATCTTCACCGAGGCCGACACTGAAGCCGAGTTGCTTGTGGCTGTGCAAGATGCCGTGCTTTGCCATTTTGACGAGGGTAAATTGCCCCAAGCCAGCCGCTTCTGACCCTGATGTCCTGCGTGGCCTAGAAGGTGAAGCCGCGCGCCAGTATTTTGGTGGCTTGAACCTGTTGGTGCGGGTGGATGCAGGCGATGCGTTTCAGATGGATGGGCGCACCCGACGCCCCCTACGCGACCGTCTCAACGCACTGTTGTCGTTTTTGCACGCCATGTTGATGAACGACTGCCGCTCGGCCATCGAGGCTGCCGGGCTGGATCCGCAGCTTGGATTTCTGCATGCGCTGCGGCCCGGTCGCGCAGATCTTGCGCTGGATCTGATGGAAGAGTTTCGATCCTGGGCACATCGCCTCGCCCTCACGCCCATCAACAGGGCCCAGTTGGATGCCCATGGTTTTTTGGTGCACGAAAGCGGCGCAGTGGCTTTGATGCCAGAAGCGCGCAAGGCTGTGGTGGTCGCGTATCAGGATCGCAAACGGGAGGAAATCCAGCATCCGCTGCTGCAACAGGCAGTGCCCGTGGGGTTGATCCCTCTGGTGCAGGCGCGCCTGTTGGCACGCGCAGTGCGGGACGCCGCCGCCCTCTACGTGCCGTTTGTCGGCAGGTAGGCAGTCCAATAACGAAGAGGGCATTGGCATGCTGATTTTGGTTTGTTACGACGTGAACACCGAAACCAAAGCGGGCCGACGCCGACTGCGGCGCGTCGCCAAAGTGTGTGAAAGCACCGGGCAGCGGGTGCAAAAATCGGTGTTTGAGTGTCATCTGGACATCGCCAAGTTTGAAACGCTGGAACGCAGTTTATTGGTGGAAATTGAACCTCAACAAGACTGCCTGCGTCTTTACAGAATTCCCGAATCCCGCGGCTTTGAAGTGCTGGAGCATGGTGCCTTCAAAGCGGCGGATTTTGATGGCACGATGGCGAACGAATCGGCGCTAGTCGCTAAGACAGACGTGGTGGTCGACGCAGCGGAAGGGAGTCGCCCGAGCTTTGAGTTTGTTAACATGGGTATTAATTACTGACGCCTTATTCTCCAGATTTTTATAAATCTAAGATAAATCTGCCTTCAGGTCTCGTGTTTATTACATTGTACGCTATAATAAATATAGTAATTTAGTAAAGTTGAATGACCAGTTTCACCCCTTGCGCACGCCCCGAAGCTCCTGCATACGCTCGTCGAAGTAACTCTGCACGGTATAACGCTCAGACAGCACCACCTCGCGGTTGGGGTGCAAAAAGAGGGGCATCGAGATGCGGGATTTTTTGGCGCCTGCGCCCACCGGGTTCAACACGCGGTGGATGGTCGAAGGGTAATAGTGGCCGGAGGCTTCCTGCAACATGTCGCCGATGTTGACAATCAACAGGCCGAAGTCGCTGGGTGCGTCGATCCAGCCACCGTCTTTGCCCATCACCTGCAAACCCGGCTCGGTGGCGGCGGGCAAGATCGTCAGTAGGTTGATGTCGCCGTGGGCGGCAGCGCGCACGGCGCCCGGCTCTTCGTCGCCGCGCAGGGGCGGGTAGTGCAACACGCGTAAAAGCGTTTGTTCGCAGCCTTCGATCATTTTGGGCAAAGGCATTGAATAACGCGCTTTGACTTCGGGCGGGGAATAATCTTCAACCCACTGCAACAGCTCTTTGGCCAGGCTGCCGCCGGCCGCGTAATAACGCCGTGCTGCGTCAGACACCTCGGCTGGGTAACGACCCCAGGGAAAGAGGTGGAAGAACTCCTTCAGGTCGCGCTTGGTGTGATCTTTGGCGGTTTCCGAGACGGCGGGAGAAAAATAGCCGTCGAGTTTGCTGGGGTCTTGCGGGTATTTGTTTTTGGCGTCTGACGCGAAAAAAGCCAGCCACTCGGCGTAAATGCCTTCGACCAGTTGTTGGTCCAACGGATGGTTTTTCAACACGCCGAAACCGGTCTCGTGCAGGTTTTTGCAGAAGTCTTTGGCAGCGCTCGGGCTTTGGTAATCCACCACGGCGAGTGTTTTGGCCTGTTGCATGTCGGTCACTCCTTTGATCTGGAATCGGCTTTTTTTGGTGCGATGTTGACTTGAGTTATTTGAGCCAGTCACCCATCAGCACCTCTTCAAATACACGGCCAGCGCCAACGGCATCGACCTGCATGCAGACCTGGGTTTCAGGCAAGGGCGCATCCCAGCCGCGCTGGGCGTAGCCAATGGTCGGGCGGCGGTCCAGCATGGTCTGGCCCTGGCCAATGCCCTCGGTGGCCACCCGTACGCGCCCCGTGAGAACTTTGAAGAGTTCGGGGTTGGTGAGGTAAATGAAAGCCAGCACGTCGTGCCCGAAGCAGCCGTGGATTTTGGCCACATGGGGGTACAGGCCGCTGTAGAAATTGGCGTAAAACTCCACCGCTGTGTGCAAGGTGTCGGTGGCGATGTGCCGGTGGTGCGCCGCGATGCGTTTGAACAGGCTCACCGGCATGATGACCTGGTGCGTCACGTCCAGGCCCACCATGGTGAGCTTCCACCCGGCGGTGAAGACTTTGTCCGCCGCATGCGGGTCGCCCCAGATGTTCGCCTCGGCCACGGGCGAGACATTGCCAGGCTCCACGGCACTGCCGCCCATCAATATCACCTCGCGCAAGAGCTTTGGCAATTGGGGTTCGAGCTTGAGCGCAAGTGCCAGGTTGCCCAGCGGGCCGACCGCCACGAGGGTAATTTCGCCAGGGCTGGCCCACGCCATATCCACGATGAACTGCGCGCTGGTGCGCGGGTCAAGCTGGTTGTTGGTTTTTTTGCGCCGCGCCAGATTGCCCAAACCATCTGCGCCGTGGATGTGCGCGGGCGGCGCTTCGCCGGGCTTGACCCAGGGCGTCTTGACGCCTTTCGTCACCGGCACGTTTTTGCCGGCGATGGCCGTGAGATACAGCGCGTTGACCGCAGCCTGCTCCACCGTAACATTGCCAAAGGTGGTGGTGATGCCGACCACCTCCATGCCAGGGTGGGCGAGGGCGTAATACAGCGCCATCGCGTCGTCCACGCCGGGGTCGGTGTCATAAATCACTTTGCGGATTTTTTTGGCCAATGTTTTGGGCGCGGAGATGGTTTTTTTTGGGGTGGCCATGGGAGTCGAAGTGGGTTTTGCGGGTTGGATGGCTGCTTTTGCCAAGGATGTTATTTTGAAGGTGTCCGAGGTTCACCAGCCTGCACCAAAAACGCCTGCACCTGCGCCTGGGTGGGAATGCTTGACTGCGCGCCCGCAGCAAGGCAGGCCAGCGCACTGGCGGCACTGGCCTGCGTGAGGGCGTTCTGCGTTGTGGCACCCCCGCTCAAGGCGGCGACAAAACTGCCCACGAAGGTGTCGCCCGCGCCCGTGGTGTCCACGGGTGTGATCGGGAAGGCGGCTTGGCGGATGATGCGCCCTTGATCCCGCGCCAGACTGCCCTGGCTTCCCAGTGTGACGACCACACACGGCACTTGGAGCCGGGCCAGGCTGGCTTCAATGGGGCCGCTCTGTCGGGCCACGATGGCGAGTTCACCTTCGTTGACGATCAAAACGTCCAGATTGGCGAGCAATTCATCTGGCAAATGCTGCGCTGGGGCGGCGTTCAGCACCACTTTGACGCCCCGTGATTTGGCGGCGTGGGCGTACGCCGCCACGGTGTGCAGCGGGGTCTCAAGCTGCATCACCAGATGGCTTACACCGGTGAGCTCAGGCAAGTCTTGCGCAGCCAGTGCGTTGTTGGCGCCGGGTGCCACGGTGATGGCGTTTTCAGCGTCGTCACTCACGCAAATGAAGGCTGTGCCCGTCGGCAGCGTTTTGCTGCGGCGGATATGCAGGCCAACCCCGGCATCTTTTAAAGATGCCTCCAGCGGCAGTGCAAAGGCGTCGTCGCCCAGGGCCAGCAACATCGCCGTTTCCGCGCCACCGGCGCGGGCGCACGCAACGGCCTGGTTGGCGCCTTTGCCGCCGGGAAAGGTTTTGAACTCGCGGCCCAAAACGGTTTCGCCCGGCGCCGGGATATGGCCGGCACGCACGACAAAATCGAGGTTGGCAGAGCCTGCGACAAGTATCATCAGTTCATCTTATGTGTACGAGAGATTTCCAATTGTGCCGCTTTTGTGCCCCTTAAAACGACAGGCCGCTGACCGGTGTTGCCAAAAATGAATCTTGATATTGCGGAGGTTGCCAAGGCGACGCCCCGGCTGGTCGCTGTGGGCGGCGCCAATCTGGATATTCTGGCGCGCGCCTCGACACACTTGGCCACAGCCGATTCAACACCTGGCGAGGTGGCGTTCTCCCCTGGCGGCGTGGCGCGCAACATCGCCGAGAACCTGGCCCGGCTCGGACAAAATGTGGCCTTGATCAGTGCCGTGGGCGGCGACGATTTCGGCCAAAGTGTGTTGCGCAAAACCAAGGCCAGCGGCGTCGACGTGGCCGGGGTTCACGTAGTGCCGGGGCACATCACCGCCACTTACATCAGCCTGCATGGCGCTGACGGTGACTTGGCCGCCGCCATCAACGACATGCGGGTGCTGGACCAGTTGACGCCCGGCTTGCTTCGGGACCACAGCGGCGCTTTGATGCGGGCGAATGGCTTGCTGCTCGATTGCAATTTGGCGTCTGATTCGTTGGCCTGGTTGCTCGATGCCGCCCCACAAGCCACGGTATTCATCGATGCGGTGTCGGCTCCCAAATGCACGCGCCTGCGGCCCTTTTTGGGCAGCATCCACACCCTCAAACTCAACCGCCTGGAGGCCGAGGTTTTAACGGGTCGCCGGGTTGTCGAGCCAGAAGACGCCTTGGCCGCCACCACTCACCTGCAGGCCGCTGGTGTAAAGCGGGTGGTGATTGGCTTGAGCAGCAAAGGTGTCTGTTGGCGCGATGAAAACGGGGTATTCGGGCATCTCAGCCCGCGCTGGGTGGGGCCGGATGAACTGGTGAACACCAACGGGGCGGGCGATGCCCTGATGTCCGGGCTGATCTATGGCTGGGGCCAAGGCATGGCGTTGGACCAAGCGGTTGATTTTGCAGCCGCTTGCGCAGAATTGACATTGCTGAGCCCTTGGGCGAATACGCCAGAGTTGTCGGTCAAAGCGGTGGCGCAGCGCTTGAAGCTTGGACGAATTGCCAGTCCAGCCATGGGATGACGTGCGGCGCTTCTGCACAATACACACATGACAGCGAACAACACAATTCAAACCACACCCGACCTCTCAGAGGAAGTCAGGCAAGCGCTGGCCAGCGGTCTACCCGTGGTGGCGCTGGAATCCACCATCATCTCGCACGGCATGCCCTATCCGCAAAATGTGGCGACAGCGCTCAAGGTTGAAGCCGAGGTGCGGGCCCACGGCGCTGTGCCCGCCACGATCGCCATCATCACGGGGCGGCTCAAGGCAGGCTTGAGCCACTGGGAGATTGAGGCTTTGGGCCAAGGCGGCCAAAACGTCGCCAAAGTCAGCCGGCGCGATATGCCCTTCATCATGGCGGCGGGCCAAACGGGCGCCACCACGGTGGCGGCGACGATGATCATCGCAGCGATGGCAGGCATCCGTGTGTTTGCCACCGGCGGCATTGGCGGTGTGCATCGCGGCGCGGCTGAAACGCTGGATATTTCCGCTGATTTGCAGGAGCTGGCCCAAACCCCGGTGGCGGTGGTCTGCGCCGGGGCGAAATCGATTCTGGATCTCGGGTTGACGCTGGAATACCTCGAAACCCAGGGCGTTCCGGTGATCGGTTACCAGACGACACAATTGCCTGCGTTTTACCTGCGTGAAAGCGCCTTCAACGTGAACTTCCGGCTTGACAGCGCGGCAGACATTGCCCGAGTTTTGCACCAGAAGTGGGCATTGAACCTGAAAGGCGGCGCGGTAGTGGCGAACCCGATTCCCGCTGAACACGCCATGCCCGCAGAACGGATTGATGCCGCCATCAGCCAGGCACTTGACGAGGCCCGCCAGCAGGCCATCAGCGGCAAAGCCGTAACGCCGTTTTTGTTGGCCCGCGTGAGTGCGCTCACGGGTGGCGAAAGCCTTGCCGCGAATATAGAGTTAGTTCTCCATAACGCGCGATTGGCATCGACCATCGCTGTTTGTCTGCAATCATTGAATGCGAACGCGCTTGGTCATGTGCGTTCATAGGGAAACCCTGATTGCCGTTTCGGGAGTCGCCCGTTAAGCTTTTTGAAGTCAAATCCACTCGAGTTTTTTTACTTCAGCTTTTTTGCTTCACAATCTTTCTTTTAACCTTGGAGTCACTATGAAATTCGGAAATTCTGCACGTTTGGGCCTGCTGGCCGCAGCCATGGCGGTCAGTTTTCAGGCAAAAGCCGAGCCAGCTATTGTTTTCGACATGGGCGGCAAGTTTGACAAGTCCTTCAACGAAGCGGCTTACAACGGGATGGAGCGCTGGAAAAAAGAAACCGGCAAACAGTATCTGGATTTCGAGATTTCCAATGAATCGCAGCGTGAGCAGGCGATCCGCCGCATGGCTGAGCGCGGCGCCAGCCCGATCATTGGCGTCGGGTTCGGCCAAGCCTCCAGCATCGAAAAAGTCGCCAAAGACTTCCCCAAACTGCAATTCGCCATCATCGACATGGTGGTGAATCTGCCCAACGTGCAGTCGGTTGTGTTCAAAGAGCAAGAGGGCAGCTTCTTGGTCGGCACCATGGCAGCCTTGGCCAGCAAAACCGGCAAGGTCGGCTTTGTCGGCGGCATGGACATTCCGCTGATCCGCAAATTCCAGTGCGGCTACGAACAGGGTGCGAAATTCGCCAACCCGAAAGCAGAAGTTTTCGGCAACATGACGGGCACGACTGGCGCTGCTTGGAATGACCCGGCCCGTGGCGGTGAGCTGGCCAAGGCGCAGTTTGCCAAAGGCGCCGATGTGGTGTTCGCCGCTGCTGGCGGCACTGGCGTGGGCGTATACCAGGCAGCCAAAGACAGCGGCAAGCTGGCTATCGGTGTGGACAGCAACCAGAACCATTTGCAGCCCGGCACCATGCTCACGTCGATGCTCAAACGTGTGGACGTCGCCGTCTATAACGTGTCCAAAGGCCACAAGCCTGGCATCCAGGCGCTGGGCCTCAAAGAGGGCGGCATCGATTACGCCATGGACACTCACAACGCGAAGCTGGTCTCGGCCGACATGAAGGCAAAGGTCGATGCTGCCAAGGCGGACATCATCAGCGGCAAGATCAAGGTGGCGGACTATATGGCCGACAACGCCTGCAAGTTCTGATCCAAATTTTTCAATCGGGTGCCAGCCCGCAGTGCGAAGAAAGCGCTGCGGGCTTTTTTGTATCATGGGCCGATGCCTGACCTGAAAACCACGCCCGCCATCCAAATGCGGGGCATCCACAAGCGCTTTGGCGCGGTGGCGGCCAACGTCGATGTGGCGCTACAGGTGGCGGCCGGCTCGGTGCATGGCATCGTCGGGGAAAACGGTGCAGGCAAAAGCACCCTGATGTCGATTCTGTACGGCTTCTACACCGCCGACAGCGGCGCCATCGAAGTTTTTGGCCAGAGCGCCACCATCCGCAATGCAGATGACGCCATCGCCCTGGGCATCGGCATGGTGCACCAGCACTTCATGCTGGTCGAAACCCTGACCGCGCTGGACAACGTCATGCTCGGCGCCGAGCCACATTGGCTTTTGAAAAACGCCGAAGCCCAAGTGCGCGCCAAACTGGAAGCCTTGATGGCGTCCACCGGGCTCAAAGTCAATCTGAGTGCCTTGGTGGCTGACTTGGCTGTGGGTGACCGACAGCGCCTGGAAATCCTCAAAACCCTGTTTCGCGGCGCAAAAATCCTGATTCTGGACGAGCCTACTGCCGTGCTCACGCCGCAAGAAACCGGCCAGCTTTTTGACGTGCTCAGGCTCTTGCGCAGCCAGGGCACGACGATTTTGTTGATCACCCACAAACTGCGTGAGGTGATGGGCTTGTGCGACCACGTGACCGTCATGCGCGCGGGCCGCGTGGTGCAAAACGTTCCCATCTCGCAGGCCTCCATTGAAACACTGGCTGAGGCCATGGTGGGGCGCAAAGTCAACATCGGGCGGGTCGATTCAGGCTCTAAAAGTGTGGGCGACATTCTGCTGGAACTCAGCCACGTGACGGTGAAAGACCATTTGAAAGTGGTGCGCCTGAATGACGTCAGCCTGCAATTGCGCGCAGGTGAAATTGTCGGCGTGGCGGGTGTCTCGGGCAATGGGCAAAGTGAATTGCTCGATGTGTTGTCGGGCTTGCTCGCCCCCGTAGAAGGCCGCCTGCGGCTCGGTGCGCAAGAGTTTCAACCCGGCCAGTGGCTCAGCCCCTCCTTGGCGCGCCGCCTCGGTTTGGCCCATGTGCCCGAAGACCGCCATGCGCGCGCGCTGGTGATGCAGTTCGTGGCCTGGGAGTCGGCCGTGCTGGGCTATGAGGGCCTGCCCGACTATTCCCATCATGGCTGGATGGCCCACGCCCGCATGCGCAAGTCCACCGGTTCGCTGATGGAGCGTTTTGACGTGCGCCCGCGCAATGCCGATCTGTATTGCAACAAATTCTCCGGCGGCAATCAGCAAAAACTGGTGCTGGCGCGCGAACTCGGCCAGGCACCCAAGGTGCTCTTGGTCGGCCAGCCCACTCGTGGCGTGGACATTGGCGCGATCGAGTTCATCTACACCCAATTGCGCGCCATGCGGGATGCCGGTTGCGCGGTGCTGGTGGTTTCCAGCGAGCTGGACGAAATTTTGGCGCTGTCGGACCGCGTGATGGTCATGAACCAGGGCCGCGTGGCCGGTGAACTCAACATCGCCGATTGCACTGAGGCTGGCTTGGGCCTTTTGATGACCGGAGGCCACGCATGAGTGAACAGACGCCGCTGCCGCGCTGGGCGGACTTGGTGCTGTTGCCTGCCGTTTGCCTGCTGGTGGCGTTGCTGGCGGCTGCGGCCGTGGTGGCCATGGTTGGGCAAAACCCGCTGGAGGTGATCACTGTGCTGGTGCGCGGCGCGTTTGGCACGCAGCGCGGCCTGAGTTACACGTTTTATTACGCTACCACTTTCATTTTTACCGGGCTGGCCGTGGCAGTGGCGTTTCACGGCGGGCTGTTCAACATTGGCGGCGAAGGGCAGGCGGTGATGGGCGGATTGGGTGCGGGTTTGATTGCGCTTTGGCTATCTGCCTCATTGCCGATTTGGCTGATGTTGCCGCTGATGCTGATCTGCAGCGCCCTGTTCGGCATGGCCTGGGCGGCGGTGCCGGCCTATCTGCAGGCTTACCGGGGCAGCCACGTGGTGATCACCACCATCATGTTCAACTTCATTGCCAGCTCTTTGTTGGTGTATTTGCTGGTGAACCACTTGCGTCCCAAAGGCACCATGTCGGTCGAAAGTGTGCCGTTTGAGCCTTCAGCCAAACTGCCCGACATGAAGGAAGCGCTTGGCTGGCTGGGCATCGACTGGCCGAGTTCCCCGCTGAACCTGAGCCTGCTGCTGGCCCTGCTGGCCTGCCTGGGCGTCTACCTCTTTTTATGGCGCACCCGCGCCGGTTACCACCTGCGGGCGGTCGGCTCCAGCCCCAGCGCGGCGGAATACGCAGGCATCCGCTCCAAACGCCAGGTGATGATGGCGATGGCGATTTCGGGCGCGCTGGCGGGCATGGTCGGCATGAACGAAATCGCCGGCGTGAACGGCAAACTATTGCTCGAATTCGTCAGCGGCGCAGGTTTCACTGGCATTGCGGTGGCGCTGATGGGGCGCAACCATCCAGTAGGCATCATTTTTGCCAGCTTGCTGTTTGGCGCTTTGTACCAGGGCGGGGCGGAAGTGGCCTTCGAGATCCGGGGCTTCAGCCGCGACATGGTGGTGGCGCTGCAAGGTTTTATTGTGCTGTTTTCAGGCGCCATGGCCTACGTAATCGCCCGCCCGGTGGGTTGGGCATTGGCCTTGCTCACACCCAGGGCAAAAGCGGGAACTCCACATGGATGAAGCCCTGATCGCCACCATGCTGGCCTCCACCTTGCGGGTCTCCACGCCGCTGATCCTGTGCGCGCTGGCCGGTTTGCTCTCGGAGCGGGCGGGGGTGGTTGATATTGGCCTCGAAGGCAAGATGTTGTTTGCCGCTTTTGCTGCCGGCGCTGCCGGGGCGGCCTTTGGTTCAACGGTGCTCGCGGTGTTTTTGGCCATGCTGGTGGCCACCGCCCTGGCCTGGATGCACGGGCTGGCCTGTGTCAGCCACAAGGGCGACCAAGTCGTCTCCGGTGTGGCCATCAACATCATCGCCTCGGGCATGACCATGGTGCTGGGCATCGCCTGGTTTGCGCAAGGCGGGCAGACGCCAGCGGTGTCGACGGCGGTGCGTATCCAGCCGCTGTTTCCGCAGTTTGCCGAAAGTGTCAAAAGCATTCCCCTGGTCGGCACCGTCATCGGCGAGGGCCTGCTGAGCCACAATTTTCTGGTCTACCTGGCCTTGGCGCTGGTGCCCGCAGTCTGGTGGCTGTTGTTCAGAACGCGGTTTGGCCTGCGCCTGCGCGCGGTCGGCGAAAACCCGCAGATGGTCGATGCGGCGGGCGTCTCCGTGACGCGCCTGCGTTACACCGCCTTGACGCTCAACGGCATGTTGTGCGGCCTGGCGGGCAGTTACCTGGTGTTGGCGCTCTCCGCCAACTTTTCACACAATATGACGGCAGGGCGCGGATTCATGGCGCTGGCCGCTCTTATTTTTGGTAGATGGCATCCGGTGCTGGCGCTTTGGGCCTGTTTGCTTTTTGGATTTCTGGACGCCGCCGCCATTCGCCTGCAAGGTGTAAAACTACCCGCCTACCTGGGCGCAGGCGAGGTGCCCGTGCAGGCCATCCAGGCGCTGCCTTATGTGCTCACGGTGATCCTGCTGGCCGGCTTTATCGGTTCCGCTGTGGCACCCAAGGCGCTGGGGAAGCCGTATTCGAAAGAGCGTTAAATAGACATGAGGCCTCAAGCCGTGTTGCCCTGGCCTCAAATTGACTTTGATACGCATTTTTGAGCTATACTGACACTACTAAATATATAGCTATAAAGCCATATAATACGTGACCTGGATGCCAATATAATTCTAAAAACTAGCTTGAACGGCCAAATCCAGCCCAATCGTACCTAAAATGGGTATGATCGCCGTGTCCGAACGTGCAGCGCCAGTAGATACAGCGTGACTGGCAGCAGGAGCGCCGCCGCTGCCACCTCCGAGAGAATCGTGACATTCGCGCCCCAGGTGTGAAACGCCATCGGCGCGACGGCGTAATGGCCCAGGCCATCAAAACCCAGCGCGGCGTAGACCGCTACCAAGAGCAGCCCGGTAGCCACCCAGCGCCGCCGGATCAGCAGCAAACCGCCCGCACCCACAGCCGTAATCACCGCCCAAGCCGCGTACACCTTGGCGCTGGTGAGCCAAGCGGGCAGGTTGGGGTACTCGCAGATGAACACAGCATTGTGGGCAAAGTGGCCGAGGCTGGTGAAAAAGTAAGCCACCGTCAGCGCGATGAAGGTCTTTGGAAAGTTCTGCAAAGGGGCGGCGGGGTTCATGTCAATTCCTTTTCTGGCTGAAATGTACCCCGCCTTTTTTTCAATCCCGCTTATTGCGCCTGCAGGTTGATAGATTTGGCCATCGCGGCGCCCATGGCGGCTTCTTTTTTGTAGAAGCTGTCCAGTTGCGGCAGGCTCATGGGCTCGGCGATCACCGTGCCGGCGCCTTCGATGATCTTGCGGATTTCGGGGTTGGCCAGGGCCGCGTAGGTGGCTTTGTGAATCGCTGCTACTTGGGCATCGGGCGTTTTGGCACTGGCCTGGATGCCGATCCAGATGCTGAATTGGTAGTCTTCAAAACCTTTGGTGGCGCTCGCGGGCACGAGTTTGGGCAGGCGCGCGATGGATTGGTTCGACGCAATCGCCAGCGCCTTGATCTGGCCGCCGTCAATCGCGCCGAGCACCGGGCCGACCAGGGGCACGACGGCAAAGTCGATCACGCCGCCCATCAGGTCTTTGAGGTAGGGTGCCAGGCCGTTGTAGGGCGCATGCAGGCCTTTGGCGCTGGCATTTTGCAGGGCTTTTTCGGCCATCAGGTGGTAGAGCGAGCCGACGCCGGTGGAGCCGAAGCTCAAGGGTTTGTCGGCCTTTTTGGCGAAGGCCACGAACTCTTCGAGCGTGTTGACGGGCAGGTCTTTTCTGACGGCAATCGCAATCGGTGTGTGGCCTACCAGAGCGGCCATGCGCACGTCGTCCGGCTTGTTTTTGGCGGCGGCAATGCCCAGCGGGGTGTAAATCAACTCCAGCGGCGAGCCTGCCAGCATGGTGTAGCCGTCGGGGGTGGCGTTGGCGGCTTTGAGCACGCCCAGCGAGCCACCCACGCCCACCACGTTTTCAACGATGACGGGCTGGCCCAGAATTTCCGCCATGCCTTTGCCCACCGAGCGGCCCAGCACGTCTGAGCCACCGCCGGGGGGGAAGGCGACGATCATCGTCAGCGGTTTTGCCGGAAAGCTTTGCGCTGCAGCCGTCGATGCCAGCGTCAGCATGCCAATGGCTGCACCGGTGGCAGCGCCAGTGGCCAGCAGGTTTTTGATCCAGGTTTTCATAGTTTGCTCCTCAAGTTTTGGTGATGGAAAATCAAGTAGACAGGTCGGGTTGAAACGCTTCGCCGCTGACCAGGCGGCGGGCATTGTGGAAATCTCTGGGGCCGGGTGTCAGGCTGGACCGTTCAAGCCACAAAACGCGAAGTCAACTTCGGGCGCCAGGCCGCTGACGATGCGCGCGATGCTCTTGCCGGAGCCGCAGGCGTGCGTCCAGCCCAGGGTGCCGTGGCCGGTGTTGAGAAACAGGTTGGGCAATTTGGTTTTGCCGATGAGGGGCACGTTGCTCGGGGTCGCCGGGCGCAGGCCCGTCCAATAGCTGGCCTGTGTAGCGTCGCCCGCACCCGGAAAGAGCTGCTCCACGCGGCGCACGATGGCCTCGCAGCGCACGCGGTTCAAGTCGCGGTCGTAGCCATTCAATTCCGCTGTGCCGGCAATGCGCAAACGGTCGCTGTCTGGCCCGGTCAGGCGCGAAAACACGAGTTTGAATTCGTCGTCGGTCAGGCTCACCTGGTGGGCCATGCTGGCGTCTTTCACCGGCATGGTGACGGAATAACCCTTGGCCGGGTAAATCGGCAAACGGATGCCCAGCGGCGCGGCATAAATCGGGCTCAACGAGCCCATGGCCAGCACATACGCATCGGCACGCAGGCGCTGGAAACGCCCCTCGCTGTCGGTGGCCTCTACATGGTCAATCTGGCCCCCCGCTTCGCGCAGAGCCGTGATGGTGTGGCTCATGAGGAATTTCACGCCCGCCGTTTCACACAGCTTGACCAGCTCGCGCGCGAAACGGTTGGCATCGCCAGACTCATCTTCGGCGGTGTAGGTGGCACCAGCCAACTGCGCCCGGATATGGGTCAATGCCGGCTCGATCTTGATCGCCTCTTCGGCGCTGATCACCTGCCGCTCGCAGCCGAGCTCCCGCATTTGCAAAGCCGGGCCGTGCGCGCCATCGAACTCTTTTTGCGAGGTGTAGAAATGCAAAATACCTTGTGTGCGCTGGTCGTAACTCAAGCCAGTGGCGCGGCGCAGCTCCTGCAACATGCTGCGGCTGTAGGTGCCCAGGCGCACGATCTGCCCAATGTTGTGGCGGGTGCGCGCGGGCGTGCATTCACGCAGGAATTGCAGGCCCCAAAGCCACTGGCGCATGTCCGCCCGAATGCGAAACAGCAAGGGCGCGTCTTCCTTGCCCAGCCATTGCAACACTTTGAGGGGCGCGCTCGGGTTGGCCCAGGGTTCGGCATGGCTCACCGAGATCTGGCCGCCGTTGGCAAAGCTGGTTTCAGCCGCCGGATTGGCCTGGCGGTCCACCACAGTGACCTCGTGGCCGAGCTGTGAGAGGTAATAGGCGGAGCTGACGCCGAGCAGGCCGCTGCCAAGGACGAGGACGTTCATTTGAGAACCTTTTGAAGAAGCGGTGCGCATGAAACAAGCAGTGAATGCCACATCAACAATGGCAATCACGCGTGGTCAATGCACAGCCGCTCCCCCTGTCCTTGGTACCTGAGAGATTCACGCCCAACCAGTGTGGCTGCGCGTTTGCTCCTTCGGTGCGCCCTTTGTCTTTTTGCAAAGGCGAGGGCGGCTCTCCAGACGGCTATCAACAAAAGTAGACAGTAATGGTGACCTGAGCGTTCATGGGAGTTTGCGCCTTCGGTGGATGTGGCAATCGCTTCTATACAAGCAAAATACTGCTACATCTCTCTCCTGTCAAGGTGAACTATATTGCATATTTCAGAGTCTGGCAAGTGACTTTTGCTGAAAATATTACGCCATTGATTGACGAATCAAAAACCAATGCCATATACTAGTGCAATATACAACCCAAAAGAAGCAATCCCATGGTCGCCACGACACTTTTCATCAACAACCGAACCCAGGCCGTGCGGCTGCCGGTCGAGTTGCGGCTGCCCAGCGAGGTCAAGCGGGTGGATGTGCGGGCCCGTGGCCAGGAGCGCATCATTTCGCCGCTGAACCAGTCGTGGGACAGTTTCTTCAAAGACGGCCCGCTGCCTACGCCCGATTTCATGAGCGAACGCGCATCGCAAACGCAAACAGATCGCGAAAGCCTTTAAGGGCGTCCCAGTATGCTGCGTTATCTGCTTGACACCAACGTCGTCATCTACGTCATCAAGCGGCGCCCCCTAAAGGCGCTTGAACTGTTCAACCTGCACGCTGGCCGCATGGCGATCTCCGCCATCACCTTGGCTGAGTTGCACCACGGCGCCGAAAAAAGCAGCGTGCCCACCGCAAATCTCGCCGTGATTGAAGACATGTGCAGCCGACTTGACGTATTGCCTTACAGCGCCAAAGCGGCGCAGCACTACGGCAGCATTCGCGCCGCCCTGGAGAAGCAGGGCCAGACCATCGGCGTGAACGGCTTGCACATCGCCGCCCATGCGCGCAGCGAGGGTTTGAGCCTGGTCAGCAACAATTTGCGGGAGTTTGAGCGCGTGCCGGGGCTGCAGTTCGAGCATTGGGCGGTTTAGGGGAGGGGGAGGGCTTGGACTAAAAATGCAGCCTCAACGTTTGACATGAGCGGCCGCAAGTGGCTGGGCACGCGAAGCGGAAAATGAATATCGAGCGTAGCGTGCCCAGCCGGTAGAGGTTCGCTCGATGGACGGGTTAAGGCGCAAGCTGCGATGCACCAGATTTGGCTTTGCTTTTATGCTTGAGGTGATAGGTTAGCGCAGCCGCGACACAAAAAGCCAGCGCGTCTTCTGCGAGTGACTCGGACTCTGTGAACACTATTGCGCGGTTGCCTTCGTACTTGAACTCCAGGGGGAAAATGGTCCTGAAGGTTTCGACCAGCGTGGTTTGGCAGTTGAAGTACATGGCGTACTCTGTTGGCCTTGTCTTCTTCCAGCCGATTCGAACTGTGCTTCCACTGCCTGTCTTCGACGTGAGGTAGGCTGGCTCGCCCCACTTAAGAGTTTCTTCGAGTTCGCCAACACCTTCCGTTGTGGCCGCAATTTGAAGAATGAGTCCGCGAAGCGCCAACAACTTGCGACGCATGTTGGGTGGGTAGGCCTCGAAGGCCCTGGCGACCGCGGGATTCGCTATTGGCTTTATGGCGCGGCGGTCGATTCTGGTTGTCACTTTTGCGCCCTAACGTCGGCGCTGTCCGGCTGGCAGCGTTGGCCGCGAAGCGGCGTTGTGATGTTGTGCGTCCGCGACGAGCAACCTGTTAGCCCCGTCCTTACACACGTGAAGCCTCAATTTTTCCAAGCAACCACTGCAGACCTGCAAGGTGTTGCTGGTCGTGGCTACACAGATAGTGCACCAAGCTGCGCAGCGACAGAGCGCCGTAACCGTCGAACACTGCGGTTCGATCAAATTGCTCTGGCATCAAGCTGGCAATGAGTGCAACTGTTTTGGCACGCGCGTCTCGAAAGGTCGCAAAGACCTCACCCGCATTTGCAGTGGAGTAGGAACGGGCTTCAGCAAGTGCCTCGCTATCGATGGACGCCAATGTTGGGTTGAACTCGGTCAGAGTGCGAGTGAAGCGCACGTGATAGCCGTCGATCTCGATGTCCCGCACATGGCAAATCTGCTCGATGGCGGTGAATGGCTCGCTTGGCACACCATCCCAGGACGGCGGAGCCCAGCCCTTGAACTCAGCAGGTATGGCTTGGTAATGCGCCTCCAACTGCTGCGGGAAGACTTCGATAGCACCTAAAGTGATGGGGCTCATTCGGGCTGATAGTGGGAATAAGGGGTTAGTCCGCACTCGAGGCCGCAGCGGTTGCAAAGATAAATTCGTAGAGCCTTCGCACCTCAGGGGTCATGTTCGCAACATCTGGAACAAGCATTGCATCGCTGTTTACCAGGCATTTTGCGTAGGCGACCTCAACCACCCGCTTGATGACCCCTGGCGAGACTTCCTCACGATCGCAGCCGGGACAAAGCCTATCGGCTTGTAGCCGTGACTCTCCATATAGCGCTGCGACCCACGATGTTTCAATGACGAGAGTCCGTAAATATACTCAAGCCCCATGAGCTTAGCGAGTTCTTGGTAGTAGTCACTGTTACCCCATATAGCCCTTCCGCCTCGGTGCGCTGGGGCAAGAGCGACAAGGCTGCCATACAAAGCAAGGGCGTCAACGATTCGCTCTTGGGCGACCATACCCGCGAGCTCTTCACCGTGACGAAAGAGTAGGACAAAGACGTCTTTTTGTGGACCGCCTTCAAGGTAGACGTGACTCCGATAGTAGTCCTCGCGCAGAAAGACACTTGCTGCCCCTACTCCCCAGGCCGGTTGCCATACACCCAGAGCAGAAATCAGCACGGCAACTGTTTCTTGGGCGAGCACCTCGTAGCGGTAGCCTGCCGCAGGTGGGCAGACCCTCGTGATCATTTCTGCGGTTGGCCAGCGAATGGAGTCGGTTGATTTCATTGATGTCCTTGAAGTGAAAAGGATTTCTTGTGTGCGGCCTGACGTTTGAATTCACCGGCGCTGCGCGGCTTTATCGCGCAGCGTCCGGTGGAATGATGGGTTGGGCGTTGCGCTCATGTGGCTCGATTGCCCGAGTAGCCATCCAGAGAAACAGTGCAGCGCACACTGCGTACGGGATCCTTCTCAACCACCAGTTCGTTTCCATAAGTCGCTCCAGCAGTGCTGGTGAAGCGCCCTGCACGGCAAGTTGCAACTGAATAGGAATCTGGATGGTTGCCGTTGAGACCCAAACAACGAGCTGAAGGAGGATCGCTACCCAGACTGACCAGAGCGGAATCGCGGCTGGCCTGAACCGCAGAAGAGCGATCGTAAACACGGTGCCCAGCACGGCAGGGACGACCAGAAAAGCGATGACTCTGGGCGTAATGAACTCGTGGTAGTTCAGGAACGCGTCATTTCCAATTAGGTGCCAGCTCGGGTAGTTGACGAAGCTTTCGATAAAAGCAGCACCGTTGCCATAGAAGACGAGAGCGAAAGCAAGTACAAATATCCAGCGTGGCATTTCTGACTCCCTAAAAGCTTGCGGATTAGATCGGCGAAACTTGCGACGCCCAACGAATAGCGTTTATCCGCCGCGCAAAAAGCTCGGCGAGCGGCGTGAAGTCAAACCCGGCGGCATATGAGCTAAAACCTATCGATCAGCACGGCTGATTCTCACCTGAATTCCATGATTTGAACAGTCCGGGCGGACTCAAAATTCGAATCACAGTGGCCGATTCTGGCCTTTTTGCAGCCCAAATAAACAAGCCCTAGCGCGGTGATCGGGCCATGTGACCGGGCTTCGATTGGTATGCGCATTTCCCGGTCGCTGCGCGGAGCTCATCGCAAAGCGCAATGGAAGTGATTTCACGGCCGCATAGACACTATATTATTGATAGCGAACTATCCATACGGTACGTGACCTAGAAGCCAAATTATTTTAGTACTTCGCAAAAATCCATAAAAACATGGTAATTATTAATACCCATGTTAACAATAGTTGCAGTCAGCGACAAAGCCATTCCACGAAAATCACCCAGCCGTCCTCGAAACCCCCCACTCGCGCGTTGAAACACCGCTCAGGGAATTCCCTGATAAAGTCCGTCCCACTGGAGAAACCATGAAACGTATTTGGATGTCGAGTTTGGCTGCTGGTTTGGTGTTTGGCGCGGGCCTGTGCGTGGGCGCAGCCGCGTACGCGCAGGCGGGCAAGCCGATCAAAATTGGTGAAATCAACAGTTATTCGAATATCCCGCAGTTCACCACGCCCTATCGGCAGGGCTGGCAACTGGCGGTGGAGCAGATCAACGCTTCGGGCGGGCTCTTGGGCCGCAAGGTCGAGGTGATCGCGCGGGACGACGGCGGCAAGCCGGAAGAAGCGCTGAAACACGCGGTGGAGCTGACGTCGAATGAAAAGGTAGACGTGTTGGCGGGCGGGTTTTTGTCAAATGTCGGCCTGGCCCTGGCCGACCACGCGCAGAAAAACAAGCGCCTGTTTGTGGCCAGCGAGCCGCTGACCGACGCGATGGTGTGGGACAAAGGCAACCGCTACACCTTCCGCCTGCGCCCCAGCACCTACATGCAGGCCAATATGCTGGTGGAAGAAGCCGCCAAGTTGCCCGCCAAACGCTGGGCCACGATTGCGCCGAATTACGAATACGGCCAAAGCGCGGTGGCGAGTTTCAAAGAGCTGTTGAAAGCGAAACGTCCCGACGTGGAGTTTGTCGGCGAGCAGTGGCCGGCGCTCGGGCGGCTCGACGCTGGCACCACCTTGCAGGCGACGATGCAAAACAAGCCTGACGCGATCTTCAACGTCACCTTTGGCGCCGACCTGGCCAAGCT
>JANLYO010000279.1:0-42210 GCA_031365665.1 Rhodoferax sp. | reverse complement strand
GGGTAGTGTTCGGTGTAAGAGCCTTCAAGATAGCTGTGTGCCACGATGCCCGGGCCACCGTGGCCCGGTCCGATGACATACATCATGTTCAAGCCGTGCTGTTTGATCAGCCGGTTCAGGTGGACGTACAACAGGTTCAAGCCCGGCGTGGTGCCCCAATGGCCCAGCAGCCGGGGCTTGACGTGTTCAAGCGTCAGCGGCATCTCCAGCAGCGGGTTGTCTTGCAGGTAAATTTGCCCGACGGACAGGTAGTTGGCGGCACGCCAGTAGGCATGCATTTTTTTCAACAAATCGGCTGACAGGGGGTCGGACATGGCTGCTCCGGAACGGTTATCGGACTGGATTTTGGTTGGCAACTAAGAGATGCCTGCAACCGCCCTTGTAGACAATTTGTGTGATTTTGGTCTGTGCGCAAGCGCACCCATCAATGCTTATGCCGATGGTGCGCATCGGGCGCATGCGGGTGCTGGTGGCTTAGCGCAACGTGCTGATGCAGGTGGCTGTGACTGCCAACGGGACTGTCGGCGTGGGCATGCCCATGGTGGCCGTCGTCATGCGTGTGGGCGTGTTCGTGCGCCAACGCTTCATGATCGTGGACGTGCCCGTGTGATTCAAACAGGTGAAACACCACGCCCACCATCATCAGCGATCCACCCAAAACCAGCATCCAGGTGCCCGAACGCTCTCCCAAGGCAAAGGCGCCCGCAGCGCCAACAAAAGGCGCAAAGGCAAACACCGAGCCTGTCCTGGCCGCGCCAAACCCACGCTGGGCCAACAGGTAAAACCGCAGGCTCAAGCCGTAACCAGTGGCGCCAATGGCCAGCAGTGCGAGGCCATCGCCGATGCCGGGCAGGGGGTCTCTGACCAGCAAAGCCATCACGGCTGTGGCTCCGGCGCCCAACCCGGCCTTGACCAACACCACATCCCCAGGGTCACGATCAGCGACCGCACGCGACAGGGTGTTGTCCACGCCCCATGCGGCGGTTGCCGCCAACACTGCCAACATGCCTGGCAATTGCATGTTGCCAGCGAAGCCCCGTTCCAGCACCAGAACCAGGCCGCCGGCCAGCAATAGCAGCATGGCGCTGGCAACGCGCCGGTTCACCGTCTCCCCGTACATCCACCATGCCAACAAAGCGGTGAACAAGGCTTCCGTCGTCAGCAGCAGCGAAGCACTGGCGCCACTGGTGTGTTGCAATCCCCAGGCCAGCGCCACCGGCCCGAGCACCGCACCGAACCCGGCCATGGCGACAATCCGTGGCAGATCAGTGCGCCGCAAGCGCGCTTCACGCCCAACGGGCTGGCGCATCAGCTGCGACGCCAGCGCTGCGCCCGCATACAGCAAGGCTGCGGTTGTGAAAGCCCCCAGCCCTGCGCCAAACCGCTGCACCAGCGGTGTGCTCAGCCCAAACAAGACTGCGGCAGCCAGCGCCATCAATCCGCCGTTTAACGCGGGCCGGGCACGGTGGGCAGGCAATTGAACCATGGCCTTACTGTCCGGTGAAGTTGGCGGCGATGAAATTGCCCGCAGGTGTGAAAAACATGTAAAGCGTCTGTTTGGCTGGGTCTTTGGTCGATGGGTCTTTGAAGCTTATCTTCCATTCCTTGCCCTTTTGCCCGTCGATCGAGGCAATGGCCTCCTGCTTTACGTCTTGCCAGGAGGCCTCCAGTTTGCCCGTCTTCACCAAGGCCGCCTTGCGCTGCTGCGCGCAGCCGATGACGGTCTCTTGAGGGGCGGGTTTGTTGCCGTGAAAGTGGCAACTGCCCGCGCCATCGGCCCAGGCGTGAGGCGCTGCAACACCAGTGGCCAAAACAAAAACTGCGGAAGCAAAGGGAGAGATTTTCATGGCAGGATCCTATGAAGTGAACAAACGTGAATGAACGGAAGTGAACCGGGAAATTGCGGAATTCGAAATGCTTGATTATTTGAGCGTATTCCGGCTGGCATCGGTGGCATTTTGCACATCCATGTCTTCATGGGCATGGATGTGTTCCTTGGACGGAAAGGTGATGTTGTAGCCGCTGCTGTCATGCTGGTAACCATGCAATTGGGTGAACAGCAAATACGTGCCTGCTGCCATCAGCGCCACGTTGGCCACAATGCTGAACTGCTTGAACGACGGGCGGCGGCGCCAGGCCGCCAGCAGCGCGATCATGCCCATGAGCGCGGCGATTTGCCCGACCTCCACACCCAGATTGAAACTCAGGATGCGCCACAACAATTGCGTGGTGTCGTCACCCAGGGGAAGTTGCTGCAATCGTGTTGAAAGGCCGAACCCGTGCAACAGGCCAAAGCCAAATACGGCCCCCAGCAGGTTGGGCGAGGCCATGTTGAAGTGCTTCTGGAAACCACCATTGTTGTCAAACCCCTTGTAGATCACGCTGATGGCAACAATGGCATCAACCAGATAGAAGTTCCAGGTGATTTGGTAAAAGGTCGCAAATATCAGGGTGATGCAATGGCCCACGGTGAAGGCGGTGACGAACTTCGCCACATCCTTGAATGTCGTGAGAAAAAACACCACACCAAACAGGAACAGGAGGTGGTCATACCCGGTCAGCATGTGGCTGGCGCCAAGGGCGATGTAACGCAGGTAGCCACCGTCGAGCATGTGTTGCCGATCGCCGTCAGAAATGCCGTGCGCCCCGGCCAGCAATGGCCAGCTCAACAGTAACACCAATGGCAGCAATAAAAGCAGGCCCGGCGGGATTCGCCACTTGGGAAAGAATGAGGTCATGGTTTGACTTTCTGATTTGAAAATGAGGTGCAGGCCGAGCAAAATGCCCGACGCAATGAATGGAGAATATGTGCCCACAGAGGGGCCATCGAGACGCATCGAGCGCCAGCAAACCCGCTGGCGCAGGCCTCAGGCCTGGCGCTGGGGCGGTCTTAGCAAACATTCCAGGTCCGCAGACGGTGCGAGCAGATTGGCCCGTTCAACCGGCGCTATCGACCGGAACGTGCCAACGGAAAACCAGGCGCTGGGCAACCATCCAAGCGTGTTGAAACTGCCGTCCGCATGCTGGTGCGGTAAGGCGTCATCCGCTTCCTGCAGGTGGATTGATGCGTCGCCGTCGTGAAGGTCGTGGTGGTGGTCGGTGGCTTGACCATGCAGCAGGGTGTGCTCAAAACCCTGCAGAGCCTGCGATTGCGCCATCGGGCCTGCCATGGCCATGCATTGCCACACCATGGCAAACAACATCAGCAAAGCGCGAAGGCGGCGGGGCATGGTGGGACATTTTAGTGGAGCGCAACAATTTTTGGCTGGCAGCTTTTGATGATGTCAGCATGAATTGCGACGTGAGACTATTGAGCCTGGGCTGCGGCGTGGCAGGCGCAGGCTTCGCCGTGCGCTGCGGCGACCAGTTCGTGCAGGATGCCGCAGTCCTGGGCCCCGTGCTTCCCATTGCATTGGGCGCGCAATCGCACCAGTTGTTTTTCCAGCGCGCGCATGCTCTTGAGGCGGGCGCGCACGCGGGCGAGCTGGGCGCTGACCAGCACGTCCACATCGCTGCAATCGGCCAAAGGCGCATTCACCATCGCGAGCAGGCGTCCGATGTCAGCCAAGGGCATGTCCAGCGCCCGGCAGTGGCGCACAAACGCCAGACGCTCCAAATGCGCTGGCCCATATTCACGGTAACCATTCTCCTCCCGTGCAGGCGCGGGCAACAGCCCCTGTTTTTCATAAAACCGGATAGTTTCCACTTCGACGCCTGTCGCCTCGCTCAATGCCTTGATGCGCATGGTTTGCCCCTGAATCATGCTCAAATGCTCCTGCTGGATTGTAGGCCTTGACTCTGTAGCGGCTTCAGGGTTTCCAATACCGGTTCAACTTCCGAAAACACACCATGTCCGCACACTGCCACCATGACGCGCCCGAAACTGGGGGACTCTCCGCATCAGCCGCCGCCCCGCCGCTGGACATCGCCCGCTACCGCAAAATACTGTGGATTGCGCTGCTGGTCAACGCTGCCATGTTTTTTGTGGAGATCTTCGCGGGCTACCGCTCGGGCTCGGCCTCGCTGCTGGCCGACGCGATCGATTTCGCCGGTGACGCGGCCAACTACGGCGTCTCGCTGGCGGTGTTGAGCGCGACCGCCGGTTTGCGCTCGCGCACGGCGCTGCTCAAAGCGGTCTGCATGATCGGATTTGGCGTATTTGTGATGGGCCGCGCCGCGTGGGGCCTGTGGACAGGCGAAGCGCCCGACGCGCCCCTGATGGGCGCCGTTGCCGTGCTGGCGCTGGTCGCCAACCTGGTCGTCGCCTGGATCCTCTACGCGTTCCGGGAAGGCGACGCCAACATGCGCAGCGTGTGGCTGTGCACCCGCAATGACGCCATCAGCAACATCGCGGTGATCGCTGCGGCGGTTGGCGTCTTTGGCACCCGCAGCGCCTGGCCGGATCTGGCCGTGGCGGCCATCATGGCCAGCCTCGCCATCTCGGGCGGCTGGGCCGTGATGCGCCATGCGCAGACGGAGCTGGCAGGCAGCGGCACGCACTCCTAAGGCTGCGGCTGACGGAACTTTTACCACGTTAAACTGTCTACCTGACTATGCGCCGCTTTCTCCTCATTTTCATGATCGCTTTGCTGCCTGCGCGCGGCTGGGCGGCTGACATAATGGCGGTGTCCATGGCGACGCAGCAACTGCATGCCGTGCAGTTGGTTCAATCCGGGATTGATGGCCAAAACGCCCCTTCGCAACCGGTCGTGCAAGTTCGGCCCACCATGTCAGCAGATTGCCCGATGATGGCTCTGCTGGCCGATAAGACGGTTCGTGACGCAAGTGGCGAGACCGGTTCGACAGTTTTCAAGGTCTGCACCACCTGCCAGCTTTGCATGGGCCTGGTGACGGGGTATGCCCTGTGCGGCCCGCCCTTGACGCCCCTGCCTCAGGCGGCGTTGTGGCTTGGCAGCATCAGTTTCACCAGCGCCGAGCGCGCACCAGGCTTCAAACCTCCCATTTCCTGACACCCACGCCCGTGGTTCGTCCGTAAAACCCGTGAACAGCGTGTTTTGCGGGCGGAACTGCCGCCCCAGCGCGGCGTTTAACAGTCAGGAAATTTATGTTGATCTCAAACCTCAAGGCCGTTCGCCTGAATCGCCACGTCGTGGGCTGCCTTGTCCGCAAAACAGCATGCTGGCTGTTGGCTGCGCTGCTGCTGCCAGCGGGCGGCGCATGGGCCCAGCAGGCCCAGTCCACAGGGCCGCTGACCCTGGAGTGGGCAGTGCAGTTGTCGCTACAGCAGTCGCGGCAATTGTCTGCGCAAGAGGCCCTGGCTGAGTCGGCCCGCCACATGGCGGTTGCGGTCGGCCAGAGCCCAGACCTCACGCTCAAGCTTGGCATCAACAACCTGCCTGTCACGGGGCCGGACGCATTCAATTTGAGCAACGACTTCATGACCATGGCGTCGATTGGTTTCATGCGCGAGTTGACAAGCCCAGACAAGCTCAAGGCGCGCGGTGCTCGCTTTGAACGCGAGGCCGATGTGGCGCTGGCTGAGCGGGCCATGGTACAAATCAACCTGGGGCGCGACGCCGCCACCGCTTGGCTGGAGCGTCACTTTCAGGAGCGTATGCAGGCCCTGGTGCGCACCCAGCGCGACGAGGCCCGCCTGCAAGTTGAAGGCGCAGAGGCCACTTACCGAGGTGGGCGCGGCAGCCAGGCCGATGTTTTCGCGGCGCGCACCCTGGTGGCGCAGTTGGATGAACGCCTGCAGCTGATTGCGCAAAACATCGCCATCGCCCAAACCCGGCTGGTGCGCTGGGTTGGGCCTATGGGTCGCCAAGCACTGGCCGCCGCGCCTGATTTAAGCCAAGTGACGCTCAATTCAACTAGCTTGAATGAGAGGCTGCAAAACCATCCTCATCTTGCCATGCTGGAAAAACAAGAAGCGCTCGCGCGCGCTGAAGCCGACATTGCGCAAACCGAGAAAAAAAGCGACTGGAGCATGGAGTTGATGTTCAGCCAGCGCGGCCCGGCTTACTCGAACATGATCTCCATCAACTTCAGCCTGCCGCTGCAAAACAACCAGGCGATGCGACAAGATCGTGAAGTTGCCGCCAGGCTTTCGCGGGTAGCGCAAATTCAAGCCCAACGCGAAGACGCCCTGCGCGAGCGGTCGGCTGAAGCGGGCGCCTGGCTGCAGCAATGGCAAGGCAACCGCAAACGCCTTGAGGCGTATGACCGCGACCTGATTCCGCTGGGCGCGCAGCGCACCCAGGCGGCGCTGGCCGCCTACCGCGGCAGCGGCCCGCTGGCTGCGGTGCTGGAGGCGCGGCGCATGGAGATTGATATCGGCATGGACCGCCTGCGCCTCGAAATGGAAACAGCGCTGCTGTGGGCTCAATTGAACCATCTGATTGCTGGCGAGCACGAGGCCACAACCAAGGCAACACCCGCTTCCATTTTGGAGAAATGAACATGGATAAAAAACTCAAATCAGCGTTAGTCGGCCTGGCCACCGTCGCCGCACTCGCTGGAGGCGGCTACGGGTTGTGGGCCGTTGGCATGAACCAGGGCATGTCGATGGGCGCGGCAATGTCTTCGCCTGCGCCTGCCTCAGGTGTTGCAGCCGATGCCCTGCCCCAGACCATCGCCCAGGGCGAGGAAGCCACGCGCCGACACATCACCTCAGGCATCAAGGCGGGCGACATGGACCCGGTGACGGGCAAGAAGATCATCTATTACCACGACCCCATGGTGCCGGGCAACAAGTTCGACAAACCCGCCAAGTCGCCCTTCATGGACATGATGCTGGTGCCCGTGTATGCCGATGGCGACAGCGACGGCAGCAAGGTCACGGTGAGCCCGCGCATCCAGCAAAACCTGGGCGTGCGCACCGCAACCGTGAGCGAAGGAAGTTTGTCTCCTCAAGTGTCCACCGTGGGCAGCATCGCCTTCAATGAACGCGACCAGGCCATCGTGCAAGTGCGCACGACCGGTTTTGTCGAGCGTCTGCAAGTGCGCGCGGCGCTTGACCGGGTGAGCAAAGGGCAGCCGCTGGCTGAGCTGTACGTGCCCGACTGGATTGCAGCGCAAGAAGAATTTTTATCGGTGCGCCGCATGCAGGGCCCCGACCTTGCACCACTGGTTGATGCTGCCCGCCAGCGCATGCGCCAGGCCGGCATGGGCGAGGCGCATGTGGCGCTGGTGGAAAGCAGCGGCAAGACGCAGCCACGCATCACGCTGGTGGCGCCCATTGGCGGTGTGGTGACAGAGCTCATGGCGCGTGAAGGCATGACGGTGATGCCGGGCGCCACCCTGTTTCGCATCAACGGCCTGGCCACCGTCTGGGCCAATGCCGAAGTGCCCGAGAGCCAGGCCGCGCTGATCCGCCCGGGCGCCAAAGTCCAAGCCAGCAGCGCGGCTGCACCCGGCACTGTTTTGCGCGGCACGGTGCAGGCGATATTGCCCGAGGTCAATGCCGCCACCCGGACCCTCAAAGCTCGCGTGGAACTGGCCAACCCCGGCAATATGCTGATGCCAGGCATGTTCGTGGCGATGCAGTTCATGGACATGCGCGTAGCCAAGGCCCTGTTGATTCCGACCGAGGCAGTGATACAGACCGGCAAGCGCGTGGTGGTGATGCTGGCCGAGGACAAAGGCAGTTTTCGCCCGGTCGAGGTTGAAATTGGCATCGAAAGTGCGGGCCAGACCGAGATCAAACGCGGCTTGCGGGCAGGCCAGCGGGTGGTGGTGTCGTCGCAGTTCCTGATTGACTCGGAAGCCAGCCTCAAGGGCGTAGAGGCAAGGCTCAACGACGCGCCTCAAGCGCCGGACAACGCCCCCGGGAGCAAGCCATGATCGCCCGGCTGATCCGCTGGTCCATCGTCAACCGCTTCCTGGTGCTGCTGGCCACCGTGATGGTCAGCGCCTGGGGCGTGTACAGCGTGCTTAAAACACCTCTGGATGCGCTGCCCGATTTGTCAGACGTGCAGGTGATCATCCGCACTACCTACCCTGGCCAGGCCCCGCGCATTGTCGAGAACCAGATCACCTACCCGCTGACCACGACCATGCTGTCGGTGCCGGGGGCCAAGACCGTGCGGGGCTATTCGTTCTTTGGCGACTCCTTCGTGTATGTGCTGTTTGAAGACGGCACGGACTTGTATTGGGCACGCTCGCGCGTGCTCGAATACCTTAACCAGGTGCAGTCACGCCTGCCGCCTGGGGCCAAAGCCACACTGGGGCCGGATGCGACAGGCGTGGGCTGGATTTACCAGTATTCATTGATTGACCGCAGCGGCCAGATGGATGCCGGGCAACTGCGGGCGCTGCAAGACTGGTTTCTGAAGTACGAGCTCAAGACTGTGCCCAATGTGGCCGAGGTGGCCAGCGTGGGCGGCATGGTGCGGCAGTACCAGATCGTGCTGCAACCCGACAAACTGGCGGCCTACGGCATTGCGCACAGCAAAGTGGTCGAAGCCGTCCAGAAAGGCAATCAGGAGGCAGGCGGCTCGGTGCTCGAACTGGGCGAGGCCGAATACATGGTGCGTGCCAATGGCTACCTGCAATCACTCGACGACTTCCGGAAATTGCCATTGATGACGACCAGGGCAGGCGTGTCGGCGCCAAACGTGACGGTGAGACTTGGCGACGTGGCACGCATCCAGGTGGGGCCGGAAATGCGGCGCGGCATTGGCGAGCTGGATGGCGAAGGCGAAGCCACCGGCGGCGTGATCGTGATGCGATCCGGCAAGAACGCGCTGGAGACGATTGCCGCTGTCAAAGACAAGCTCAAGACCTTGCAGGCCGGCCTGCCCAAGGGCGTGGAAATCGTGCCTGTGTATGACCGCTCCGGGCTGATCGAACGGGCGGTGGAAAACCTGGGCCATAAGTTGCTGGAAGAGTTTGCGGTGGTGGCGGTGGTCTGCTTCATTTTCCTGTTCCACCTGCGCTCGGCCTTTGTCGCCATCATTTCGCTGCCCCTTGGCATTCTGGCCGCCTTCATCGTCATGCACTACCAGGGCGTGAACGCCAACATCATGTCGCTGGGCGGCATCGCCATTGCCATCGGCGCCATGGTCGATGCGGCTGTTGTCATGATTGAAAACGCCCACAAACATCTGGAACATTGGAGCCACACGCACCCAGGTGAAAAGCTGGCGGGCGAGGCACGCTGGAAAGTCATTGGAGATGCTGCTGCCGAGGTCGGCCCCGCGCTGTTCTTCTCGCTGCTGATCATCACGCTGAGCTTCATCCCGGTGTTCACGCTGGAGGCTCAGGAAGGGCGCTTGTTCTCACCGCTGGCCTTTACCAAAACCTACGCCATGGCGGCAGCAGCGGCGCTGGCGGTGACGCTGATTCCGGTGCTGATGGGCTATTTGATTCGGGGCCGCATTCCCGCCGAGCGCGCCAACCCGTTGAACCGCTTTCTCATTGCGCTGTACCGGCCTTTGCTGAATGGCGTGCTGCAATGGCCCAAAGCCACTCTGGCAGTTGCTGCCCTGCTGCTGGGCTTGAGCCTGTGGCCTTTGCAGCACATTGGCGGCGAATTCATGCCCCGGCTTGACGAAGGCGACATTTTGTACATGCCCTCTGCCCTGCCCGGCTTGTCGGCTGGCAAGGCCAGCGAGCTGTTGCAGCAGACGGATCGGCTGATCAAAACCGTGCCCGAAGTTTTGAGCGTCTATGGCAAAGCCGGCCGGGCTGAAACCGCCACCGACCCGGCGCCGATGGAGATGTTCGAGACCACCATCCAGTTCAAGCCGCGCGACCAGTGGCGCCCCGGCGTGACGCAGGACATGCTGGTGGACGAACTGGACCGCATCGTCAAGGTGCCTGGCCTGGCCAACATCTGGGTGCCACCGATCCGCAACCGCATCGACATGCTGGCCACCGGCATCAAGAGCCCCGTTGGGGTGAAGGTGGCGGGCGCTGACCTGGCCACCATTGACCGCCTCACAGGCGAAATAGAAAAAGCCCTCAAAGACGTGCCCGGTGTCAGCAGCGCATTGGCTGAACGCTTGACGGGCGGGCGCTATGTGGACGTGAACATCCGCCGTGACGATGCCGCCCGCTTTGGCATGAACATCGCCGACGTGCAATCCGTCATCACCTCTGCCGTGGGCGGCGACAACATCGGCGAGACGGTCGAAGGCCTGCAGCGCTTCCCCATCAACATGCGCTACCCGCGTGAAATCCGGGACTCTCTGGAAAAATTGCGCAAGCTGCCCATCGTGGCGGAAAACGGCGCGCGGCTGGTCTTGTCCGACGTGGCTGATCTGCGCATCACCGACGGCCCGCCCATGCTGCGCAGTGAAAACGCCCGCCTGTCCGGCTGGGTCTATGTAGACATTCGCGGGCGTGATTTGCGCTCTGCCGTGCAGGACATGCAGAAGGCGGTCACCGAACAGGTCAAGCTGCCGCCGGGCTATTCGATTTCGTGGTCGGGACAGTTCGAGTTTCTGGAACGCGCCACGGCCAAACTCAAGGTGGTGGTGCCCTTCACCCTGCTGATCATCTTTGTGCTGCTGTACCTGACGTTTTCCAGTTTTGGCGAGGCTGTCCTGATCATGGCCACCCTGCCCTTTGCGCTGATTGGCGGCATTTGGCTGCTGTACCTGTTGGCCTACAACCTGTCGGTGGCGGGCGCCGTGGGTTTCATCGCGCTGGCGGGTGTGTCGGCGGAATTCGGGGTCATCATGTTGCTGTACCTCAAAACAGCATGGAACGAACGCATTGCGCAGGGCAAAACCGGCACAGAGGATTTGCTCGACGCCATCCGTGAAGGCGCGGTTCTGCGCGTGCGCCCCAAGGCCATGACGGTGGCCGTCATTCTGGCCGGCCTTTTCCCCATCATGTGGGGCACGGGCACGGGTTCCGAGGTGATGCAGCGCATTGCCGCACCCATGGTGGGCGGCATGATCACCGCGCCGCTGCTGTCGATGTTTGTGGTGCCTGCGGTGTACCTGCTGTTGCGGCGACCGAAGGCGCAGGCGGCAGACCGCGACACACTGATCGGGTTGCGCCGTGAAACTGCCTGAATGCCCGCAGCAGCCCGAGCCGCCATGGCCAAGTGGCACGGCTGGCAAACCTATCGCAAGCCACACGCTGGCCATCCGTCGCAGAGGTTTCGTCACATTGACCGTGGCCAGCATCGCCGCACCTTGGGTTGCGGGCTGCGCGACGACACGTGTCGAAGGCGCCCTGCCTGCGGTCAACGCGCAGGACGCGCCTGGTTTTGCCGCGCCACCGGCGGGCACGCGGCGCGCTTGCGCGTTGGTGCTGTCGGGCGGGGCCGCGCGCGGCTTTGCGCACCTTGGCGTGTTGCGTGTGTTGGAGCAGGAGCGCTTGCGCCCGGATCTGGTGGTCGGCAGCAGCGTCGGCGCCATTGTGGGCGCGATGTGGGCCTCGGGCATGGGGGTTGCGGAAATCGAAGCGGCGGCGGACGAACTGGACTGGCGCATTTTCTTTGATTTCGATCCGGTGCGCGCCCTGCTTGGCGGGCTGGGTCTCGGCTTGATGAGAGGCGAGCGTCTTGATCAGTTCTTTAAACGGCACTTGTCAAAACCCATCGAGACGTTTCCTGTGCCGTTTGCGGCGGTGGCAAGCGATATGGAGAGCGGCGACATCGTGGCGCTGAACCACGGCGACGCGGCCACGGCGGTGCGCGCGTCCTGCGCAGTCCCTGCCCTCTACCCGCCGGTGCGGACACGGGGCCGGCTGCTTGCCGATGGGCAAATCACCAGCCCGCTGCCGGTGGCCACCGCCCGCCAGTTGGGGGCCGTGAAGGTGCTGGCCATCGACGTGATCTACCCGCCGCAACACTCCGAAATGAACAACCCGATGTCGATGTTGTTCCAGTCGCTGATCGTGTCGGGGTGGCAGCACCTGCTGCGCGAGCGGGCGCAGGCTGACCTGGTGGTATCACCGGAAATCCGCACCTCGGGGCAGCTCGGGCTGGACAGCCGCCAATGGGTCATCAAGGCCGGGGAGCATGCGGCGCAGGCGCGGGTGGACGAGATACGGCAGCTTTTTGCCAAGCCTGCCTAGATTGGTTGCGCCTTTTCGGTCGGGATGCAGCAGTGCCGCCCTGAGCCGGCGCTGTGCTCCAATGTCGCCAGAGTCGCCAGAGTGGCAAACGCGCTGAACGCTCAAATTACACGATCTATATATTTATATTTAAAAAATTAAACCAAGAAAAAAAGACTATTAGTCCACGTAAATATTATAGTTATTGCTATACTATTAGCATAGTATATGATATTATTTTAATCATTTTTATTTTTAAATTAAAAATAAAATACTTTTTCCGACAATTGTTAACATGGGTGTTAACCGCATTTCAACCGATACATCAGCACGGACGCGCAAAATTGATTGAATCCTCCGCCAACCGGGCGATCACCCAGGTCGCTGGCGTCGAAGTCGGCCACTTCACCGACAGCCGCCGCCCGACCGGCTGCACCGTCATCCTCACGCGCGCGGGCGCGATGGCGGGTGTGGATGTGCGCGGCGCAGCGCCCGGCACCCGCGAGACCGATCTTTTGCACCCGAGCAACCTGGTCGATCAAGTCCACGCGGTGTTGTTGGCGGGCGGCAGCGCCTGGGGGCTCGACGCGGCCAGCGGCGTGATGCGCTGGCTGGAAGAGAACGGCATCGGTTTGCCGGTGAAATACGGCCTGGTTCCGATCGTGCCAGCGGCTGTGTTGTTTGATCTGCCGGTGGGTGATGCCCAATTTCGGCCCGATGCCGCTGCGGGTTATGCAGCTTGTGAAGCTGCAAGTTCGCGCACCCCCGCTGAAGGCAATGTCGGCGCAGGCGCGGGCGCTTTGGTGGGCAAGCTGTATGGCATCGACCGCGCCATGAAAGGCGGCATTGGCAGCGCATCGGTCACGGTAGGCGGCATTACCGTGGGCGCCATCGTGGCCTGCAACGCGCTGGGCGACGTGGTCGATCCGCAAACCGGTGGCGTCGTCGCAGGCGCTCGCAGCGCAGACGGAAAAAGCCTGCTCAACATCCGCGACGCCATCCTGCGCGGCGAAGTGCCCCAGCCTTTGCTGGCCGGCACCAACACCACGATCGGCGTGGTCGCGACAGACGCCATCCTCACCAAAGCCCAGGCACACCGCCTCGCCCAAGTCAGCCACGACGGCCTGGCCCGTGCCATCAACCCCGTACACACCATGAGCGATGGTGACGCCATGTTTGCCCTGGGTACTGGTGCCAGCGGCAAAACGGCTGGCATGATGGTACTCAGCACGCTGGCCGCCGAAGTCACCGCGCGCGCCATTGTGCGGGCGATTCGCGCAGCCAGGGGCGTAAGCTACCAGGGCACGACCTGGCCATCAGCGTCTGAGATGCCTTAAGCTTGGGCATGCCGCAAAAAGTCTCCGCTGTGTTGTTGTCGATCCGCGCCATGCTGGCCACAGCAGGCCCGCTCGTGGTGGTGGCGGTGGCCCTGCTGGGCGCCGCGTACTGGTGGCTTGACCCGAACCCGCCCAAACACATCATCCTGGCCTCCGGCCCCGCGCAAAGCGCGTACGCCGAGTTTGGCAAACGTTACGCGCGGCAGTTGGCGCAAAACGGCATCCAGGTGAAATTGGTGGAAACCGAAGGCTCGTCCGCCAATTTGCAATTGCTGCGCGAAGGCAAAGTCGATTTGGGTTTTGTGCAAGGCGGCAGCGATGAGACCGCAGCCAACCTGGAGAGTGGCATTGAATCCCTGGGCAGCCTGTTTGTCGAGCCATTGTGGCTGTTTTACCGCGAGCAGGCCGCCAAAACCGCCACTGGCAAAAGCGCCTTCAGCTCATTCGGCCAATTGAAGGGTTTGCGCATCAACGTCGGCACGGCGGGCAGCGGCGTACCAGCGCTGATGGAGAAAATTTTTGAGGTGAATCGGCTGGACCTTGCCACATTGACACTCAGCAAGCTGGAACAAACCCCAGCCACCGTGGCCTTTCTCAGCGGTGAGACGGATGCGCTCGTCTTTGCTTCCGCCCCTGAGTCAGCCATGGTGCAGATGCTGTTGCAAACGCCGGGCGTGCGTTTGTTGGACTTCAACCAGAACGAAGCGTATTCGAGGCGATTTGCGTTTCTGGCGCCCGTCACGCTGCCGCGCGGGGTGGTGGATTTGGCGGGTGACGTTCCGAACGCTGACGTGCGGCTGGTCGCGCCCACCACGTCGCTGCTGGCGCGTGACGGCGTGCATCCCGCGCTCTTGCAGCTCTTCTCGCAGGCCTCGCTCAAACTGCATGGCGGCGCGGGCTGGTTCAACCGGGCGCGTGAATTCCCCAATAGCGCCAACACCGAGTTCCCGCTGGCGCAGGAAGCCGAACGCACCTTGAAAAGCGGCGTGCCGCTGCTGCAGCGTTATCTGCCGTTTTCATTGGCGAATCTGGTCGAACGCATGTGGCTGGCGCTGGGCATCATCGTGGCCGTGCTGCTGCCACTGTCGCGCATCGTGCCGCCGATGTACCAGTTCCGCATCCGATCCCGCATCTTCCGCTGGTACGGCCAGTTGCGCGACATCGAAGAGCGCCTGGGTGAGCAGCCCGAAACCTCCAACGCACTGGCCCAGGAACTCGACGCGCTGGACGCCCACGTCGAAAAAATAACCGTGCCGCTGTCGTATGCCGATGAGCTGTATTCCCTGCGCAACCATATTGATTTGGTGCGGCAAAAGCTGCTGAAAAACGCAGCCGGATAAACTTGGAATTGAACCCGCAGTCAAAGCAGATTATTTCAAGGCCTTGAAACGCATGCGTTTGGGCTTGGCCCCCTCAGCCCCCAGGCGGCGCACTTTGTCGGCTTCGTACTCTTGGTAGTTGCCGTCAAAAAATGTCCAGTGGCTGTCGCCTTCACAGGCCAGGATGTGGGTGGCGATACGGTCCAAAAACCAGCGGTCGTGGCTGATGACCATCAGGCTGCCGGCAAACTCCAGCAGTGCGTCTTCCAATGCACGCAGAGTTTCCACATCGAGGTCGTTGGAAGGCTCGTCCAGCATCAGCACGTTGCCGCCCGCGATCAGGGTCTTGGCCAAATGCAAACGCCCACGCTCCCCGCCTGACAAAGTGCCCACGCGCTTTTGCTGATCCTGGCCGTTGAAATTGAAACGCCCGCAGTAGGCGCGGCTGGCCATGGTGAAGCGACCGACATTCAGCATGTCGAGGCCGCCAGAGACATCCTCCCACACGGTTTTTTCATTCGCCAGGTCGTCGCGGTGTTGGTCTACAAAGGCCATCTTCACGGTGGAACCTACTTTGACTTCGCCACTGTCGGGCTTTTGCTGGCCCGAGATCATGCGAAACAGTGTGGACTTGCCCGCGCCATTGGGGCCGATGATGCCCACAATCGCGCCCGCTGGCACTTTGAAGCTCAGGTTGTCAATCAACACACGGTCGCCAAACGACTTCGTCACGTTGACGAATTCGATCACTTCGTTGCCCAGGCGCTCGGCCACGGGAATGAAAATTTCGTTGGTTTCGTTGCGCTTCTGGTATTCGAAGTCAGACAACTCTTCGAAGCGAGCCAAACGCGCCTTGCTCTTGGCCTGGCGCGCTTTGGGGTTCTGGCGCGACCACTCCAGCTCTTTCTTCAAGGCTTTGGCGCGGCTCTCTTCGCCTTTTTGCTCCGCTTCCAGGCGCGCTGTTTTTTGCATCAGCCAGTCGCTGTAATTGCCTTTGTAGGGAATGCCGGAGCCACGATCGAGTTCCAGAATCCACTCTGCCGCGTTGTCGAGGAAATAGCGGTCGTGGGTAATGGCCACCACAGTGCCGGGGTAACGCTGGAGGAACTGCTCCAGCCAGTCCACAGACTCGGCGTCCAGGTGGTTGGTGGGCTCGTCAAGCAGCAACATGTCGGGCTTGGACAGCAACAGGCGGCACAAGGCGACACGTCGTTTTTCACCGCCTGAGAGAACACCGATATTGGCGTCCCACGGTGGCAGGCGCAGCGCGTCGGCGGCAATTTCAAGCTGGTGTTCGCTGTCGGTGCCGCCTGTGGCGATGATGGCCTCCATCTCGGCTTGTTCGGTAGCCAGTTTGTCAAAGTCCGCGTCTGCTTCACCGTAAGCGGCGTAAATCTCTTCGAGACGCGCTTTGGCGGTGAAAATCGCACCCATGCCGGCTTCAACGCTTTCTCGCACGGTTTGGGTGGGATCAAGCTGCGGCTCTTGCGGCAAATAGCCGATGTTCAGGTTCGCCATGGGGATGGCTTCGCCTTCGATTTCCTTGTCGACCCCTGCCATGATTTTGAGCAAAGTGGACTTGCCCGAGCCATTGGTGCCCAACACGCCAATTTTGGCCCCCGGGAAAAAACTCAGCGAGATGTCTTTGAGAATGAAGCGCTTGGGCGGCACGATCTTGCCGACGCGGTTCATTGAAAATACGTATTGGGCCATGTCGTTTGTGTGTCGGGTGTTCGTGAACGAAAAACCGACATTATCGCCCGCCACCCTGCGGGCGGCGGCTCAAGCGACGTTCAAACAGTGCGCAAGCCCGCTTTATTGCAGTGGCGCAGGCCCGGTCACATGCAGCGGCTCGTTGCGCAACGCGGTCTGGGCGACAGCGTCCAGGGCGCTGCCCACCAAGTCGCCATCGGAGACGATCCGGATCAAACCCTGGCCCCGGCGCAGATCCATGGTGCGACGCGACATTGAATGCGCCAAACCTTTGCCAGAAACAAACATGAAGAGCGTCAAATGCGGGCTGGCCCAGGTCAATTGAGCACGCACCCAAGCGCCTTGCAGCATCAGCTCCACCCAGGTGCCGACTTTCAGGTCAGCGACCTGCCAAGGCCCAGCCTGCACGTCCGTCCTTGGTGTTTGAATGCCGGAATAATCGATCAAAGAGTCGGCGTCTTCTCCCACATAACCAGATTCGGCGGCCTCTTCTTCGCCCACCCACAGAACCTCGGACGGTGTTCCTTCAAAGCGTGAATCCGGCGGCAAGACCGATACACCTTCGGCTTTTTCAGTGGCCGCATCAGCCCCTGCCGCGCCATCTGCACTGGGCTTTGCCTCCGGTGGCAGCTCAAAAGCCTGCTCATGCAAAGCAATCAAGTTGTCAAACAGCATCGGGATACGTTCTTCAGGGTATTCGACCACCTGCAGGCCTTGGCGCAATTTCACCAACAAATTGGGCACCATCTGGACTAGCTTGCCGCGATTGCGCTTGGTCAGGCGCAATTGCGCGCTCCAGATCAGGTCGTCGGCAATCTGAGAATAACCCTGCGGGTCGCTCACACCATCGGCAGAGCGCAGTTGCGACTCGGCGAGCACCTGCGCCCAGGGACCGCGCAAAAATCCGTGCACAAATTCGGGCACGTCTTTGCCTTGCAGGCGCTGGCCAAAGTCTTCGGCAAATTTATGCGCCAGCAGGTTGCGCTGTTCCGCATGCAGCAGGGATTGGGCCGCTTCTTCCTGGCGTTTGCGCTGCGCCTCTTCCTCGCGTTCCCAGCCGTCTTCCAGCTTGCGCAAGACACGGGCGAAGGAAGCAGCGTCGCCGCTGCCGCTGACCAGCACCTGGATCGAGTTAGAGATAGCTTTTGAAAAACGCGGGAAACCTTCATCGTTTTCCGATTTGAACGCCAGACTGCGGTTGGTCAGGCGGTCCAGCAACTGACGTGCGGGATGTTGGCGCTCACTGAAAAAACGCGGGTCTGACTGCGACAGTTGCAACAACACCGGCTCCAGATCCTTCAAATGGGTGCGCACTTTGGCCAGCAGCCGGTCGTCTGCCAGCAGGTTTTCGACCATCAGGCGCACCACCTCACTGCCCAACTGACGGCCCAATTGACGGCTTTGCGTGTTGTCATTGGCCAGCATGTCGGGCAGGGCAGGAATATCCACCTTGGGTGGGGCCGCCTGTTTGGCCCGTTTGGCCAGGCGCTGCATCATGGGTTCGACCAGCTTGAGGTCTTCCAGTGCGACAAAAGACGAGGGCACGGTGTGCAGAAAGTCTTTGGGGCCGCTCGATTGTCCAAAGGTTTGGTCAAAATCGCCGGACAGCAATTTGCGCAACTTGTCCAATGTCAACAGCGTACGGCTGATCGCCGTCTCAGCGACTTTGGCCCCCGACACCAAGCCCGCGCCAGGTTGGCTGCCGGCTGGCAGTGCGGGCTCGATGCCTTGTGAACGCAGCCAGTTGATCAGATCTTTGTACAGCAAATTCAGCGCGGGCCCGAGGAAACTCGCCGCAGAGGAAACCAGCGCCTTGCGCGCTTCGCCATCAGGCACGTGCAAGGCCATGCAGCCTTTGAGCGCATGCACAAAAGCTTCGGGTTTGAGCGGATTGAGCAAGGCCTGCACCGTGACCAACCCGAGCAAACTGCTGATCAGGCCATTGAGCTGCGGCAACGCGTCATCCACGGCGGAGGCGACCTCTTGCTGCGTCAATGCCGACTCGATGTTGGCGTCGATCTGGTTCTCGTCGAGAAACTGGAAATCGTCAAAACGCAGGATCGGCTGCACCACCGTGTCCTGTGCCCGGCGGCTGTAAAAAGCCCCCCGCAGCTCCGCATGGAACGAGGCCGCCACTGCGATCTCCTGCGACAACAAGGCGTCGAGCGCCTTCAAATACGCGGGGTTCTGGTTGATGACGACAGCGCGCCCCCGGTTTTGGCCCTTGATCGCGCGCAGCCCCTTCATCACGGCGGCCATCAAGCCATCGGATTGTGTCAGCACCGCCTCGATGCAGTCGCGCAACGCCGGTTTAGTCTGAACCTTTTCGTCAGAAAACCCCAGCCGTGGCATCGCCAAACTCGCCATTCACCCCTCCGGGTCAAGTTGTAACTTTGCATTGTCACCGCTGGCGGGAGCGCTGAGAAGTCCACAATTTCACGGGTTAACACTTTGTTTCAGCCCGTGCCGTGCCACTGCTCCTTGAAACAACAGTGCTGCACGATGCGGCGATGGACGCCACGGGTTTCAAATCAATCGCCCAGTAGCAAACCGGATTCGTGCGATAATGCGGTTCCTTGTGGCAGTTCAGTTGCCCACAATTTCAGCGTTTCGCTGGGAACCCAAGGCTGCCTGACTTTGTCGAACTTTGTATCTGCAAAGCTTTTAGAGCCTTCAGTTCCACCCCTAACCGACTCCGCCTTGACTGATTCCGGCCCCGCTGTGGCGCCGTGATGGGCTGAAATCCTGGCACCTGGATGGGTGCGCATTACATGAACTTTGATGATTTGAAATTGGCTGCGGCCATTGTAAAAGCCGTGCGCGAGCATGGTTACGAAACTCCCACGGCGATCCAGGCTGAGGCCATTCCGATGGTGCTGGCCGGCCACGACCTGTTGGGAGGCGCCCAAACCGGCACCGGCAAAACCGCTGCCTTTGTGCTGCCGATGCTGCATAAACTGGCGATGGCCCGCAGCGCCACCAATAAATTTGGCGGAACCGGCATCCGCGCGCTGGTGCTCACCCCTACCCGCGAGCTGGCCGCGCAGGTAGAAGAGTCTGTGCAAACCTATGGCAAGTTTTTGCAGTTGACCTCCACCGTGGTGTTCGGTGGCGTCGGCATGAACCCGCAGATCAGCAAAGTTAAAAAAGGCGTTGACATCCTGGTGGCGACACCAGGCCGGCTGCTGGACTTGGTGCAGCAAGGCGTGCTCGACCTGGGCCAGGTGCAAATGCTGGTGCTGGACGAAGCCGACCGCATGCTCGACATGGGCTTCATCCACGACGTGAAAAAGGTGCTGGCGGTTGTCCCCAAGGACAAACAGAGCCTGCTGTTCTCGGCCACCTTCAGCGACGAGATCCGCGATTTGGCGGCAACCTTGCTCAAGAATCCGCAAAGCGTGCAGGTGACGCCGCGCAACACCACGGTGCAGCGCATCACGCAGGTGATCCACCCGGTCGGGCGCGGCAAAAAGAAGGCCCTGCTGGCACACATCATCAACGAGCAAAATTGGAGCCAGGTGCTGGTGTTCACCCGCACCAAGTTCGGCGCCAACAACGTTGCCGAATATCTGACCAAAAACGGCATCCACGCGATGGCCCTGCACGGCAACAAGAGCCAGGCCGCACGCACGCAGGCGCTGAGTGGCTTCAAGAGCGGTGACATCCGGGCTTTGGTGGCAACCGACATCGCAGCGCGGGGCATCGACATTGACGACCTGCCGCACGTGGTGAACTACGAGATCCCGAACGTCAGTGAAGACTATGTGCACCGCATCGGCCGCACGGGCCGCGCGGGGGCCGATGGCGCCGCCGTCAACCTGGTGTGCCTGGATGAAGAGGGTTTCATGCAAGACATCGAACGCTTCACCAAACAGAACATTGAAGTCAAGATTGTTGAAGGATTTGGCCCAGAGCCAGGCGAACAGGCCGAGCCCATCGCGATGGGCCGCCAAACCATTTGGGGCGGCGCAGGCAAGCCGCCGAGCCGTGACGTGATGCAGGCGGCAGCCCGCAACGCACGCACGGAGATGTTGCAGCGTGTGCGCGACAACCGCGCGGGCTCTGGTGGTCAGGGCGGCCGTGGTGGCAACGGTGGTGGGCGCAATGCAGGCGGCGGCAACCGTGACGGCGCGGCTCGCCCCGCTCGTGCACATACGGGAGCCAGCGGCAACACGAACGGCAATGGCAGAAATGGCAACGGCCAGCGCCAACCCGGCGGCGCACCGCGCGGCCCGGCCCGTGGCCTGGACCGCGACGACTTTCAACCCATAAGCAGCGCGCCACGGAATTTCTCATCGAGAATCGCACCCGACCATAACGCCGTAGTTCATACTGATCCGGGCAATTTAGCGGCTACACGCGCACAGCAACCCCGCGCCCCACAGGGCCAACCTGACCCGATGCGCACCAGCGTTGACTTGATGGCCCAAGGCAATCGCGGACGCCGCAATGGTGGTGGTGGTTATTCTGGCACGCGTTCCGGCGGCGGCGGTTACGGTGGCGGTGGTGGCCGAAGTGGCGGCGGATTTGGTGGAAGCGGCGGTCGCGGTAGCTCGCGCGGATGACGTCACGTTTTTATAAATTTAATTTGTAAAACAATCTGATTGAAGTATGTGGCCCTAAGCCACATACTTATTAAATGTATCGCTATTAAAAATAGCATAAATATAGCTATTTTTAGATTTAAATTTATTTTTTCATTAAAAATAAACGTCTGAATTTAATCCACCCGTACGTGACGATCACCCCAAGAGTCTAGAAGTTTTGGCGCCAGAAGCGCTGTCGCTACCCAGACGCCTTGAGATCACCCCGTACAAACAGGGTCACCAAGGGGTTTGATCCCACTTGGCGGCTCCAATGGCCGTGCACGGCTGCATCAAACGCAGCACCTGCAGGCAACATGTCCGCCGAATAAAAGTGCTCGCCCGGTTGAAACACCCGCGAAACGCCGCCCTGCAAACCAATCTCCATCTGGCCTCCCAGAATGAACACCCACTGCGGGTGCGGCGAGCAGTGGAACTGGCTCCTGAAACCTACCGGACTGTGGCGCAGTTGCAGGCCCCCCGAGGGCATCAATGCTGACAGCATCGACTGCGGATTTCCTTCCGTGAGGGGCACCGTCTCTTCACGAAAATTAGCGCGGCCATCGGTGTCGGTAAAGAGAACTGTTTTGGTGAATGTTGACACGACGGACTCCAGAATATTGCAAGTTTCGGGCGTGGGTAGCTCAGACCAGCGCGGGGTCAAAAGCAATCAACACCTTGAGCGATTGGCTCTTGTCCCCGGCCAGCTTGAACGCTTCCACCGCAGACTCGTAAGGCAGGATTCGCGTGATGACGGGTTTGCCGTCGATCAGGCCTTGGTTGAGAAAGGCCACGGCGTTGGCAAACTCCGTGTGGAAGCGGAAAGTGCCGCGCAGGTCGATCTCTTTGGCGACGATCTGGTTCACTGGCAAACTCATGTCGCCACCGAGTCCAACCGCCACCAACACGCCCTGGGGCGCTATCACGTCCAGAGCACCCTTCAGTGCACGTTCATTGCCTGAACACTCAAATACGCGTTCAAACTGGCCTTTGTCAGCCATGTATTTCACCAATCCACCCGGCTCTTTGGCCAGGTTGATGGTTTCGTCGGCCCCCATTTTTCGGGCGCAATCCAAAGGCATGTCGGCCACATCGGTAGCGACAATGCGGGCCGCTCCGGCGCGGCGAAGCCCGCCGATCAAGAGTAAGCCAATCGGGCCGCAACCCGTCACCAGCACCTGATTGCCAAACACACCACCGGCCCGGTTGATCGCATGCAACCCGACCGAAAGCGGCTCCGCCAGCGCCGCTTCACTCAAACTCAAATGGTCGGCCAATGCATGCGCCTGGTGCGGCTCAATCACCAGGTTGTCGCGAAACCCGCCCTGGATATGGGGGAAAGGCATCGCACTGCCGTAAAACCGCATGGCCAAGCAATGCTGTTGCTGGCCCACTTGGCAAAAGCGGCACAGGCCGCACGGTCGCGAGGGGGAAATCGCGATGCGCTGCCCTGGCCTGAATGCACTTATTTCTGCGCCAACTTCTTCGATAACGCCAGAGACCTCATGGCCCAGCGCCATCGGTTGCTTGATGCGCACCACACCAAAACCACCCTGCTGGTAATAGTGCAAATCAGAACCGCAAATGCCACCAAAGGCGACGCGCACCCGAAGTTGCCGGGGGCCGATCTCGCGCGGGTTGTCGACGGTGTTCGGGTCCAGGTGTTCAAGCCGCAGGTCAAGCGCACCGTGGCACATCAAGGCGCGAATGCGGCGTTGGCCAGGGTTCAGGGATTCATCAGCCATCAGTCAAATGCACCAAAAAAAAAAGAACTGGAAAGTGCTCAAAAAAACTCACAAGGTGGCGGTGACACCGCCATCGACATAGAGGATATGGCCGTTGACGAACTTCGAGGCGTCGCTGGCCAGATACACTGCAGCGCCTGCGAGTTCTTCAATCTCGCCCCAACGCCGGCTGGGCGTGTGGTTCACCAACCAGGCGCTGAAGGTGTCGTCTGCCACCAGTTTGGCGTTGAGCGCGGTTTTGAAATAACCAGGGCCAATGCCGTTCACGTTGAGCCCGAGCGGCCCCCAGTCAATCGCCATGCCTTTGGTGAGCATCTTCACCGCGCCTTTGCTGGCGCTATAGGGCGCAATGCCAGGGCGGCCCAGTTCACTCTGGACGGAACAGATATTTATGATCTTGCCCGCTTTGCGCGGAATCATCACCCGGGCCGCCGCCTGACCGACAAGGAAGACGCTGTCGAGGTTGGTGCGCATGAGTTCGTGCCAATCGTCCTCCTTGAAATCCTGCAAGGGGGCACGGCGCTGGATACCTGCGTTGTTGACCAGGATTTGGAGGGGGCCAACACGCTCTTCAATGGCCTGCACCATCGCGATCACCTCATCACTTTGCGTGACGTCGCAGGCCTGCATATGCACCGTATGCCCTTCGGCCCGCAACACAGCAGCAGCGGCCTTGAGTTTGGCCTCGCCACGCCCATTCAAGACCACGGTGGCGCCCGCCTGTGCCAGGGCGCGCGCGATGCCAAAACCAATGCCGTCAGAAGACCCGGTGATCAAGGCCACCTTGCCGTTGAGTTTGAATGAATCAAGCACCATGGCCGTCGGCCTCACGCCAGGCGTTGGCCCGATTTGGCGTCAAATAAATGTGTTTTCTCAGCCTCGATCTGAAGGTGCACCACATCATCGGGCCGGGCATCAGTGCGTCCGTGCATCACCAACACGAGTTGGTGCTCGCCCACCTGCAGCAAGAGTTCGGTTTCGGCGCCGGTGGGTTCGATCACAATTACCTTGGCCGCAATGCCCTGGCCATTTTCTGAAATGAACAAGTCGCCCGGACGGACGCCGTAACTTACGGCCTGCCCATCGGCACCTGCCGTGCCAGCGGACGCGGGCCACATTTTGTCACCCACCTGGACATGCGTTTGGCCCGCTGTTTTTTTCAAGCTGCCACTCATCACATTCATCGACGGTGAGCCAATGAACTGCGCGACAAACAGATTGCCCGGTTTGTCAAACAGCTCCAACGGCGTGCCAATCTGCTCGACGATGCCGTCGTGCATCACGACGATGCGGTCGGCCAGGGTCATCGCCTCAATCTGGTCGTGTGTGACATACACGGTGGTGGTTTTCAGGCGCTGGTGCAGGGCCTTGATCTCCGCCCGCATGGAGACGCGCAGTTTGGCGTCGAGGTTGGAGAGCGGCTCATCGAACAAAAACACCTTGGGGTCGCGGACAATGGCGCGGCCCATCGCGACGCGCTGGCGCTGGCCGCCCGATAGTTCACGGGGATACCGATCCAGCAATTGGTCGAGGTTCAAAATCCGGGCGGCGTTGGCGACGCGCTCCTTTGTGATGTTGGTGTCGGCTTTTCGCAATTTCAAGCTGAACGCCATGTTGTCGCGCACCGTCATGTGCGGGTACAACGCGTAACTCTGAAACACCATGGCGATGTCGCGGTCTTTGGAGTCCAGCTCGTTGACAACGCGCCCGTCAACCGAAATCTCGCCGCCACTGATCTCTTCAAGCCCCGCCAGCATGCGCAACAGCGTCGATTTGCCGCAGCCCGACGGCCCTACCAACACGACAAATTCACCATCGGCGATGTCGAAGCTGATGCCATGGATGACCTTGACTTTGCCAAAGCTTTTTTCGATGTTCTGAAACGATACGTTTGCCATGACAACAACTTTCTGGGTGAACTCAGGACTTCACGGCACCGGCTGTGAGGCCCGACACCATGTAGCGCTTGAAAACGTAATAAATCGCTGCCGGCGGCAGCGCGTAAACGAAGCCCGTGGCCATCAGCAATTCCCACGGTGAATCATCTGCCGCCAGAAAATTGCCCAGAGCTACAGCCAGCGTCAGGTCGGTCTCTTTGGACAGCAGCAGGAAGGCATACAGATACTCGTTCCAGGCCAAAAGCAGTGAATAGGTGCCCACGGCCACCAGCGAAGGCACCATCAGCGGCAGATAAACCAGGCGGAACAACTGCAGCGGCGTGGCGCCGTCCATGCGAGCCGCCTCATCCAACTCGAAAGGCAACTTGTCAGATGCCTGCTTGAGCACCCAGATGCAGTAGGGGGAGGCAATGGTGACCATCGAGAGGATCAGCGACCAGTGGTTGTTCAGCAGCCCGTAAGTGGCCATTGTCTTGTACATGGGCACAGCCAGAAACGCCGCTGGGATGAAATAGGTAAACAGCGCCATGTTCAGCACCGTGCGGCCGCCACGCACCTTCAGGCGGCTGATGGAAAACGCCGCCATCGTCGCCACTACCAGTGTGATCACGCCCACGGCTATGGCGATCCAAAGCGAGTTGCCAAGCTGGTGCCAGAAATGGTTCAGGTAAAAATGCTTCTGGTTAAAGACGTGATCGAAGTTTTGCAGGGTCGGTTCTTTGGGCCACAGGCGGCCCGATGTTGCTGTGTCGCGTGGTGAAATGGCAAACAGGAACATGTGATAGACCGGGATGATGGTCCACAGAAACACCGGGATGCCGATCAACAGCAGCTTGGCTTCGGTCGTGACTTTTTTGAGGCTGATTTTACTCATTTCGAGAGTCTCTTCATCATGAAATAGACCAGCGGCAAAACTAGAGGCAAGGCCACAACAATCGAGGCCATGGCCACGTCGAGCTGGTCAAGCCGCAGATACCGGATGCCCAGAGTGGCCAATACATGCGTCAGATCGGCCGGGCCGCCCCCCGTAAGCAAGTAGACACTGTTGAAATCGCCCAGCGTCCAGATCATGGACAGGATGGTCGATGTGACAAACAGTGTGCGCATTGACGGCCAGGTGATGAAGCGGAACTTTTGCCAGGTGCTGGCGCCATCAACGGCCGCAGCTTCATACTGCTCCGCAGGAATGGACATGCGCCCGGCCACCAGGATCAGCGTCCAGAACGGCAGGGACTTCCAGATGTGCATCAGCATCGAGAACGACAGGGCCATGGTCGGATCATTCAGCCAGTTGGGGCCATCCAGGCCTGTGAGCTTGAAAATTGTCTGGTTGATCACGCCCCACTCGGGGTTGAGCATGAAGCGCACTGACAGAATAGTCGGGATCGACGGCACGGCCCATGGCAGGATGAACAGCACCGAAAGAATTTTGATCCACCACCGTGTCTGGACAAAGAAGCCGGAGAGAAACAGCGCAATGGCCATTTTCAGATTGATGGCGACCACCAGGAAAACAAGCGTGTTGACAGCGCTTCTGAAGAAGATCGGATCCGCAAAAAGCTTTTCGTAGCTGGCCGGATCACGGGCCAGCCAAAGGCCATAGGTCACAGGAAACAGCACCAGCACCACAAACACCAGCACGTAGGGAATCACAAACACGCGGCCCCAGAATTCCCACTGGGATACCGAGCGGGAAACGGGGCGGGGCAGTGTCACGGGGGCGGCGGCAGCCTGGTTCATACACAATCAATTCAAAGCAATGGCGACCACGGCTTCCCGCCGCAGCCGCCATTTTTCACTGAGACATCAGTTGGCAACGACCTTGATGCGGGCAATCATTTCATCGACCGCCTTGTCCACTGGAATTTTTTCCGACAGCACACGGTTGGCCGCTTTGGCCCAGACGTTTTCGTTGTTCAGCACCGTGAACTTGTAGTTCTGCGTGAATTCAAACGGATTGGTGCCATTCATGAACTGGTTGTAAACCGCCAGGCGGTGCGGATCGCTTTTCCAGAACTTGCTTTGCTGCGCGGCCTTGGTCACCGGGAACCAGCGGCCCAAAGAACCCTCGACGTAAGGGGTCAGGTTGGCTTCGTCCAGCATGAAAGCGACAAACTTCTTGGCGCCTTCTTTGTTCTTGGCATCCTTGAAGATCACACCGGTCTTGACGGCGGCGCGGTAAACCATTTTGCTGCCATCGGGCTTGTTGGGAAAACCCGCCGTCGCAATTTTTTGCTCGTAGTTGGCCTTGGCGATGGCACGCTGCTCCGCAGTGAGCGTTGTGTTGTTCATATCGTCCAACCATTTTGCGGCGATGGAGATGGTGGCGTTGTGCGTCATCACAGTCGTTTTGTTGTGGAAAGCGACGTTGTTGTCGGGGTCTTTCCAGTTGGTGCTCGAGGGTGGCGTGCAGCCCCGGCTGTAGACGTTGGTGTAGTCGGTCAGCGTGCTGATCAGGCCCTGGCGGACGGACGGGTCGTCCACGTTCAATTTGCCGGAAACGCTGAGCAACTTGACGTTATAGGCGTCCATGAAGGTCAGGAACGAGAAGAACGAGTCACTCGAATCGACGCCCAGGGGCTGGCCGATCCCGAACACCCGGTTGCCGCTTTTCTGGCGATAGGCCGGTTGGACCTTGTCGCACCAGAAGTCCCAGTAACCTTTCCAGTCCTTCGGAATGTCGGATTCCTTGAACCCGGCATCCGTGAGCATGTCTTTCCAGTATTGGATGTGCATGGTCTGCTGCTTGATCGGAAAGGCGTAATAGGCGCGTTTGCCGGTGCTGTTGTTGAGCAGGAAGGTCGTGGACAAGGCGCGCGGCTCAAACTTGGCATTGAGCGGGTCGATGATGCTGCTGACGTCTTCGAGCTTGCCGTCATAGGCCCATTTGGCCGTGACCTGGAAGTCATACACGTCGCCATAAGCGACGTCGGGCGGATTGTTCGCATCGAGTGCGGCAACCGATTTAGGGATCATTTCCTGCGGCGCATACAACGACAGGTCAATCTTGATCTTGGGATTCTTGGCTTCAAACTTTTTGATGGCGGCAAACAGCGCGTCGTCTTCTGCCTTGTAAAACCCTTTGCCCCACCACACGGTGAGTTTTTCCTGCGCCTGCACAGTACCTGCTGCCAGCAGCGCGGCACTGACACATGCCGCAACGGCAAGTAACTTGACTTTCATGGGTGAGTTCCTTTTGTTAGGGGGTTGTCGAGAGAGAAATTCTGGCAGAAAAGCTGTCTTTTTTGATTAGGGCTTACGTGGCCTTTATGCCGCTTTCAGCCTTAGCGCCGGTTCGCTGACCTGGGGCAGGCGCTTGCGCGAGGCCAAGACCTGTTCAATATCGCGGTGTGCGCCGTCGATCAGCACCAGCACAGCACGTTCGCCCTTTTCGGCGTTTCGCTCGATGACTGCGTCCAGGACGGCGCGGTGAAGGGGCAGTGAGCTGGCGGGGCCGTCCTTGCGTGACGTCGATAGTTCGAAACTAGTCCTCAGGAGCGCACTCAAGGCCTTGCCCATCTGGATCAACATGCGGTTGTGTGAGGCCTGGAGCAGACCTTGGTGAAATTTAAGATCATGGGCAACATAATCGCCGCCATGCGTCACGGCTTGCGTCATGCCGGCAAAAGCAGCTTCTATCACCTGGATGTCCTGCGGGGTGGCCCGCGCTGCCGCAAACCTCACGGCAGCCGGTTCGACGACACGGCGCAGGTCTTGCAAATCTCGCACAAACTCAGGCGTCAAGCCCGCGCGCACCTGCCAACGGATCACGTCGGCGTCAAACCAGTTCCACTCATCAGAGGGCAATACCCGCGTGCCTACTTTGGGCCCGGTATGGATCAAACCTTTGGCAACCAGTGATTTGACGGATTCACGCACGACCGTCCGACTCACCCCCAACTCCTCGCAAAGCAAGGGCTCAGGGGGAATCGACGCGCCAAATGCGAAACGCCCGGCCACGATCGCCTCCCCGAGGAAGTCCACGGTGTTGCCATGCACGTTTTTGATCATCGGAATTGCGTCTGGCGGGCACTCAACTGATTGGCGTCAGCAGCTTTTGGCCCGCAAAATGCGCCTTCAGATTGCCAAAAGCCAAGTCTGCCATGGCCTTGCGGGTCTGCAAGGTGGCACTGGCGGCATGCGGGGACAACACCACGTTGTCGCGGTCAATCAGGGCTTGCGGCACATTCGGCTCATTTTCAAACACATCCAACCCGGCTCCAGCAATCACGCCGCCCTCCAGTGCCCGGATCAGCGCCGCCTCGTCGATGACAGAGCCTCGCGCGACGTTGATGAGGTAGCCCTTTTGCCCCAGCGCCGACAACACTTCAGCGTTGATCAGGCCTTTGGTTCCAGCGCCGCCGGGCGTGATGACCATCAGGAAATCAACCTCTGCTGCCAACGCAGCGGCACTTGGAAAATAACGATAAGCAACATCTTTACGTGCCGTTCGTGTGGTGTAGGCAATGCTCATGCCAAAACCTTCCGCACGTTTTGCAATCGCCAATCCAATGCGGCCAAGCCCCACAATGCCCAGACGCGCGCCACTCATTTTGCGGGCCAACGGTGCCGGGCCATTGCGCCATTTTCCAGCGCGCAGGTAGGCATCGTTTTGTGGCACACGGCGCGCCACGGACAACATCAGCGCCATTCCCATGTCTGCAACATCTTCGGTCAACACGTCCGGCGTATTGGTCAAGGGGATGCCACGGGATTTGAGGGCAGGCACGTCATACCCGTCGTAACCCACGCCGAACACAGAAACCACCTCAAGCCGTGGCAGTTTTCCGATCAATTCGGCATTGACCTTGGACTCACCGCCGCCCGAAATGGCACGGATTTTGGATGCCACAAGGCCAAACGCCGCAGGCTCCGTCTCGTGAATGCGGTCATGCACGGTAAATTCGGCCTGCAGCGCCTCCATCAAATACGGCCACAACTTGGCGACAACGAGAACATCAGGTTTGGACAAATTGGACTCCACACAAACCAAGCACAATCACATTGAGGCCTTAAAATGAGGCCAACTTTGGTTATCATATTACCATACGATGTTAAAAATCAGCATGACCAACACTCCCAAGAAACCCGCATCTGAACTGCGCAGCCAGCAATGGTTTGGCCGTCAAGACCGTGATGGCTTCGCCTACCGAAGCTGGGTCAAAGGCAAAGGTGTGCCGCACGACCAGTTTGACGGCCGCCCGGTGATTGGCATTTGCAACACCTTCAGCGAACTGACCCCGTGCAACTCACATTTCCGCACTTTGGCGGAGCAGGTGAAGATCGGGGTCTACGAAGCCGGTGGTTTTCCGCTGGAGTTTCCGGTGATGTCGCTGGGCGAGACCCTGCTGCGCCCCACAGCGATGCTGTACCGCAATCTGGCGTCCATGGACGTGGAGGAATCGATCCGCGGCAACCCGGTTGACGGCGTGGTGCTGTTGATGGGCTGCGACAAAACCACACCCGCGCTTTTGATGGGCGCCTCCAGCGTCGATTTGCCAACGATTGGCGTCAGCGGTGGCCCGATGCTCAATGGCAAGTGGCGCGGCCAGGAGTTGGGCAGTGGCACGGGTGTCTGGAGCATGAGTGAACAGGTGCGCGCTGGCACTTTGAAGCTGGCCGATTTCTTTGAGGCCGAAAGTTGCATGCACCGCAGCCACGGCCATTGCATGACGATGGGCACCGCCAGCACCATGGCCAGCATGGTTGAAGCGCTGGGCATTGGCTTGCCAGGAAACGCCGCCTACCCAGCGGTGGACGGCCGGCGCAACGTGCTGGCACGCAATGCGGGTCGGCGCATTGTGGACATGGTGCACGCGGATCAGAAAATATCCAAAATCCTGACCCGCGAAGCGTTTGAAAACGCCATCAAGACATTGGCCGCGATTGGCGGCTCGACCAATGCGGTGATCCACCTGATCGCCATCGCGGGCCGCTTGGGTCTCAAGCTCACCATTGAAGACTTTGACCGTCTGGCCAGCGAACTGCCCTGCCTCGTCAACCTGCAACCCTCCGGCGAACATTTGATGGAAGACTTTTGTTACGCAGGCGGACTGCCTGTGGTCATGAAGGAAATTGCCCACCTGCTGCATCAAGACATCATCACGGCCAGCGGCAAATCGGTCGCCCAAAACATCGAAGGCGCACAAAACTACGATCCACGCGTCATCAAGACCTTCGCCGCCCCTTTCAAGGCAAACGCCGGCATTGCGGTCCTGCGTGGCAACCTGGCGCCGCGTGGCGCCGTCATCAAACCCAGCGCAGCCACGCCGTCGCTGATGGTCCACAAAGGCCGGGCCGTCGTGTTTGAAAACATCGAAGACTTCCACACCCGCATCGACGACGACAACCTGGACGTGGACGAAAATTGCGTGCTGGTGTTGAAGAACTGCGGCCCCAAAGGTTATCCGGGCATGGCCGAGGTGGGCAACATGCCGCTGCCTCCGAAAGTGCTGCGCAAAGGCATCACCGACATGGTGCGCATCAGCGACGCGCGCATGAGCGGCACCGCTTACGGCACGGTGGTGCTGCACACCGCTCCTGAAGCCTCGGCCGGCGGGCCGCTGGCCATCGTGCAAAACGGCGACATCGTTGAACTGGACGTGCCCAACCGCAAGCTGCATCTGCATATCAGCGACGAAGAGCTGGCCACGCGCTTGTCGAAATGGCAGGAGCCACCGCCACCCATGGGCTCTGGGTACTGGAAACTCTATGTCGACCACGTGCTGCAGGCCGACCAAGGGGCCGATCTTGATTTTCTGGTGGGCATGCGTGGCTCTGCCGTTCCCCGAGACAACCACTGAGTTTCTGGAGGCCTGCGGGCTGACGGGCTGACGTATGGAAAAAGTGTATGACCTCGTTGGCCTGGGTGAAGCCATGCTTGAATTCAACCAGACAATGCCAGGCCAGCCCCAGTATCTGCAGGGTTTTGGCGGTGACACCAGCAATGCCACCATCGCCGCAGCACGCGCTGGCGCACGCACGGCCTACCTCACGCGCTTGGGCGCTGACAGTTTTGGCGATGCGCTGATCGACCTGTGGCAGCGCGAAGGTGTTGCCACCTCGGCGGTCGAACGGGATGCGAACGCTCCCACCGGCATCTATTTCGTCACCCACCGTGGGAATGGTGCGGCAGGGCACGAATTCAGCTACCTGCGGGCGGGTTCAGCCGCCAGCCACATGACGCCGACTTGGCTGCAAGATGGCGGTGGCAAAATAATTGAACAATCCAAAATCCTGCACCTCTCCGGCATCAGTTTGGCAATTTCACCCGAGGCCTGCGATACCGCTTTTGCCGCAATGGACTTGGCGCGGGCTGCCGGCGCCCAGGTGTCTTTTGATGCCAACTTCCGCCCGAGGCTCTGGCCTTTGGCACGCGCCCGGGCCTGCATTGCCCAAGCCGTCAGCCTGTGCGACATCTTCCTGCCCAGCCTGGATGACATGGTGACTTTGACCGGCCTCGCTGAGGCTGACGCCATCATCGACTGGAGCCATGCCCAAGGTGCGAAAACGATCGTGCTCAAACTCGGCCCAGATGGCGCCTTGGCCAGCGACGGCCAAACACGCAGGCGCATTGCAGGGCGCGCCGTACCCATGGTGGACGCCACGGGCGTGGGTGATTGTTTTTGTGGCAATTTTCTGGCCCGCATTGCCGCAGGTGAAGATCTGTTTGACGCAGCGCACTTCGCCAACGCAGCGGCGGCGCTGGCCGTTCAGGGTTATGGGGCCGTCGCCCCCTTGCCTACGGCGGCGCAGGTGCGCGCGATCTTGCGCAGTTGAACACCGGCTGCAAGCGATGCCACCTCAAGCACCCTCAACGCGACCAGGCCAGACGAGTTTGATTGCCGTGGACTGGGGGACGACATCGCTGCGCGGCGCGCGCCTGGATCAAGACGGCAAGGTGCTGGAAGAGCGCGCATCGCCCCAGGGCATTCTGTCCGTCGCGCCGGGCCAATTCGGCGCCGTTTTTCAGCAGAACTTTGGCGACTGGCAAAACGGCACCGGTGCGCTCACCCTGGTTTCCGGCATGGCGGGCAGCAAACAGGGCTGGCTGGAAGCCGCCTATTGCCCCTGCCCGGCCGATTTCGATGCACTGGCAGCCCAACTGGCCTGGGTCACGCCAGGCCGTGTCGCCATCGTGCCGGGCCTTTGCTGCGAGCAAGCCCAGGTGCCCGACGTGATGCGGGGGGAGGAAGTGCAGATTTTCGGCGCCCTGCATATCACCGGGCAGCACCAGGGCCACTTTGTTTTGCCGGGCACCCACAGCAAATGGGTGCAGGTCGCACACGGGCGCATTGAAGGCTTCAAAACCTATATGACCGGTGAAGTGTTTGCGCTCCTGGGCCAACACTCCATCCTGGCCCGTTCCATCGACACACACGCGGCGCTGGACGAAGCCGCATTTCTGCGCGGCGTTAACATGGCCCGATACGGCCACGGCCTGCTGCACAACGCTTTCAGCACCCGTACCCTCGCCCTTTTCGAACGCATGACGCCAGCGGCGTTGGCCAGTTACCTCTCCGGGCTGGTCATTGGTGAAGAGCTGCAGGCGCAAACGCTGCGGGCGGGAAGCGCTGTGGTGTTGATTGGCTCAGCCTTGCTCACCGCTCGCTACACCCTCGCACTGGCCTCTTTCGGCGTTCAAAGCCAGATATTGGGGTCAGAAGCGACTTGGGCAGGTCTGCACGCTTTGTCCAAATCCCTTGCACGACAGGGCAAATCGACGGCTGGGTGAAAATGCCTTTCATGCCTTCGATGCCCGTCACCCCATCCCCTCTTGGTAACGCGGCTGCCATATTTGAAGCCGCTTTCGCCCATTTGCCCCTGATCGCGATTTTGCGGGGTTTGGCCCCCACGGAATCGCAGCCGATGGGCAAAGCCTTGACGCAAGCCGGTTTTCGCCTGCTTGAAGTGCCGCTGAACTCGCCGCGGCCTCTGGAAAGCATCGCCATTCTGCGGCGTGAGTTCCCCTCGGCTGTGGTTGGTGCGGGCACCGTGCTGAGCGTGGCCCAGGTGCGCGAGGTGCATGCGGCGGGCGGCCAGATCATCGTCTCACCCAATCTCAACGCCGATGTCGTGCGTGAAACGCGGCGCTTGGGCTTGGTCAGCTTGCCTGGCATCCTGACGCCGACAGAAGCCTTTGCGGCCTTGGAGGCTGGGGCGCATGCGCTTAAATTGTTTCCCGCTGAATTGGCTTCGCCTGCGGTTGTCAAAGCCCTGCTGGCGGTGTTGCCGCCCGACACGCGGCTGCTGCCGGTGGGCGGCATCAAGGCCGACAACATGGCCCCGTGGCGCGCAGCAGGTGCAGCAGGGTTCGGCATTGGCTCCAGCTTGTACACGCCAGGCAAAGACGCTGCCAGCGTTCGGCAAGTTGCTTCTCATTTTGTAGCTGCCTACGAAGCAACATCAAGGCCATGACGGCAATTTTCGGTCACCAGGGCAAAAGTGTCGTCGTCACGGGCGGTGCGCAGGGCATTGGCGAAGCTTGCGTGCGGCGCTTTGCCCAAGAGGGTGCCAAAGTTGCCATTTTGGATGTCGATGAACAGCGGGGGCAGGCGTTGGCCACGGCATTGAACGCGCAGTTTTTCAAATGCGATGTGGGCGACAAATCCGATGTTGATCGCACAGTCGCGCAGGTGCTGCAGACTTTTGGCCAGATCGACGTGCTGGTCAACAACGCTGGCATTTTTCGTGCGGCTGACTTTCTCGATGTGACTGAAGAAGACTTCGATGCGGTGCTGCGGGTCAACCTCAAGGGCGCGTTTTTGATGGGGCAAGCCGTGGCGCGCACGATGGCTGCCAGGCGCATGGGTTCCATTGTCAACATGAGTTCGGTAAACGGCGTGTTGGCCATCCCCAACATTGCCAGTTACAACGTCAGCAAAGGCGGCATCAACCAGCTCACCCGTGTGATGGCGCTGGCGCTGGCAGACTATGGCATCCGCGTCAACGCCGTCGCGCCCGGCACTATTGCCACCGAGCTGGCGGCCAAAGCCGTGCTGACCAGCGACGCGGCCAAAGCCAAAATCATGAGCCGCACGCCGCTCAAGCGCTTGGGCGAGCCTGCTGAAATCGCCGACGTGGTGGCTTGGCTCGCCAGCGACGCCGCCAGTTACGTCACCGGTGAAATCGTCACGGTCGACGGTGGCCGCATGGCCTTGAATTACACCGTTCCGGTTTAGCGCTCCCGCTTTTTATTGCATTTTTTGAAAGGATGCCCCATGGCCAAACTCTCCCAATTTCCGATCACCCAAAAATGGCCCGCGCAGCACCCCGAGCGCCTGCAACTGTATTCACTGCCCACGCCCAATGGCGTGAAGATTTCGATCATGCTCGAAGAGAGTGGCCTGCCCTACGAGCCGCATCTGGTGAGTTTCGAGAAGAACGACCAAATGTCGTCCGAATTCATATCATTGAGCGTCAACAACAAAATTCCCGCCATCCTCGACCCGAACGGCCCCGGCGGCAAACCGCTGGCGCTGTTTGAATCCGGCGCGATTCTGGTTTATCTGGCGGGCAAAACCGGGCGCTTCATGCCCAAAGATGACGCGGGCCGTTACGAAACCCTGCAATGGCTCATGTTCCAGATGGGCGGTATCGGCCCGATGTTTGGCCAACTCGGCTTCTTCCACAAGTTCGCGGGCAAAGAGTTTGAAGACAAACGCCCGCGCGACCGTTACGTGGCGGAAACCAAACGCCTGTTGGGCGTGCTGGACAAACGCCTGGAGAACCGCAAATGGATCATGGGCAACAACTACGCCATTGCCGACATGGCCGTGTTCCCGTGGATCCGCAGCCTGGTCGGTTTTTATGGCGCCGGTGATCTGGTTGAGTTCGACAAATTCCCGCAGGTCAAGCGGGTGTTTGACGCTTTCTTGGCGCGCCCTGCGGTGCAGCGCGGGCTTCTGATTCCGAAACGGGACTGAGCAAGTTTCGGCGGGATTGGGCAGGCTGGCAGCGCCACTCCAATAATACCCAAATTGGGTATTATTGAGTCCGGATTTTTATTTTACAAATTATTTTGACTATTAGACCACGTGATTATTGAATAGTTAGCTATTATTTAAGTAGCACTCAATTTCCCCAAAAACGCCAACAACAAGGCACTCACGGCCTCGGGCTGCTCCTGTTGCACCCAATGCCCGGCACCTTCGACAAAATGGCAGGCTTTGAATTGGCTGCACGCGCGGGACTGCATGGCCTCCAACGCGCCGGGTTTTTGGTAGACGCCCCAGTCGCTCTTGCCCGCGATGAACAGCGCAGGCACATCGATGGTGCGGCGTGAAAAGACTTTCAATTCAGCGCCTATTTGCTCGTCGATCCCGCAGCGGTACCAGTTCAACGCGCCCTGAAATCCGGTGCGGGCGTATTCGCTGCTGTACACGGCCAGTTCGTCGTCGGGCAACCACGCGCATTGGGCAATCTGCGCGGCAGTGGGCATCTCGTGCGCCACGGTTTCAGCCATGCCTTGGTGCAGATCCATCAGGTAATAGGTCGGCATTTTGGCCAACTCTGCGGCGCTGGCGTCGGCCAGTTTGAACGGCTGGTTGCCGATCCAATCGGCACTTTTGTGATGGTAATAAGCGCGCAGGAAATCATGCAAACCCTGGGGCGCATAACGCATGTTGCCATCGGCTTCTCGGGTGGCGTAATACCACTGGTAATGTTTGCGTGGGCGCGGCAGTCGCGCCAGCTCAGTGTGCAGGGCGGCTCCCCACGGGTTGGCTGACGCAGTGCCCGAAGATAGCGACATGATCGCGGGTGGCCCGCCAAAGGGCGCGCTCATCATCACCACCGCGCGAAACACATCGGGCCGCACCAAGGCGCACCAGGCGGCCACGGGCGAGCCAAAGTCATGCCCGATCACTGCATCCACCTCACGCCAGCCCAGCGCAGCCACGAGCGCCAAGGCGTCGTGCACCAAATTCAGCGGGCGCGACGCGGCCACGTCGCCGTCGTAACGATCATCCCAACCGGTGGTGCGGCCATAACCGCGCTGGTCCGGCGCCACTACGTGGTAACCGGCCTGCGCCAGCGGCAGCATCAACTTGCGCCAACTGAAGGCCAGCTCCGGAAAACCGTGCAGCAACAACAATCGGCCTTTGGCGGCCTGGTCAAACCCGGCTTCCAGAATATGCATGTCCAGGCCATTCACACCGGCCACTTGGCGAGAACGGATTCCTTCGGGTAAGACTCCCCATGTCATGTCACACACTCCTGCTTTGCACGGGCCAGCGGACTGGCCCAAACCAGGCCCCTGCCCACACCGCCCACGCGCTCAAACTGCCATAAATCACCAACGCCACACCCTGCGCCGCAAACACGCCCATCAGCGAATTCCAGTAGTGGATGGCCAACCAGCCGCCCACCAACGCGACCGCCAACCGCACGATGTTGCCGATCACCGGCCACAACAATTTGCCTGCACCCTGAGACGCGAAATACAGCACGATGCCCAAGCCGAAGAACCCATACGCCGGGCCGACCACACGAAGGTATTGCGCACCCGCCGCCAGCATCGCGGGGTCGCTGTCAAACAAGCCCAGCCAGGCGTGCGGAAATAGCGCCGCCCACAGCCCCACACATTCGGCCATGGCAAATGACATCGCTGCGCCGACCCAGGTCGCTTTCATGGCGCGTTCGCGCTGGCCCGCGCCGATGCACGTGCCGACCATTGCCACCAGCGGCGCGCCGAAGCCAAACACCAGGGGCACCAGCAGGTATTCCAGCCTGGAGGCCGTGCCATAGCCAGCAATGGCCGCCGTGCCAAATCGTCCTACCATGGCGGTGGCAAATCCGATCGCCAGGTTGGTCGCAGCGGTGGAGAAAATAGCCACCAAGCCGACCCGCAGAATGTCCCAAAACAGTGGCTTTCGCAGACGGATGCCGGTCCAGTTCAGGCGCAACAAACTGCCGCCCGACTTCAAATACAGCACAAAAACCAGGCTACCCACCGCGTAATACGCCAAGAGCGCCAGCGCCCCGCCCACAATGCCCAAGCCGGGCACGGGGCCCCAGCCGAAGATCAACAGCGCCGACAGCGGCACCAGCACGATGGCGCCGCCGACCATCACGACTGCCTGCATCATCATGTTGCCCGTGCCGCGAATCAGGGCCGACAAGGCGTTGAAAAACCAGATCAAAGCGGCCCCGGCGAAGACCCAGTTGGAATACAGCAGGGCCGCTTCCAGCGCCTCCCCCTGGCCGCCCATCAGCGTGTAAATCCAGCGCCCGCCCAAGAGCATGGTGAGTGTGAACAACAACCCGAAGGCGAGCGCAATCAGCACCGCGTGCAGCACCAGCGCCTGCGCATCGTCGCGCCGCCCGCCTCCCAGCGCCCGCGCGATGCTGGACGCAATGCCGCCACCCATGGCGCCGTTGGACGTCATCTGCATGAACATGATCAGCGGGAACACCAAGGCCATGCCGGCCAATTGCGGGATGCCGAGTTGGCCGACAAAATAGGTTTCAATCAAACCCACCGCCGCCTGCGCCAGCATCACCAGCACGTTGGGTGCGCCCAGGCGCAGGATGGTGCGGGCAATCGGCGCTTCAAGCAGCAGCCGGGTGCGGGGGTCTAGGCCTGCGGCGTTCGTTTGTTTGCCTGCTTGCGTGCCCGCCATGGGGTTCAGGCAGCCGCTGCCAGGCTGGCTTTGGGCGGCAAATGGGCTTCCTTAATCGGCAGGTGGATCAAGGCGGCACCCACGGCCAGCACCACGTCGATGTACCAGATCCAGTCAAAACTGCCAGTCGCATCAAACACCTTGCCGCCCAGGTACGCGCCCAGAAAACCGCCGACCTGGTGTACCAGCATCACCAGGCCAAACAGGGTGGCCAAATTCGCCGTGCCAAAAAATTTGGTGACGAGCCCCGCTGTCGGCGGCACGGTGCTTAAAAACGTCAAACCCATGAAGGCTGCAAACAACAGCATCACCGGGCCGGTCTTGGGCGCCAGGAGAAACAAAACGACACCCACGGCGCGCGCCGCATACACCAGGGACAAGAGCGACTTCATGCGCCAGCGGCTGGTGGCCCAGCCCATCGTCACGCTGCCGATGATGTTGAAGAGCCCCAGCACCGCGAGCGACCAGGCGCCCCATTGCGTCGGCAAGCCGCACGCCGCCACCACGCCGGGTAAATGGGTGCCCAAAAACGCCACGTGAAAACCGCAGACAAAAAAGCCACCAGCCAGCAGCAGGTAACTCGGGTTTTTCAGGGCCTGCGCAATCGCCTCACGTGCGCTGAGCGGTTTGAGGACCTGGGCCGCTGGATGGTCTTTGGCGGCGGCGTTTCCTCTAAGAATCCAGGCCGCTGGCAGCGCCAGCACGACAAAAGCCGCCATGATCTGCATCGCATTGGCCCAGCCGTTGGCCAGCAGGAGCGCGCCCGCGATGGGTGCCAGCAGAAACTGCCCCATCGAGCCGCCCGCGTTGACAATGCCCATCGCCATGCCGTGTTTGGCAGGCGGCAACAAACGGGCGCAGGCGGCCATCAAAACCGCTGGCCCGGCAATGCCAGCGCCGCCCGCTGCCAAGATGCCGATGGCAAAAATCAGGCCCGCCGTGCTGGTCATAAAAGGCGTGATGAAGGTGCCCACCGCCACCATCACGATGCCCACCAGCAGGATGCGGCCGACGCCCGCCTTGTCTGCAATCGCCCCCGCGAAGGGCTGGGTCAGCCCCCAAAATATCTGCCCAAAGGCGAAAGCCAGACTGATGCTGGCTAAGCCGAGGCCAGTGGAAGTGTTGAGCGAGCTCAAAAACAGGCCCATGGTCTGGCGCGTGCCCATGGTCAGCCCGAAGGTGCCCGCAGCGGCCAGCAGCACCAGCCAGACAGCGATGGTTTTGGGAGGTAAAAGGGAGGGGGCTTGGGCGCCTTTCGTCATGTGGAATCCTGTTGATGCGGTGCTTGTAGTTGGAACACACTCAGGCTGCGCCGCACCGGCCAGCCAAATTGCGTGTTCTCCCTCTGCGGGTCATTATGTCGATTTTGGCGTTTTGCCGGGGGGCTTGAGCAAAACCAGCGACAGCGAGGCCACACAACACACGATGGCCGCCCATTGCAATACGCCCAGCGGCTCCCCATGCAGAAGCGCGCCCGAAATCATCGCCACCACTGGCACCAGGATGGACGACAGGCCCGCCACGTTGGCCGGCAACATGCCCACAATCGCAAACCAGCACAGATTGCCAATGCACATGGGCACCAGCGCGATGTAAAGGATGACCAGAATCGTTTGTGTGGAGGGCATGAACCAATGCCAGTCGCCCAGCAGCAAAGCGCCGCTCACTGTGGGCACGGCCGTGATCACCAACTGCCAGCCGGTCAACACCGTGGCGGGCACGTCGACTTTGCTGCGTTTCAAGATCAAAGTGCCGATGGCCCAGCCCAGCCCCGCGCCCAGGCCGTACAGCATCCCCAAAGGCGCGTTGGCATAACTGGCAAAACTGGGCACCATCAGCAAGGTGACTGACGCGACGCAGAGCAAAACCGCCACACCCAAGCGCAGGCTCAGGCGCTCGCCCAACACCGCCCAGGAGATCAGCGCCGTCCACAAAGGCATGGTAAAGCCCAGCACAGCGGCCTGGCCAGACGGCAACAGGATGGCCGCGTAAGCCGTGGCGATGTTCCACAACACCAGGTAGAAAAAAGTGGCGGTGCAAACCACCGGCCAGTGGCGCCGTTCAATCGACAGTGACTGGCCGCGCAGTTTGGCCACCAGGAGCAGCGCCGCACCGGAGATCACCAGGCCGACGGCACGAAAAGTCCACACCGACACTTCGCGCACGGCCAGCGGAAACAGCGGCCAGTTGGTGCCCCACACCAGCGTGAGAATGACGAGCAGGATCACAGCACGTCGCGGGACAGCGGTCGAGGTCATGGCGCAGCGGGGGAGGTTCGGCACAGAATGCAAGGGCCTAGCATAATCGCCCCACGCCCTTCTTTGAATTTCCCCTCTCACAGGTCAAGAACCCATGCGCCTTTTGCACACCATGATCCGCGTCGGAAACCTTCAACGCTCCATCGATTTCTACACCCAGGTGCTGGGCATGACGCTCAACCGCACCAGCGAAAACCCGTCGCAGAAATACTCACTGGCTTTCGTCGGTTACGGCACCAACCCGGAGCACGCCGAGATCGAGCTTACTTACAACTGGGGCACAGGGCGCTACGACATGGGCAGCGCGTTTGGCCACGTCGCACTGGGCGTGCCCGATGTGTACGCCGCGTGCGACAAAATCAAAGCCGCCGGCGGCAACGTGACGCGGGAAGCCGGGCCGGTCAAGGGCGGCACCACCGTGATCGCTTTTGTGACGGATCCGGATGGCTACAAGATTGAGCTGATCCAGCGGGCTTGAATCGGACACGTTAAGAAAAACGAATAAATAATTTAAATATTTATTTTTTCTAAAACTCCGTATCTAGTCCACGTAAAATAATAAAATGTTGCTATTAATTTTAATAAATAATTGACTATTTTTCGTCTATTTTTTACTTTTATATAGAAAATAAACAGCATTTTTCAAACGTTTCAATTCATTGTTAATACCCAAGTTAACAAAAATCACAAACCCGCAAATCGACAAACCCGGGCAGCGACCCGCAGCAAACGTTCAGGGCCGCGTCGCCAGGCCTTCAAAGCAGGTGCTGGTGACCAAGTCCACCATCTCGTCGTCTGTGAACTGCTCGCCCATTTTGAGGAACTCCAGCACCGGGTCGCAGGCGCGTGCGTACAGGGTATACAGCACCACGAGCGCGGGCAGTTTGGGGTTGATGGCGCCACCCGCCTGCGCGGCTGTGATCCAGGCGCCCAAGCGGTCAGACACATCGACCAGGCCGTCCATATAGTCTTTGCTGGCGATCAAGGTGGCTCTGAGGCGGGAGTTCTGGCTCGGCAATGAGGGCATCTCCCCGGCCAGTTTGAGGCACATCGTCCAGCGCACCACAGCCCGCAGTTTTTCGACGGGCGAGTCGCCCTGCGGCAAGCCGTCCAGGAACGCCTGCGCACGGCGCATCACAAACACCATTGCTGCGCAGGCCAGGTCTTCCTTGCTGGGGAAATGGCGGTAGAGGCTGGCTTTGGCGACGCCCACGTCCGCCGCGACTTCATCGACCGTCATCGCCTCAAAACCCTTCTCGGCCAGGAGCCGGTTGACCGACTGGATGATCGCGTCTTCACGCGCTTGGATCATTTGCTCTTTGAACGAGACTTTGACGACGTTGCTGGTAGCCATGGTCAAATTATAACCATATTGTTCATATTATTATTGTGTAGTCCATAAATTACTGTATAGTTCATTTGTGACTAAACAGTTCAAATCTACCTTTATCAATCCCGTTTTGGGTTTGATGTTCGACCTGGCGCTTGATGATTCGCTCGACGATTCGCTCGTCGTTTTGGGCAGGGCCTCACACGGGGCGGTGGCATGAAAGTCGCCGTCGTCGGCTCGGGCATCGCCGGTTTGGCGTCCGCCTACACGCTCCTGCGCGAGGGTGATGGCCGGGTGCAGCTGACCCTGTTTGAGGCCGGCAGCTACTTTGGCGGGCACACCCACACGGTGGACGTCACGCTGCCCACCGCACAAGGCCCGGTGACCCACGGCGTGGATACGGGCTTTTTGGTGCTCAACGAGCGCACC
>JANLYO010000255.1:0-4511 GCA_031365665.1 Rhodoferax sp. | reverse complement strand
GATCACTATGCCCGTCACCGTTACAGAAGCCGCCGCAAGGCACGTCAACCGATATTTGAGCAAACGCGGCAAAGGCGTGGGCGTGCGCCTGGGTGTCAAAACCACCGGCTGCTCGGGCCTGGCCTACACGCTGGAATACGTGGACGAACTCGCGCCCGAAGACGTGGTGTTTGAGGAGAACGGCGTCAAGGTGCTGGTGGATCCGAAAAGCCTCGCCTACATTGATGGCACCCAGCTTGATTTCGTGCGCGAGGGCTTGAACGAAGGTTTCAAGTTCAACAACCCCAATGAGCGCGACAAGTGTGGTTGCGGTGAGTCGTTTCGTGTTTGACACGGCAAGCACCGTCGTCCAAACCAGCAGCCCCTTAGACCCGCGCGTCGCTCCACTGCTGGTGGAGCTGGATGCCTATCTTTACCAAATCTACCCGGTGGGCGAGTTCCCACCCGAGATCAACCACATTCTTGACCCGCAGGCGCTGACGCATCCGTCGGTCACCTTCGTGGTGGCCTGGCAGGCTGACCAAGCCTTGGGTTGCGGGGCCGTGCGGCGCGTGGTGGACGATGCGGGTGTTGTAGGCGAGGTGGGCGTCTACGGCGAGATCAAGCGCATGTTCGTCAAACCTGAAGCCCGCGGGCAGCGCCTCGCCGAGAAAATCCTGAATCAGCTCGAAGATGTGGCGCGCAGCGAAGGCATCCAACACCTGATGCTGGAAACCGGTGCGCGGCAACCTGAGGCCCTGCGCCTGTATGAGCGTTGTGGCTACAGCGTGCGCGGCGGTTTTGGTGGCTATGCGGAAGGATTCGGCAGCGTCTTCATGGAGAAGCTGCTGTGAGCCTGCCCAGTCTTCAATCGAATGATTTTCAGCTGTTTGGTGTCGCCAAAACCTTCGCGCAGGATCGGGCTGCTTTAGACACCCGCTGGAAAGAACTTCAGCGCGAGGCGCATCCCGACAAGTTCGCGGCCCAGGGCGCTGTGGCACAGCGGCTGGCCATGCAGTGGTCAGTGCGCATCAACGAAGCCTACCAGCGCCTCAAAGACCCGCTCAAGCGCGCCGCCTATTTGTGTGAGCTGCATGGCGCGCCCGTGAATGCCGAGGTCAACACCGCCATGCCGGCGGATTTCCTAATGCAGCAGATGTCATGGCGCGAAAACCTGGAGGAGGCCGTGGCGCTCGACGATATTGAAGTTATTGGTCAGAAGATCATGGCCAGCAAGCGTGAGTCGTTCCTTGAATGTGAGCGCCTGTTGGACGCGCAGCACGATTATTCCGCTGCCGTGGGGCAAGTGCGAGCGCTGATGTTCATCGAGCGATTTGAAGCGGAACTGGAAGCCCGGCTCGAGCAGCTGGACCAACAAACACATTGATGACGACGGGTTGACAGCATGGCGCTTTTGCAGATTTCAGAACCGGGCCAGTCACCCAAACCGCACGAGCGGCGCATTGCCGTGGGCATTGATTTGGGGACGACCCATTCGCTGGTGGCGTCGGTGCGCAGCGGCGTGGCCGAGTGTTTGCCAGACGACCAAGGGCGCGTGTTGTTGCCCTCGGTCGTGCGCTACGCTGCGGATGGCAAACGGCAGATCGGCTACGAGGCGCTGGCGCACGTAGCGACTGATGCGCAAAACACCATCAGCTCCGTCAAACGTTTCATGGGCCGCAGCCTGAAGGACGTGAAAGACGCTGCCGGGCTTCCCTACAGCTTTGTAGACCACAAGGGCATGTTGGGGCTGCAAACACAAGCGGGCGAGAAATCGCCCGTCGAGGTGAGCGCCGATATTCTGGCCACGCTGCGCTTCCGTGCTGAAGACACCTTCAACGACGACCTGTTTGCCGCTGTGATCACGGTGCCTGCGTATTTTGACGACGCGCAGCGCCAGGCCACCAAAGACGCTGCCAAACTGGCTGGCCTCAACGTATTGCGGCTCATCAACGAGCCTACTGCCGCTGCCATTGCCTACGGGCTGGACAATGCCAGCGAGGGCGTTTACGCCATTTACGATTTGGGCGGAGGCACTTTTGACATCTCGATTTTGCGGCTGACCCAAGGTGTTTTTGAAGTGGTCGCAACCGGGGGTGATTCGAGCCTGGGTGGTGACGACTACGACCAAGCCCTGGCCGACTGGGCTTTGGCAAAAGCCGGTATTGCCGCCGGATCGCCGCACGACAAGGCGGCTATCAAGATGGCGGCCCGAGCCTGCAAAGAGGCGTTGTCGGCTGCGAAATCAGCATCTCTATCTGCTGATTTGGCGGGAGCCGCGATTCAATTGGATGTAGATCAACTGACGTTTGAGCAGATCACTGCTGGCTTGACCGCCCGCACCATGGGAGCCGTGAAAAAAGCCCTGCGTGACGCCAAGTTGAAAACGACAGACGTGCAGGGCGTCGTCATGGTGGGTGGCTCCACACGCATGCCGCAGGTGCGCCGGGCTGTGGCCGATTTCTTCGGCAAAGCGCCTTTGACCAACCTCAACCCAGATGAAGTAGTGGCCTTGGGCGCGGCGATCCAGGCCAACCAACTGGCGGGCAACAACCCGTCCGGCGATTTGCTGCTGCTGGACGTGATTCCACTGTCGCTGGGTATCGAAACCATGGGTGGCCTGGTGGAGCGCATTGTGCCGCGCAACCAGACCATTCCCACTGCCATGGCGCAGGACTTCACCACTTACAAAGATGGGCAAACCGCGCTGGCATTACACGTGGTGCAGGGCGAGCGCGACCTGGTGGCCGATTGCCGCAGCCTCGCTAGTTTTGAATTGCGCGGAATTCCACCCATGGTGGCGGGTGCTGCGCGTATTCGCGTTACGTTTACGGTGGATGCGGATGGTCTCCTGAACGTGTCAGCACGCGAGCAAGTCAGTGGTGTCGAGGCCAAAATCGATGTCAAACCGAGTTACGGTTTGGGTGACGATCAAATTGCCCAAATGCTCAAAGACAGTTTCACTACCGCTCAGGCAGACATGCAGGCCCGCGCGCTGGCAGAGGCTAAAGTGGACGCGAACCGGATGCTGATTGCCACTCAAAGCGCGCTGAACGCCGACGGCGATTTGTTGTCGGCTTCAGATCGCGTTTCCATGGATGCCCTGATGGCGAATTTGAAATCCGTGGCGCTTTCTGAGGCGGATGCGGCAACCATTGAAGCGGCAACCAAGGCACTGGCACTGGGCACGGAAAACTTCGCCGCAGAACGTATGAACCGGGGCATTCAAACCGCCTTGGCGGGCAAAAACATCAGCGCTGTTTAATCTGCGAACAGCCGTCATTGCAAAATCTCACCCATGCCCGTCATCAAAATTCTGCCGCACCCCGAATACTGCCCCAACGGTGCTGAAGTGTCTGCGCCTGCGGGCACGTCGATCTGTGAAGCCCTGCTGGACAACCACATTGACATTGAACACGCCTGCGACATGAGTTGCGCATGCACGACCTGCCACGTGATCGTGCGCGAGGGCTTCAATTCACTCAACGCGCTGGACGAAAACGAGGAAGACCTGCTGGATCGGGCCTGGGGGCTGGAGCCCAATTCGCGCCTGTCGTGCCAGGCCTTTCTCGCGCAGCAAAATGTCACGGTGGAGATTCCCAAATATTCGATCAACCACGCCAGAGAGTAGTTGACCCCCACGGTCACCCACTTCGTGTAGTTCCCTGCCCCCCGAGGGGGCCGTGTTGGCCCTCGGGAGCGGCCCAGCGGGCAAACTTCCATTAGTATTCAATATGCGACAAATTTTTCTGGATACCGAAACCACCGGCCTTTACCCTGACCAAGGCGACCGGCTGATTGAAATTGGCTGTGTGGAACTGGTCAACCGCAAACTGACCGGGAACAATAAACACTTTTATGTGAATCCGGGGCGCGACAGCCACGAGGAGGCGCTCAAAATTCACGGCATCACTACCGAGTTTTTGAGCGATAAGCCAGTTTTTTCAGCGATCGCTGCTGAATTTCTGGAGTATGTCCAAGGCGCGGACGAAATCATCATCCACAACGCCGCCTTCGACTTGGGTTTTCTGAACAAAGAATTCGAGTTGGCGGGCCGCCTGCCGTTCAAGAAATTGGTGGGAAAGGTGGTCGACTCTTTGGCCATGGCCAAGGAGATGTACCCCGGCAAACGCAATGGCCTGGACGCCTTGTGTGACCGCCTGGGTGTGGATCGCTCCGGGCGCACCTTGCACGGCGGCCTCCTGGATGCCGAGTTGCTGGCCGATGTCTACATCAACCTCACCCGCGGGCAGGATGCCTTGATCATGGAAGCTGCGCAGCAGGAGCAGGGCGGCGAAGATGCGGCACGCGTTGACTTGAGCGGCTTTGAATTGCCCGTCGTGCTGGCAAACGAATCAGAACTGGCTGCTCACGCCGATGTATTGGCGCAGTTGGACAAATCCAGCGGCGGCAAGACCGTGTGGCGGGTTGCGCCCTAGCATTTTGCTTGGAATTTGGTGGGCGGTGGAGGTTTCGAACCTCCGACCCCAGCAGTGTGAATGCTGTGCTCTACCCCTGAGCTAACCGCCCTG
>JANLYO010000245.1:0-2647 GCA_031365665.1 Rhodoferax sp. | reverse complement strand
CGCCCTGCTCCAGGTATTCGCGGAACTGGCTCAGGTGGTACATCGATTCACCCACGGCGATGGGGATGGCCGTGTGCTCGCGCAATTGCCGGTGGCCGGCCACGTCTTCGGCGGGCAAGGGCTCTTCAAGCCAGGCCAGGTCCAGGCCTTCAAATGCGGCGGCGCGGCGCACCACCTCCGGGCGGTTGAAGCCCTGGTTCGCGTCGGTCATGATCTCAAAGCCGGTACCCACCGCTGTGCGCACTGCGGCGAGCCTGGCCACGTCTTCACTCACATGCGGCCGCCCAACCTTGATCTTCGCGCCCCTGAAGCCTTCAGCCTGGGCGACCAGGGTTTGGTCGACCAGTTCATCAGCACTCAAATGCAGCCAGCCGCCTTCGGTGGTGTAGACCGGCACGCGTGTTTGTGCGCCCCCCAGCAATTGCCACAGGGGCAGGTTCTGGCTGCGCGCCCGCCAGTCCCACAGGGCTGTGTCCACACAGGCCAAGGCCAGGCTGGTGATGGCACCTACGGCGGTCGCATGGGTGTGAAAAAACAGGTCCTTCCAGATCGCCTCCACCTGCACCGGATGCCGGCCGAGCAGCCTCGGAGCCAGATGGTCCTTCAGCAAAGCGACTACAGAAGAGCCCCCTGTGCCAATGGTGTAGGCATACCCTGTGCCCTCCAGGCCGTCGCTGCAACGCAGCGTGAGCAGAATGGTCTCCTGCGTCACAAAAGACTGGATGGCATCCGTGCGTACCACCTTGGGCGGCAGGTTCACCTGGCGGACGCGCACGGACTGGATCGTGACGACGCCTGAACTGGAAGTTTCGGTCATTGAGGGTTTAGCCGTATGCCCAAAAGCGGTTTAAGAGGAGATGATAAATTGGTAAGACCACTTGGCCAATTCCGGTATCATACCTTCACCTGCCCGCCTCCCTTCCACCCCGCACCGTGCCCCTTCAAGCCATCGAACCCCAACGCCTGTACCGGCAGATCGCCGAGCAGTTGCGCGTGCTCATCGGCAAGGGCGAGTTTGCAGCCGGTGAGCGCCTGCCCGCCGAGCGGGACCTTGCGAAGCAGCTGGGTGTGAGCCGCCCCACGGTGCGCGAAGCGCTGATTGCGCTGGAAGTGCAGGACTGGGTTGAAGTGCGTGTGGGGTCGGGCGTGTACGTGCTGGAGCGTGCCTCGCGCAGCGCCGCCAACGAGCCTGTGGCGCCGGCCGAATGGGGCCCGCTGGAGCTGATCCGCGCGCGCCGCGTCGTCGAGGGTGAAACCGCCGCCATCGCGGCGTCGCTGGCCCGGCGCAAGGATGTGCAGGCCCTGCACAAAGCCGTCAATGCCATGAAGGACGAAGCGGCCTCGGGCCAGGTGCCGCAAAACGGCGACCGCGACTTCCATTCCACCATCGCCCAGATCGGCGGCAACTCGGTGCTGACCGAGACGGTGCAGCATTTTTACGATGCACGCCGCGGGCCTATCTTCACCCGCCTGGGCGGCCACTTCGAAACACCCAAGTCCTGGAAGGCGGCCATTGCCGAACATGAGCTGGTCGTCGAAGCGATTGCCGCGCGCGACGCCGATGCGGCACGCAAAGCCATGCACCGCCACCTGGACAATTCCCACAAACGATTCAGTGCAAGCTGGCGGCGCTGACGCGTCCATTGAACCCGCCCGGCAATTTTCATCCCCCTCTATTTCAACCCAGGAGACTTCCATGAAGACATTTGCGAAGAAACGAAACACTATTAAAACAATAGCTGCTTGCGCTTTATTGGCGGGAGCCAGTGGCCTTTTTGGCCTTGCACAGGCACAGACCAAGCTGAAATGGGCGCACGTGTACGAAACCTCCGAGCCCTATCACACACAGTCGGTCTGGGCGGCTGAAGAAATCAAGAAACGCAGCAACGGCAAGTTCGACATCCAGGTCTTCCCGGCCTCCACGCTGGGCAAGGAGACCGACATCAACCAGGGCATGCAGCTCGGCACGGTGGACATGATCATCAGCGGCCCCTCGTTTGCCGCACGCAGCTACCCGCGCTTAGGGATAGCCTATTACCCCTTCATCTTCCGCGACGGCGACCACCTGCTGGCCTACAGCAAGAGCGCGGTCTTCAAGGAAATGACTGACGAGTTCCGCGCCAAGACCGGCATCCAGATCACGGCTTACACCTATTACGGCGCGCGCCACACCACCTCACAAAAAGCCTTCACAACCTGCGAAGGCATGAAGGGCTTGAAGATCCGCGTGCCCGATGTGCCAGTGTACGTCGCCACGCCCAAGGCCTGCGGCGCCAACCCGACACCGATCGCTTTTGCCGAGGTTTACCTGGCTCTGCAAAACGGCACGGTAGACGCGCAAGAGAACCCGCTGACCACCATCGAAGCCAAGAAGTTCTACGAAGTGCAGAAAGCCATCATGCTGACGGGCCACATCATTGACGGCCTGACGACGCAGGTCGCGCCCCACATCTGGAACAAGTTGACCGACGCGGAGAAAACCATGTTCGTCGATGTGACGCGCGAAGCAGCGGCGCGTGCCACGGCCGACATCAAGAAGCGTGAAGGCGAGCTGGTGGACGAGTTCAAGAAAAAGGGCCTGCAGATCGTCACGGTGGACCGCAAGGGCTTCCAGGACGCCGTGCTCAAGACCACCACGCTGGAGTCG
>JANLYO010000240.1:0-7636 GCA_031365665.1 Rhodoferax sp. | reverse complement strand
TCGGGCTTCTTCTGCACCATGTCCAGCCGGGTCTCGATGGTGGTGGCGTAGGTGGAAAAGCCGTTGTCGGCCAGCAGGAACACCAGCGGGTCGAAGCCGGCCTGCTTCTTGATGGAGATCGGCTCGGCGATCGAGTAACCCTGCTGGGCCGACTTCTTGTCGGCCAGGAACGGGCCCACGTTGTACGTGTAGGGCTTGAGCTGTTCGTCCTTGAAACCGTACTCGGCTTTCATCCACTGCCAGAAGCTGAACTGGCCATCTTTGCTGATGAAGGCCACGGGGGCTTTGGTGACATCAGCAAACTTCTCGTAACCCTGGCCAGGGTGGGCAAAAATGGCTTGCGGGTCCTTCTGGAAAATCGCTGCAACCACGGTCGTGGGTACGCCGTTTTTCACATTGTCAAAACTCAACAGCAGGTTGCCGGCCATCAAAAAATCAATTTTGCCCACTGCGAGCAAGGGGCGGTTGTTGGCCTGCGGGCCGCCTTGCTGGATTTCTACATCCAGGCCCATGCGTTTGTAGGTGCCGTCGGCGACCGCCTGGTAAAAGCCGCCGTGTCCGGCTTGGGCTTTCCAGTTAGTGCCAAACACGATTTTTTCTTGGGAAATACCGCTGCTAGCACCGACCAGCAAGGCGCTGACAGCGATGGTTTGCAAAGTGCGATGAATTTTCATACTTGGCCTCGGGTGGGTTGGGTTACTCGGATTGAATTGGGCACATGATTTCAAAACTGGGCACGCCTGAACTATTGCATAAACCGCGCCGTGAGACATTTAGGGTTTTCATTACATCTTTGAAGAGACCGAATCTTCGCGAACTCCCTTTGCCGACTCCGCTTGAGGGATGATCGGGAGGATTTGGAAAAAATCCCACAACGCCATCCCGCAGGCACTCCAGGCCTAGGGTTTCTCGTAGGCTGGCAACCAGCCGCGTGTCTTGCCGGGGTTCATCAAACCATGCGGATCGGCGATCTTTTTGAAGTCAATTTGCGCTGGATCGATCTCTTTCATGCCGCCGTCTTCGATGGTGTAGACGTGGTTGTCAAACACCATGCAACCATCCGTTTCAAATTCGCCGATGATTTCATAAAGACGCGCTTTGTCAAAAAAGCTCACCAAGGGCAGGCCAAACGCTACACAGCCACCGTATTGACGGCCAAACTCGTGATGCATCAGGACTTCATCGCCCCAGCGCGCCATTTGTTTCTCAACCAGCGTCACATCAATGCCTGCGCCCGGTGTCCAGGCGGCTACGGTTTGCAGATTAGTCCAACTCTTGTCCATCTTCAGGGCCATCAAGGTGGTGTGGTTATAGGCGCATTCAAAGGCCGGGAAGAGTCCCTGGGTTTTGAGCTCGGACTCGGTGAAGGCCATGGTCTCCAAGCCCCCGTGGCGCACCACCAGCGCGCGCCAGGTGGTCAGCGCCTGCGGGTGAACCATGGAAAACACCGCGTCTTTGCTGGCCGGAAAACGCGCGCCAAATTCGCTTTCGTAATAGGGAGCGATGCGGCGCTCCACTGCCGTGATGAGGAAGGCGTCTACGCTCTTGCCGATGGCCTCAGTCGCCTCCCAACCAAAACGCAGCGCGTCGCTGTAGCTGTCAAACAGGGCAATATGGTGCACCCAGTCCACAGCGGGTTTGAGGCTCAGCGTTAGCGCGGTGATGATGCCGTTGGTGCCATAGGCGTGGTGTACTTTCTGGATGTCAGCGTCGTGCAGCTCTATGATGCGCGGGGTGTTCTCCAGGGTGACAACGCGGACCATGCTGACGTTGCCGGCGTCTTTCAAAATGCCGTTGCGCACGCTGCCCGCTCCGGCGTAACCGCCCGCGATAAAGCCCCCGATGGTGGCCATGTCGCGGGTGCTGGGGAACATCAAAATCTCCTGGCCGCCTGTGACGACTTGATCCGCCCGCACGGCGCGTTCCAGATCGGCGATCAGGATGCCGGCTTCACAGGTGACTTTGCCCGGCGCGATGCTTGTAACCCGGTTTAGCGCCGTGATGTCCAAAATCACGCCGCCCTGCAGTGGCACACATTGCCCGTAGTTACCGGTGCCGCCGCCGCGCACAGTGATTTTCAGGCGGTGTTTGGCGCAGGCAGCGGCAACGCGAATGACCTCGGCCTCGGTGCGCGGTTTGACCACTATATCGCCAACTTTACCGTCCAACTGCGCCTTGAGAATCGGGCTGTACCAGTAGTAGTCGCGTGACTTGTCGGCCACGTAAGCGGCATCGACCACACACTTAACACCTGAAATCTCGGATTGAAATTGCAACAATGCTTGAGACGCGCTCATAGGGTGGTTTCCAGAAATGCGCCATGGCGGATGACGCGGCGTTTGCGACCGGCGGGGGTGATTAATTCATACGCGTCGCGCGCCTCCAGCAAGATGAAATCCGCCGGGCAACCCACCGTGATGTTACCGTCCCAGGGCAGGCCCATCGCCCGTGCCGGGCGTATGGACACGGCCGGCAACCAGGCGTCTGCCGGGCTCAAGTGGCCGATCTGCACGCCCAGCGCGAAGGTGTCGAGCAGGTCGTAACTGCCGTAGGGAAAAAAGCCGTCGGCCACGTTGTCGGTGGCGATGCTGGTGGAGACATTCAGGGCCGCCGCTTCTTTGAGCCGGGTTAGGCCCCGTTCCAATGGGGTTTGATCCCATGCGCCTTGCAAATACAAGTTCGTGCTGGGCAGCGCGACCAGGTGGATGCCGGCCTTGGCGCACAGGCTCAAGGTTTGCTCTGCTTCTGGGCGGCTTTGCGTTGACAAGGAGCAGGCGTGGCCGCAGGTGATGGTTCCCGGGAAAGCGTATTGAAGCGCCAGCTCGGCGATGGCGCGCAGGCCGCAGGCGTCTTTGTCCAGCCCTTCGTCAACGTGAAAATCCAGGTTCAACCCGTGTTGGGCGGCGAGTTCAAAAACACGTTGCAGTTTTTGGCGCAGGTTGTCGTTGCGGTAGACAAACGCTCCAAGCAGCGCAGCTTCACCCTGCGCGGGATCGCAGCGCTGGTTGACTTGAGCGATCTGTTGGGCAATCTGTTCGCCTATCCGTCCGCCTTCAGCCCGCCCGGCGCTGTCAACAGAGGCTAACTCGTCCAACGGTGTGAGCGACACACATTGCAGCGCCAGGCGGCCGCGCCAGGCATCGCGCAGCTTTTCAAACTCAGGCAAACTGCGCGGGGCGTTGGCCTCGGGCCAGTCCAAATGAGTGCGCAGGGCGCGGGTGCCACCGTGGTAGGCCTCGTTGATGGCGCGCTGCATGCGTGGGTGAATGTCGGCGCCGCTCCAGCGCGCGCGGTGCTCGGCCATCAAGCTGATTGCCTTGAACAGATCGCCGTCGGCGGCGCCCACTTCGTGCGCCACATAGGTTTTGTCTAGATGCACATGCAGGTCGGCCAGTGCTGGAATCAGCAGGCCCGATGGGGTTTTAATTGCTCCTGAAACAGGAGCCGATTGCGATGGTTTTATGCGACTTAAAAGGCCATTTTCCATTTGAATATCAAACCGGACGCTGCCCGAGACAAACCCGCGCACGCTGGTCGGGATCGCGATGTTGCGCAGTTGAATCACAGTGTATTGACCGTTGGCAGGCGTTCAGCGGCTGCTCTTGATTTCGCTCTCGTGCCAAGAGCCCAGCACCAGTTTGGAGATGAAGTTGAACACCAGAAAAATCATGATGCCGGTGAGCGACACCAACACCAGCGCGGCGAACATCTTCGGGATTTCGGTGCGGAAACTCGCCTCCAGAATGCGCGAGGCCAGGCCCGTGTCTTTGCCCGCCGCGCCGGCGGTGAACTCGGCTACCACCGCGCCGATCAGGCTCAGGCCACCCGCAATCTTCAGCCCAGCGATGAAATACGGCATGGCCGAAGGAATCAACAAATGCCGCAGCGTTTGCCAGGGCGTGGCGCGGTACAGCGAAAACAGGTCGCGCAGGTTATGGTCAGCACTGCGCAGGCCGACCACGGTGTTGGAGAGGATGGGGAAAAACGCCACGATCCAGGCGCACAACAACAAGGCGGCCGCTGTGCTGTCAATAAAAATCAGGATCAGGGGCGCAATGGCGACGATGGGCGTGACCTGCAACACGATGGCAAACGGAAACAGGCACAGCTCCACCCATTTGTTCAATGCAAACAGCATCGCCAGCGCCACGCCACCCACCACGGCCAATACCAGCGCGCCAAAGGTGATCTTCATCGTATAGACCCAGCTGGTCATGAGCGAGCCCAGGTTGTCCCACAGGGTTTGGGCGATGAGGGTGGGAGCGGGCAGGATGTAGTGCGGAATTTGGTTGATGCGAACTATTAACTCCCATGTTAACAATGCGGCGAAAAATACGACAAAAGGCAGAAGGTTCTGAAGAAATTGACCCTTGGGTCTCTTGGAATATGCGTAATTAGCTATATTATTTATAGCGCGCAAATTGGATGAATTTGAACCATTAAGCTCAGACATGGTGTTCTCCAGCTTTCTGCAAGGCTTGCGACACCTGCACGCACCACTGCGCATAACGCTCGGTGGCGCGAAACGCATCAGTGCGCGGGTAGGGCTCGTCCACCGCCAAATCGGCGATCACGCGGCCAGGGCGAGCCGCCATCACGACGATGCGGTTGCTCAAATACACACTTTCGTACACGCTGTGGGTGACAAAAATAGTGGTGAACTGCTGCGCGGTCCACAGCGCCAAGGTATCGTTGTTGAGCTTGAAACGCGTCATTTCGTCCAGCGCGGCGAAGGGTTCGTCCATCAGCAACAGGCGCGGCTCGGTGACCATGGCGCGGGCGATCGACACACGCATCTTCATGCCGCCCGACAACTCACGCGGATACACGTGGGCGAACTGGCTCAAGCCCACTTTGGCCAGCACCGCTTCGACCTGCACGCTTGCGCTGGCGCGGGAGACACCTTTGAGCTTGAGCGGCAGCCAGACGTTGTCAAACACTTTGGCCCAGGGCATCAGAGTCGGCTCCTGAAACACGAAGGAGATGTCTTTGGCGTGATCAGCGGTGTTGTCACTCCACTGGATGCGCCCGCCAGAGACCTCCAACAGCCCGGCGATCATCTTCAGCGCCGTGCTTTTGCCGCAGCCTGACGGCCCCAAAAAGCTGACGAACTCGCGCTCACCTATGGCGAGATTCACGCCTTGCAGCGCCAGTGTGCCGTTGTCGTAACGTTTATCGACGTTTTGAAGCGCCAGCAAGGTTGGGGCAGGCTCGTTCATGGGGGAAAGTGGGGGTTGGGGTTCAAGGTGGAAAGCGGCAGATCGCTGATTTCTCGCAGCAGGTTCGCCAGTTGCACACCGGCGGCGTCCAGAATCGCCTGGCCCTTGGCCGCTGTGGCGATGGATGCGTTGCCAGCCGCGCCCATGGCGTTGTAGTCTTGCACTTGCCAGCCGAGTTTGGCGCTGCTGCCGTTGCCCAAAATCGGGTACTTGGCGGCGCGCTCTTGGGCGCTGGATTTGAAATCGCGCGCCTGCGCCATGTCGACATATTTTTCGCGCAAGGCCAGCATCATGGAGGTTTCCATGTCACCTGCGTGTATGCCAAAACGGTGCTCCTCGGGGGGGAAGAGGCTCATCACCGCGTCTCCCAGTGGCAGCGTGTACCAATTGGTGCTGTAGACAATGAGTTCATGCGCGGTGCGCAAGTCACGCGCGACAATGTCCATCACACTGACCTGGCCGCCATGTGAATTGAGCAGCACGAGTTTTTTGATACCCGCGCGTGCCACGCAGGCACCGAGTTCCATCCACACGTTAATCAGCGTTTGCGCAGAAAGTGTGAGCGTGCCGGGGAAACGAATGTGTTCATTACTCTTGCCGACTTGCTGGGTGGGCAAAATGAGCACCGGCAGATCCGCAGACAAGTGGGGCAGGGTGGATTCGATCACCCCGTTGACAAGGGTGGTGTCCACACTGACAGGTAAATGCGGGCCGTGTTGCTCGGTGGCCGCAACGGGCAACACGGCGACTGTTTGGTCGATGTTGCCGCTTGCCGCCAGCTGGGCGAAGTGGCGCGCCGACAAGTCGGCCCAGAATCGGGAAGGAAGCTTCATGGCATCATCTTACCGTCAGGCCCCGGGGTCTGACATTGACTTGGCGCTGACCTGCCGCCGACCTGTTGATGCCCAGGAGACTGCCGTTGACAAACATCCTTGCTGCCGAACCGGCCTTGCTTGACAAACTCGCGGTGGCGAACCGCATTCTGTTCCACCAGAATATCGTGGATGGTTTCGGCCACATCAGCGTGCGCCATCCGGCATCGGGCGGGCATTTCCTGCTGTCCTGCAACCGCGCGCCGGGCCTGGTGCGGCCAGAGGACATCCTTTGCTACGACCTGAACGGCGACTTGGCGGTGGCGTCAGACAAACGCTCTTACCTGGAGCGCTTCATCCACAGCGGAATTTACCGCGCGCGGCCCGATGTGATGTCCATCGTGCACAGCCATTCGCAGTCGGTGATTCCTTTCGGCGTGACCGGCCAGCGCCTGCGGCCGATATTCCACATGAGCGGTTTTTTGGGCAGCGGCAGCGCGCTGTTTGAGATACGGGATGCCGACGCGGGTTCGGGCTTGGGCGGCAACACCGACATGTTGATTCGCAGCGCCGGCTTGGGCCACGCGCTGGCGCAGTCGCTTGGCGCCAGCAACTGCGTGTTGATGCGCGGGCACGGCTCGACCACCGTGGCGCCGTCCATCGAACTGGCGGTGTACCGCGCGATTTACGCCGAGGTCAACGCCAAGTTGCAGATTCAGGCGATGGCGATGGGGCCGGTCAACTATTTGAACGAAGAAGAGGCGGCCCTTGCAGCGGCCTCGACCGAAGGGCAAATCGAGCGGGCCTGGAATCTGTGGAAAGACGCCATCCCGCCGCTGGATTGAGCCAGGGAAGGCCTGCAAAATCTCAGTCCGAACGGAGTTATGCAGAGGGTCCCTAAAACCTCTCATGCGGCGCCAGGTAGCGCCATTGCCCGAGCGGCAGATTGCCCAGCATGACATGGCCAATGCGCACCCGCTTGAGTCCCACAACTTTCAGCCCGACCAGTTCGCACATGCGGCGGATCTGGCGTTTTTTACCCTCCGTGAGTACCACGCGCAGTTGCTCGGGGTTTTGCCAGCTGATTTTGGCCGGTTTGAGAGCCTGGCCGTCCAGGCTCAAGCCGTGGCGCAGTTTGGCCAGCAGGGCGGGGGGAAAGACCGCCTGCACATTGGTGCTGACCGGGTCGTCGTCGTCCATGCGGATAAGCTGGCCGGGGTTGGCGTCAACCTGCGGGGCGCCGGTCTTGTCCAGCCCCAAGTAAACCACCCGCACCAGGTATTCCTTCTCCATCACCGATTCTTCGCCGATCAACTGCCGGGCCACACGGCCGTCTTGCGTCAAGACCAAGAGGCCAATCGAGTCAATGTCAAGCCGCCCGGCCGGCACCAGGCTTTGCAACTGCTTGGGGTGGAAAAAGTAACGCGCGTTGTCGTCTTGCCAGCGGTTCTCGGGCTTGACCAAGGTGATGGCCGGCAGGTGGCCGTCTTCGGCCTGGCCGCTGACGATGCCCATGGGTTTGTTGACCAGGATGGTGACCTGGTTGGCCTGCTGGCCCTGCGCCTGTTTGTTGACTTCGATGCGGGCATCCGGCGTGACCTGCTG
>JANLYO010000232.1:0-5178 GCA_031365665.1 Rhodoferax sp. | reverse complement strand
CATCGCCATCCAGACCGGTGCGATTTTTGCCGTGATTTTGGTGTATTGGCAAAAAATCCGCGACACGCTGATGGCCCTCGCGTCCAGTGGCGCATCCAATGCGGCTTCGCAAAAACAGGCCCGGCGCTTCGCGCTGAATGTGCTGATCGCCTTCATCCCCGCCGTGGTGCTGGGCCTGCTGTTTGGCAAGGCCATCAAGGCGCACTTGTTCACGCCGGTGGTGGTGGCCAGCACCTTCATCATCGGTGGCTTCATCATTTTGTGGGCGGAGGCGCGTTACAAGCGCGAAGCAAAGTCGCGCGAGAACTCGACCATGGCTTTCATGGCCGGGCAAACGCCGCCGCAGGCGCTGGGGCCGCGCATCCAGGAGGTCGAGCAGATGAGCGCCCTGGACGCGCTCAAGGTCGGCCTGATCCAGTGCCTGGCGATGATCCCCGGCACCAGCCGCAGCGGCGCCACCATCATCGGCGGCATGTTCCTGGGCCTGTCGCGCAAGGCGGCGACCGACTTCTCGTTTTACCTGGCGATCCCCACGCTGATCGGCGCGGGCGTGTACAGCCTGTACAAAGAACGGGCTTTGTTGTCGCTGGCCGACCTGCCGATGTTCGCCGTGGGCCTCATCGTCTCCTTCATCAGCGCCCTGTGGTGCATCCGCTGGCTGCTGAAATTCATCTCCACACACAGCTTTGTCGGTTTTGCCTATTACCGCATCGCCTTTGGCCTGATCGTACTGGCCACCGCCTGGAGCGGGCTGGTGAAGTGGGCGCCTTGAATGGTGTAGGTGGCGCAGGTATTGCGAGCGGCGCAGGCAGCGTGACAGGCGTAAGAAACTTTGCGCGCCGGGCGCGGCTGCGCTTGGGACTGCGCTTCGCGTTTTGCCTGCTGGGCCTTGTCGGATTTTTCGGCTTTTTGGGTGTATTGGCGCCGGCGGTTCAGGCGCAAGTCCAGATCCCCATGTCGCAAAGCACCACCAGCTTGCCGGTCTATTGGTTCAAGCTGGAGGCAGCGCCGCACGGCAGCGACACGGGCGGTTCTGGTTCAGCTTCGGTTGAACGTCGGCCGGTGGTGATCGGCTTGCATGGCTGCGGCGGGGCGCTGGACGCCAAAGGCCAGCTCAACCCGATCTGGCGGCGTTATGCGGCTTATTTCGCGGCGGAGCGCATGCATTTTGTGGTGCCCGACAGCTTCAGCCCGCGCGGCATCCAGTCCATTTGCGCGACGCCGTCCGCGAGGCGCGCCGTGCATGAAACCGACCGCCGTGAAGATGTATTCGCAAGCATCGTCTGGCTGGCGCAACAGCCCTCGGTTGATTCGTCGCGGATCTTCGTGGTGGGCTGGTCGCACGGCGGGCAGACCGCCCTCCTGGTCGCGGACGCCAGCGACAGCTTCGTCAAAGCCCAAAAAATCCGGCCCAAAGCGGTGGCGGCTTTTTACCCCGGCTGCAACCAGCCTTTGAAAATGTGGAACTACACGCTCGAAGCGCCCCTGCTGGTGATGATCGGCGAGTTGGACGACTGGACCCGCGCCGACACCTGCGTGAGCCTGCGCGACAAGGTGCTGCGCGGCCAGCCCGGCGCCCCGTTCGAGCTCGACATCTACCCCGGCAGTTACCACGGCTTTGACGGCCTGGGGCCGTTGCGCACGATGGAGAACGTGGGCAACACCAAAAGCGGCAAGGCCACCGTGGGCGGCAACCCGGCGGCGCAAAAAGCCTCGCACGCGCGCCTGTTTGAGTTTGTCGCGGCCGAGGCCGCCGAGCCGCTGCGCCTATCGCACGAAGAGCGGCGCAAAGTCAAGCCACTGCCGCTGCCCTAGCGGTCACAGCACTGTGCAAAGCAGGCTTTGCAAGCCCTCGATCCGTTCGGACTGAGCTTGGCCTGTCCTGAGCTTGTCGAAGGGTCGAAGTCTCAGCGGCCCGGCAGGCGCTGGGACAAGCCTTGAATCGCTGCCCCGATGGCGGCCGCCGCCTCCAGCGGATGCTCCATCGGGAACAAATGCCCGCCGTCCAGCGTCGTGATGCGGCCCTGGGCGATTTTTTCGGTCAAGCCCATGCCCACCTGTTTCATCTCGCGCGAATGGGTGCCGCCGATGAAGGCCGCCGGGCACTGCAAGGGGTGGCGCCGCAGCAGGCTCTCCAGGTTGTGCGGCACGGTGTTGTAGATCGCGGTTTCGATCTCGCGGTTGAAACCCAGCACGCACCGGGCGCCATCACCGTCAATGTCGATGTCCATGCCGTGTTCGATGTAGTCCTTCAGCACCTGCGGCTCCCAGCGGGCGAAGGCCTTTTTGGACTGGAAAGCCAGGAGCGCCGCCGCGCGCGAGGGCCAACTGGTGCGGCGCGTCTTGCTCACCCCGGCGGGCGACATTTTCTCCATCATCGGCGTGAGTTTGCCCATCTGCAAGGCGGTCGAGCGCCAGCCGCCCACCAGCGGAGAATCGAGCAGCACCACACCGGCCACGCCATGCCCGCCCATCTGCGGCTGCCGCGCGGCGGCCATCAGGCTCAAAAAACCGCCGAGTGAATGCCCCACCAAAAACGCCGGCTCGCCCGCCTTTTCAATCTCGGCGGCAGCAAAAGCGGCCACCTGTTTGGCCAGGTGCGGCCAGTTGTCGGTGACCGGGTAAGCCGGGTCATGCCCCAGCTTGTCAATTGCCTTCACCGTGAAGCCGCGCGAACGAAGGCTGCGGAACAACACGCGGTAGGTGCTGGCCGGGAAGCTGTTGGCGTGCGAGAAGATGATCAGGGGCATAGTTTGGTTAAAATTAACATGGGTGTTAACAAATTGAAATTTGAGGCCTGTTTCGCCGAATTTTAAGCTTTTTTGGCCTCCAGGTCTCGTGGAATGTGCGATTTATGCTATATAAAAAATAGCAAATGCAAGGTCTTGCGGCCAGTTTGATTGGCGCACGCAGTCGCAGCGCCAACGGGCGGATCAAGCGGCGGCTTGTGCCACCACCTGGGTCAGCCAGGCGTTCAGGCTCTGCCCGTGAGCGGCGGCGGAAACTACCGCCTTCTGGTGCAGGTCACCCGGCAGCCGCACCATCAACTTGCCTGAATACCGCTTCAAGGGTTCTACGCCATCTTCGCGGCACATGTCCAGAAACACCTTGAGCGACAACGCGCCTTCCTTTTGCAGCGACTTCACGTCAGCTGCATAAAAATCCGCGCCGCCATTCAAATCGACAAATTCCCCGCGAAACAGATTGGTTTCCGAATCGAACGCGATCACGGCCTTGTAGCCCTTGATATCCATCACATTTCTCATGGTTTTACTCCGTTGGCGTCCAGCCATTTGCGCAAACTCTCTACCGCCGCCTTGTCGGTATCTGGCGAGGGGTGAGGGCGGTGAAACACCCGCCGGTCAGCGAACAGCTTGACGCCGACCCGCGACCCTTCACGCTCTGTAACCTCAGCGCCCAAAGCCACAAGCAGGGCTTCAATCTCCCGCCATTTCACGCTGCCCGACACAGGCCGAGAAAAAATCAATTCCAGGGTCCGCTGGTGTTTTCGTTGCATCAGTATTTCTTCCGCACGATGATACCAAATTATAGTGTCATTGCAATGCGCGCTGACTGGCTTGCCGTCTTACGGCTTGGTGTTTTGTGCAGCTGCCCGCGCCAAATTCAGCGCCAGCAGCCGCTTCAGGATTTCGTCGTCGGGCATGGCGACGCTGTAGTCGGGCCAGCCGTAGGCGGCGGCTACGGCCAGGTCAAGCTGCTCGTGGGCGTGGGCCAGCCACTGCGGGCGCAGGTTGTACAGGTTGGTGAGCGTGCGTTTTTGCAGCGCCTTCACATCCGCCTCGCTGATGCCCGGCTTCGCCTCGATGCGGTCAGGGTAGGGCGATTGGTCCATGCCCAGCGGGACGACTTCCGGCACGCGCCGCGTCCACTCGGGCGGGTTGAGCCAGTTGTTGCGCAGGTCGTTGAGGTGTTTGGCGGCATTGGCGATCTGGATGGCCAGTTGCCGGATGCCGGGTTCAGCTTGACGTTCGCCGGTTGACGCCGCTGCGCTCTGCCCAGGCGGGAGCGGGGCGGACGCCGGGGGCTCATACCCGTACGTCACGTTATGGCTTTTTAAAATCGCCCCCATCGTCCGCCCCACTCCCGCCTTGCTGCTGGTCTTGTTTTGAGGCTGCGGGGGCAGGCTGCTTGCTGCGAGCTTGGCTGGAATTTGCGCGCCGGTCTCAAGGGTTTCGGTCTGCTGGTGCGCGGTGTCGGCGGGGGTTAGGCCAGCGGGGAAGGGGAAGGGTTCGAAGGCGGCGAGGGAGTTGTAGCGTGGATCGTTTCCTTTGCCCATTCGACCGCCACGTGCCAAAGCCCAAATGACGTGGGCGCGCGATGACAGCAAGCCAAACGTGGCGTCGTCGGCGCGCGGGATCACGATCAGGCTGTGTTCGGGCGCGACGCTGATGGGGAAGAACACAAAGAGGCGGTGTTTCGCGGTTTCTACCGTGGCGATATAGCGGGCCAGGGGTTCGAGTTTTTGGCGCAAACCTGGGCGCGCTTCGCCGTGACGCCACCAATACTTTGCTCTGGCAGCGCGGTTGTTTGTCGAACGAATTGGATAGACGTGTTGCGTGGCGTAACCGAACGGCTTTTCGAACAGGGCAGCGTCGCGCTCAGCCATGCGCGCGCCAAAGTCGATGGCCCAGTTGCCGGCCCACCGGCGGGTCACGTCAGATCCGTTGTAAATGGGTTTGAGCACGTCGCTGTTTGGCCGGCCGTTGACATTGGGTTCACGCAGCCAATCCGTCGCCAGTTGGGTTGACACCTTGAAAGGCCCGGCCAGGCAAAAGCCGAAATATGACGCGTCGGCGTTTTCGGGCAGTGGCTTGGCGGTGGTCAAATCGACGGCGGATGAGCCGGTGGTTTGGGCTTTGAGGTCGGGGAAGATTTGTTCCACGTCTGCGCCGTCGAGCCGCGCCGGTTGGGCAGCGTGCCCAAAACAAACCAGCGACACACGGACTGCGGCACCTTCGTTGACCCACGGCATGTCAGCCCAGGCTTCGTAAATGCGCGTGGTTTTCTGGATGCGTTCCATCACCGGGCGGTTGCCGCGTTGCCGGATGGAATTGGTCGCCACCAGCCCGGCTGTGCCAAGGCCCATGGTTTCAATCTGATGGCGGGCTTTTTCAAACCAGAAGGTCACCAAATCCGCGCCGCCTGGAACACGCCCTT